>CP119315.1:346000-684500 GCA_029202845.1 Candidatus Sphingomonas colombiensis | reverse complement strand
GGGTGCGCGATGTGGAGGTCGCGCTGGCCGATCATGTGCCCTCGCAACGCGCCGCGCGGCTGGGGCTGCGCTGGGCGGCGGCTTTCCCGATGAGCTACCGCACGGTCAGCACGCCGGAGGATGCAGCCGAGGATATCGTCCGGCTCGCGGAGCTGGAAGGCGCCGACGATCGCCAGGTCAATCTCTATCCCGCGACCGTCGCGAGCGAGCGCCGGCTGAAAATCTACAAGACCAATGGCGCATTGGCCTTGTCCGATGCGGTGCCCGTGCTGGAGAATTTCGGTTTCCGCGTGATCGGCGAATGGCCGACGCGGCTGCGCGAGGAAGCCGACAGCTACGTCCATGATTTCACGCTGGAGGCGAAAGACGCCGACGATGCGGTGACGAAGGCCGTGCTGGAAGGTGCCGTTGCGGCGGTGCTGAAGGGCGAGGCGGAGAATGACGAGTTCAACCGCCTGATCCTCGATGTCGGCCTCGCGCCGGATGCGGTGGTGCTGCTGCGCGCGTGGTTCCGCTACATGCGGCAGGCGGGCGTAAGCTATGGCCTCACCACCGTGGTCGATGCGCTGGCGCGCGCGCCGCAGGTGACGCGCGCGCTGATCGATCGTTTCGCGCTCAGCCATCAGCCGGGCGCGAAGGGCGATGAGGCGGCGGTCGAGGCGGCGATCGAGGCCGGGCTGGAGGCGGTGGTGGCGATCGACGACGATCGCATCCTGCGCGCCTATCGCGCGGTGATCGGTGCGACCTTGCGCACCAACGCCTTCACCGATGCGGGCCGCGAGGCGCTGGCGTTTAAGCTCGACAGTTCGCGCATTCCCGGCCTTCCGGCGCCGCTTCCTTGGCGTGAAGTGTGGGTCTATTCGCCGCGTATCGAGGGCATCCACCTGCGCGCCAGCCCGGTCGCGCGTGGCGGGCTGCGCTGGTCCGATCGGCGTGACGATTTCCGCACCGAGATCCTCGGGCTGATGAAGGCGCAGCGCGTGAAGAACGCGGTGATCGTGCCGAGCGGCGCGAAGGGCGGCTTCTATGCGAAGCAGCTTCCCAACCCGGCGGTCGATCGCGACGCATGGCTGGCGGAGGGGACGGAGAGCTACCGCATCTTCATTCGCACGCTTTTGTCGATCACCGACAATATCGTCGCGGGCAAGATCGTGCATCCGAAGGGGGTGGTGATCCACGATGCCGACGATCCCTATTTCGTCGTTGCGGCCGACAAGGGCACTGCGACGTTCAGCGATGTCGCCAATGCGATCGCGCTGGAACACAAATTCTGGCTGGGCGATGCTTTCGCCTCGGGCGGGTCGCAGGGTTATGACCATAAGGCGATGGGCATCACCGCGCGCGGCGCCTGGGTGTCGGTGCAGCGCCACTTCGCGGAACGCGGCGTGGACGTGCAGAGCGAGTCGATCCGTGTCGTCGGTTGCGGTGACATGTCGGGCGACGTGTTCGGCAACGGGATGTTGCTCAGCAAGACGCTGAAGGTCATCGCGGCCTTCGATCACCGCCACATCTTCCTCGATCCGGAGCCCGATCCCGCGACGAGCTGGAACGAGCGCGCTCGGTTGTTCGCGCTGCCGCGTTCGAGCTGGGACGATTACGACAAGGCGTTGATCTCCAAGGGCGGCGGCGTGTTCTCGCGCGGTGCCAAATCGATCAAGCTGACGCCGGAGGTGAAGGCCGCGCTCGATATCGCGGCGGACGAGATGGAGCCGACGGCGCTCATTTCCGCGATCCTGAAAAGCCCGGTCGATCTGATCTGGTTCGGCGGCATCGGCACCTATCTGAAGGCGGCGGGCGAGAATAATGCCACCGTCGGCGATCCGGCGAACGATCGCCTGCGCGTCGATGCGGAGGATCTTCGCGCGGTCGCGGTGGGTGAGGGCGCCAATCTCGGCGTGACGCAGGCGGCGCGCATCGCCTTCGCCTCGCGCGGCGGGCGTATCAACACCGACTTCATCGACAATTCGGCGGGCGTCGATTGTTCGGATAACGAGGTGAACATCAAGATCGCGCTCAATCGCGAGATGATCGAGAAGCGTCTCGCGTTCGAGGATCGCAACGAACTGCTCGTCGCGATGACCGATGATGTCGCGCATCTCGTGCTGGAGGATAACCGCCTCCAGACGCTCGCGCTGTCGATCGCCGAGGTCGATGGTGCGCGTGGGCTGCCGAGCTATGTCCGCGTGATCGAGATGTTCGAGGATGCCGGGCGGCTCGATCGCAAGGTCGAGGGGCTGGCCGCCAATGACGAACTGCTGCGGCGCGGCATCGAAGGGCGCGGGCTCACCCGGCCGGAGCTGGCCGTGCTGCTCGCCACCGCGAAGCTCGCGTTGCAGGATGCGATCGAGCATGCCCCACTTGCCACCGATGCGGCGCTGAAGCCCGATCTCCACGCCGCTTTCCCGAAGGCGATGCAGGAGAAGTTCGGCAAGGCGATCGACGAGCACCGGCTGCGTGGCGAGATCGTCGCGACCAAGCTCGCCAACCGGATGATCAACCGCATCGGCGTGCTCCATCCGTTCGAGCTGGCCGAGGAGGAGGGCGCGGCGCTTTCCGATATCGCGGCGATGTTCGTGGTGGTGGAACGGCTGCTCGATCTGCCGACCTTGTGGCGCGAGATCGAGACGGGCGCGATGCCGGAAGCGGCGCGCATCGCCTTGTTCGACGAAGTGGCGGCGGCAACCCGGTCCCAGATCGCAGACCTGTTGCGCGTCTCCGCGCCGGGCACCGCGCCCGAAGCGGTGCTCAAGCGGATCGGCAAGGGCGTTGCGCATCTCGATGCGCAAACGGGCGACCTGTTGCTGGACGAAGCGCGTGCGCATAGCGGGCGGATCGCCAACTCGCTGCAAGCGGCCGGCGCGCCGGAGGCGCTGATCGCCAAGGTCGTGCGGCTGTTCGAGCTGGACGGTGCGGTCGGCCTTGCCGATCTCAGCGAGCGGCTGGGGCTTGATGAGATCAAGGTCACGCGCGCTTTCACCCGGCTGGGGCAGGCGCTGGGGCTGGATTGGGCGCAGACCAATGCTGCGCGCATCACCTCCAGCGATCCGTGGGAGCGGTTGCTGATCGCGGGCCTGGCGCGCGATTTCCAGCAGCTGCGGCTCGATTTCCTTGGGCGCGCGGGCAAGAGCGATCCGGGCAAGCTGGTCGAGGAATGGCTCGCGGCGAACGGCCCGCGCGTCGTGCAGTTCAAGGCGTTGGTCGATCGTGCGCGCCACGCGCCGGCTCCCAACGCCGCGATGCTGGCGCAGATCGCCGGACAGGCGCGCGTGCTGCTCGGGCGGTAAACCCTTGGTCACGGGGTGACCGAGCGGGGAGAGAGATTGCTTTCCCCGCTCGGTGCCTCTGTGGGCGCGCCGTCGTGATCCGGCGAGTCCAGCGCGCCGGATCCGATCAAATCGCGATCTCCGCCGAGGTCAGAATTATTCCGGCGATGCTGTCGCCGATCCGCAATGCGACCAGCGGGACGCGCTGGAAGCTGACGTCGAGAAAACGTCTGAGATGCTGTGGCTTCCGGCGCGAAGCCGCAAGTGACGGACGGAATGCTGGTGGCGTAAATCGCGCATGACAGCCGGCGTCCACCCGGCTAACCGCTCCTCATGGCAGCGCTACGTCGCCTCCTGCGCACTTCTCCCGTGCTCGCCGCGCTGATCCTCGCGGCGGCGCTGTTGGTGCGCGTGCTGGTGCCCGCCGGCTTCATGCCGACGCTCGACAATGGCCGCGTCGTGATCGCGATCTGTAGCGGCTATGGGCCGACGACGATGGCGATGAGCATCCCCGGGCTGGAGCAGGCTGGGCATGCCGGCGATGAGGGCGATCAGGCGAAGAGCCCGTGCGCCTTTGCGGATCTCGCGCTGCCGCTGATCGGCGGGGCGGACCCGATTCAGCTCGCGCAGGCGCTGCTGTTCATCCTCGCGATCGCGCTGCTGCTCGCCGAGACGCTGCCGCCGCGTGCGCCCGGCCGGCTGCGCCCACCCTTGCGCGGACCACCCCTGATCGCCTGACCTGACGGGTTACGCGTGGCCGATGCCGCGCGCGCCCGCCCGATCACCAGCGACATATCCGGCGCGCCAGCGATGCGCGCCGCACAGGGGATTTCCATGTTCAGGACCATTCAGGCGGCGCTGCTCGCCTCGACCATCATTGCCACGCCCGCATTCGCCGCCGATGGCGAAGGCAAGCAGCCCGATGTCATCGTCACCGCCCAGCCGCAGCAGGACGATCCGGCGGTTGTGGCGGAAGCGCGCGCGCGGCTGGCGCGGACGCCGGGATCGGTCGCGGTGGTCGCGGCCGAAACCTACCAGGAGCGTAGCGTCACCGGGCTTTACGATCTGTTGCGCGACGTGCCGGGGGTGCTGGCGAACAAACGCTATGGCGATGAATCGCGGCTGTCGATCCGGGGTTCGGGGCTGGATCAGAGCTATCATCAGCGCGGCGTGTTGCTGGCGCAGGATGGCGTTCCGTTCGCCGATGCGGACGGCTTTTCGGATTTCCAGAAGATTGACCCGCTCGGCGCGCGTTTCATCGAGGTGTACAAGGGCGGTAACGCGCTGCGCTTCGGCGGCGCGCAGCTTGGCGGCGCGGTGAATCTGGTCACCCCCAATGGCAAGACGGCCGAAACCCCGTTCACCTTTCGCGCCGAGGGTGGTTCGTTCGAAACATGGCGGGTGCAGGCGGCGGGGGCGGGCCGCGCCGGCGCGTTCGATTATTATGCGTCGGTCAACAGCTACCGTTCCGACGGCTATCGCCAGCAGGAAAAGTCCGATGTCACGCGCGGCACGGTCAATCTCGGCTACAGTTTCGACGAAGATAACGAAGTCCGCCTGATCGGCTATGCCGCTGATATCCGGCAGCAGGTTCCCGGCGCGCTGACGCTTTCCGACGCGCTGGACAACCCACGCTACGCCGGCGATGGCGTCGTCGCGCGCAAGCAGGCGCGCGATCAGACGGTCGAGCGCGTCACGCTCCAGACGCGACTGCGCCTGTCCGACAATGTCGTGTTCGAGGGCGGTGCCTATGCGACGCAGACCGATCTGCATCACCCGATCTCGATCGTGATCGATCAGGCAACCAATACGCAGGGGCTGTTCGGCCGCTTCGACGTGACGGGCGAGATCGCGGGGCACAAGGCCGATCTGTTCTTCGGCGCTTATTATCGGCAGGGCGGCACCGAGCAGGATCTCTATCTCAATTTTGCCGGGCAGGATGGCCCGCGCATCGGGGACGCGCAGCAACTCGCCAGTGGGTTGGACGTGTTCGCGGAAGGGCGGCTGTTCGTGCTACCCGAACTCGCGGTCGTCGCGGGCGGATCATGGGGCCGCGCGACGCGCGATTATCACAACCGGCTCGGCGATAAGCGCGACGAGACGAGCTACGACTGGTTCGCGCCGCGCATCGGCCTGTTGTTCGAACATGGCGCAACGCAGGTCTACGCCAATTACACCCGCTCGGTCGAACCGCCGCATTTCGGCGCACTGACGCAGACCAACACCAGCGGATCGTTGTTCGTGCCGCTCGACACCCAGCGCGCCTGGACGGCCGAGATCGGCACGCGCGGCCGTGCCGGGGCCTTCAGTTGGGATGTGGATTATTATCGCGCGGAGGTGGATGGGGAATTGCTGAGCTTCCTCCCCGCCGCGAACCTGCCGGCGACGGTGTTCAACGCCGGGCGGACGCGGCATCAGGGGGTGGAGGCGAGCCTTGACTGGCGGTTCGCGCCGGGCATTCGCCTGCGCCAGACCTATGCCTGGTCCGATTTCCGCTTCGTCGATGATCCGGTCTATCGCAACAATCGCCTGCCGGTGGCGCCCGAGCATCAATATCGCGTCGCGCTGCGTTACGATGGCGCGCACGGCGTGTTTGTGGAGCCCTTCGTCGACTGGCGAATCAAGTCGGTATGGGCCGATTACGCCAATACGATGAAGGCTCCGGCTTATGCGCTGCTCAATGTGAGCGGGGGCTTCGCGATCGGCGCGGCGACGGTGTTCGTTGATGCGCGTAACCTGACCGACAAGCACTACACCGCCGAATTCGCCGCGATCACCGATGCGCGCCAGCCCGGCGTGAACCGCGCGGTGTTCTTTCCGGGGGAGGGGCGCTCGGTATTCGGCGGCGTCCGCTTCGCCTTTTGATCGGAGGAGGAAACGTCATGCGCCTTGTGCCAACGCTCGCCGCTATGTTCGTCGCGCTCAGCGCCACGGCGACCGGCGCGCATATTGTCTTCGCCGAGCCGGAAGCGCAGGCGGGCGGCTATTACGCCGGCTTCCTGCGCGTCAGCCACGGCTGCGGCGCATCGCCGACACGCTCGATCCGGGTCGAGATACCCGATTCCATCGTCTCCGCGCGGCCGCAGCCCAAGCCGGGCTGGACGCTCGCGATCGAGCATCAGCCGCTGAAGGTGCCGATCAGGGGGGAGGGCGGTGCGCTCATCGCCGAGCGAGTTTCCGCAATCACCTGGACGGGCGATCTGCCGGCCGATCAGTTCGATCAATTCGGGGTGATGATGAAGCTGCCGACAGAGCCTGGGCCGCTCTATTTCCGCACCGTGCAGCGGTGCGCGACGGGCAGCAACGACTGGGTCAACCTGCCTGCATCCGCGGCGCAATGGCATATGACGGCGATGCCTGCGCCGATGCTGCTGCTGCGCGCCGCGCCAATGACGCACGATATGCATTGAGCCAGCGCGGCTGTCGGGAGAGGGCGCTCCCCCGGCAGCCGCCGTCTCGGCTCAGCCCTTGCGGGTGGCCTCGAACAGAAACCAGGCGCGCTCCTCGGCCTGATCGGTCCATTCGTCGACGATGCCGCTGGTGGCATTGTCCTTGGCTTCCTCGGCGGCGTCCTTCACCGTGCGAAAGCTTTCGACGAGCTTCAGATTGTCGTCGCGCAGCTCGATCAGCATGTCTTCCGGGCCGACGAACGGCTGGTCGTTGTCGCTGATCGTCTGATGGCGTGCGACATCGCCGATCGAGCGCAGCGTGGTGTTGCCGGTCTTGCGCACGCGCTCGGCAATGGCATCGGTCACGCCGAGGATCTGCGTCGCCTGATCGTCCATCAGCAGGTGATAGTCGCGGAAATGCGGGCCGGAGACGTGCCAATGGAAGTTCTTCGTCTTGAGGTAGAGCGCGAAGCAATCCGCGAGCGCCGAATTCAGCGCATCGGCCACCGACCGCGTTTCGTTGCGGGCGAGGTCGCTTGGCGTTTTCAGCTTGGGATTGGTGGTCGGCACGAGGATTCCTCCATTGATCTGGTTCGTTGCGATAACGGACCAATCGGGGAATCGCTCCATTGAGAAATCAGATCAGAGCAATCGATTGGAGCCCGATCACGATGCCGGCGAGGATCATGCACGCGCCCGTAGCGAGGCTGATCGCGCGGCGCGGCAGTGCGATCCAGCGGGCCTCGCCGATCAGGATCGCGGGCACCGTCACCGCGAGCGCGCCCAGTGTCGCGCCAACCGCCGCCAGCCATGGCAAGGTGGAGCGAGCGGCGAGCGCCGCGACGATGAATTGCATGCGATCGCCCAACACCATGATCGCCAGCCCCAGCACGCTGGTCGCGATCGCGCCGAGCTGCCAGTTGGCCAGCCGATCGGGCGCCTTGTCGCGCCATGACGTGCCGACCCCCGCGAGCACCAGCGCCAGAGCGAGCAGCATCCCCCGCGCTTCCGGTGCGAGCAGCGGTGCGAGCAGGATGCCGCCCAATGCCCCCAGCGCGTAATTCCCCGCGAGCGCCAGTGCGACAGCCGCGATGACCACGCCCGGCGCGCGATAACGATCGCCCAGGATCGCCGCGAGCCACGGCGTACGGTCTCCAAGCTGGCACAGCGCGGCCAGCACGAGCCCGGCCATCAGCGCGTCCATGGAACCTCGCGAGCCGCACCCGCGCCGGAAATGCGCTTCACGCGCATCGCATAAAACTTCTCAGGCGAACCGTACCTGACAGGCGGCGGCAAAGGCATCGGAGGTGGCGTCATCCTGCCGCTCGCTATGCACCGCTTCGCCGAGCATCGCGAGCCAGTCGTGCACCAGCGCGCCACGTTCGCCACGCGCCAGCGCCGATTCGAGCAGATGGGCGACCGTCACCGCCGGCAACATCCCGTTGCGGCCCGCGATGCGCCGGATCGCGTCGATCTCGTGCGCGAGCCCCGTCGTGCCGCGCCGTTGCCCGATCGCCATGATCCTTTGCGTCAGTTCGGCGCGGATTTCCGCGAAATCATCCTCCGGCATCGCCCGGTCCTCCCCTGTGTGGAAAGGATGCGCCCGGTCGGTAAAGGACGCGTTAACCGCGCCCGGCGCTTGACATATCGCGCGGGGTCGGCCATTCGCCCAGCCCTGTCAGCGGCGCGCCTTGCTCGTCGCTCTTTTTCAGTTTCGCAAACACAGGAATTGGTCATGGCCAAGCCGACCACAGTCAAGATCAAGCTCGTCAGCTCGGCCGACACCGGCTTCTTCTACGTCACGAAGAAGAATCCGCGCACCAAGACCGAGAAGCTGTCGTTCAACAAGTACGATCCCGTCGTGCGCAAGCATGTCGAGTTCAAGGAAGCCAAGATCAAGTGACGCTGCCGGCGGCGTGAACGCGCCGCCCGCGTCCTTTCGGCTTCGGCCGGCATCGGGAGCCGCAGGCACTGCGCCCGCGGCTCTTTTCTTGCGTCTTCAAACGATGCTCAAACCAGCGCGCCCACTGCATCCATGAAGCGGGCGAGGCTGATCGGCTTCGACACATAAGCGGCGGCCCCGGCGGCGCGAATCCGATCTTCGTCCTCGCGTCCGGCATAGGCGGTGACGGCCATCACCGGAATCTCGCGCAGCGCCTCGTCGGCCTTCAGCTCCAGAATCAGTTCGTGCCCGGTGACATAGGGCATCTGGATATCCATCACGATCAGGTCCGGCTCGAACGCTCGCGCGCGTTCCAGCGCCTCCCGCCCGTCACGCACCGGCTCCGCGGCATATTCATGCGCGCGCAACAGATCGCAGAACAGTTTCAGATTGAGTTCGTTGTCCTCGACAACGAGCACCCTTTTTGCCACGCCCCAGAACCCCCAATTGATTGCAAGATAGGCAATGCGCGACGCGGATACAAATACGGACCTTCAGGCACTTGCGCTTCATGCCTTGGCGTGGACCTTAGGGGAGTCACGCCGCGCCGAGCGACTGGTCGGCCTGACCGGGCTTTCGCCGGACGATCTGCGTGCGCGAATCGGCGATCCGGCGGTGCTTGGCGCGTGCCTCGCCTTCCTTGAGGGGCATGAGCCGGATCTGATCGCCTGCGCCGCCGCGCTCGATGTCGCGCCGGAACGGCTGGTGGCCGCGCGCCGCGCGCTGGAGGCGGCATGACCCGCCCGCTGCTGATCTGCGATTGCGACGAGGTGTTGCTGCACATGGTGCGCCACTTCGGCGTGTGGCTGGGCGAGGCGCACGATATCGAATTCGAGCCGCGCTCATGGGAATTGGGGCGCAACATGCGCCATCGGGTCACCGGCGCGCCGCCGAGCCGGGAGGAGATGATGGGCTTCCTCGGCGGCTTCTTCCCGTCGCAGATGCACCGGCAGACGCTCGTGCCGCATGCGCGCGAGGCGCTGGCGGTGCTGGCCGAGCAGGCCGATATCGTGATCCTCACCAACCTTGCCGACGATTGCCGTGGCCCGCGTATCGAGCAGCTCGCGGCGTTCGGCATCGCGCATCGCGTCGAATGCAATCAGGGTGGGAAGGGCGGCCCGGTCGCGCGGCTGGTGGCGGAGCATGGCGATCCAGTCACCGTGTTCGTCGACGATCTGCCGCATCACCACGCCTCGGTCGCCGAACACGCGCCGCGCGTCCATCGGTTGCACATGGTGTCGGAGCCGGAACTCGCTCCCGGCGTGCCGTCCGCCCCACAGGCGCATGCCCGGATCGACGATTGGCGCGAGGCGCAGGGCTGGATCGCCGCGCGTTTCGCCGCTGGCCGCCACGCGGAGGATTGACCGGGGCCGCGGGCGGGTGTTGAAGCTGGGCGCATGACCGAACTTATCGATCGCAAGCTGGCCGAGCTGGGCCTGTCGCTTCCCGAAGCCGCCGCGCCTGTCGCGGCCTATGTCCCCACCGTGCTTTCGGGCAATCTGCTTCACGTTTCCGGGCAGCTTCCGTTCAAGGATGGCAAGCTCATCGCCGGGCGGCTGGGCGAGAATGTCAGCGTCGAGGAAGGGCAGGATGCCGCGCGCCGGTGCGCGCTGATGCTGATCGCGCAGGTAAAGGCTGCGCTCGGCGATCTCGCGCGGGTGAAGCGGGTCGTGAAGCTGGGCGTGTTCATCAATTCGCACGGCGATTTCACCGATCAGCCGAAGGTCGCCAATGGCGCCAGCGAGCTGATGGTCGCGCTGTTCGGCGATGCCGGCAAGCACGCGCGTTCGGCGGTTGGCGTGCCGGTGCTGCCGCTCGGGGCGGCGGTAGAGGTCGATGCGATCATCGAGGTCGGCGAGCCGCTGTAATCGCGGCTTGAGCGGCGCCGCGCGCGCCTTAAGTTAGTGTCGATGGCACTTTCCTCGACGTTTCACCGCATGCCGGGCGCGCGATGCGCGATCCGGCATGTCGTTCGATGGCGGTGCGGCGCATGAGCAGCATATCGGCGCGAATGGTGGAAGGTGTCTCTGCGATCGCCGCCGCCGATTGGGATGCCTGTGCCGGCACAGGCAATCCCTTCGTCAGCCACGCCTTTCTGTCGGCGCTGGAGGAATCGGGCAGCGTCGGCGCGCGCAGCGGGTGGCAGCCGCTGCCGGTGATCGTCGATGGCGCAGATGGGCGCCCGGCCGGAATCGCGCCAAGCTATGCCAAGAGCCACAGCCAGGGCGAATATGTCTTCGATCATGCCTGGGCCGATGCGTGGGAGCGCGCGGGCGGCGCTTATTATCCCAAGCTGCAGATCGCCGTTCCGGTCACGCCGGTGCCAGGGCCGCGCCTGTTGTTGCGCGACCCCGCCGTTGCGCCCGCGCTGATCGCCGCGCTGGAGACGGTGATCGATCGCCACCAGCTTTCCTCCGCGCACGCCACCTTCATCGCGCCCGATCAGGTGCCGCTGTTCGAGGCGGCGGGGTGGCTGATCCGGCAGGGCACGCAATATCACTGGCGCAACAACGGCTATCGCACGTTCGACGATTTCCTCGCGCAGCTTTCCAGCCGCAAGCGCAAGGCGATCCGCAAGGAGCGCGCGGCGGCGGTGGAGGGGCTGACGATCCGGCACCTCGCGGGGGACGAGATCGGCCCGCGTGAATGGGGCGCTTTCTGGGAATTCTATCAGGATACCGGCAGCCGAAAATGGGGCCGCCCGTATCTGACGCATTCCTTCTTCCCGCTGCTTGGCGAGCGGATGGGGGACAAGGTGTTGCTAATCCTCGCCGAACGTGATGGCCGGCCGATCGCGGGTGCGCTCAACCTGATCGGCGCGGATACGCTCTACGGCCGCTATTGGGGTTGCGTGGAGGAGGTGCCGTTCCTCCATTTCGAGCTGTGCTATTATCAGGCGATCGACGCCGCGATCGCGCGTGGCCTCTCATCGGTGGAGGCGGGCGCGCAGGGCGAGCACAAGCTGGCGCGCGGCTATGTGCCGGTGCCGACATGGTCCGCGCATTATCTGCCCGATCCCGGTTTCCGTCGCGCGGTGGCCGATTTCCTGATCCGGGAGCGCGCCGCGATCGAGGAAGACCGCGCATTCCTTGAGCAGCTTACGCCCTTCAGGAAGGGTTAGCGGTCGCGTTCGCGGCCTCAGCCGCCGCTGCGGCCGCAGCCGCTTCCGCCTGCGCCGCGCGCTTGCGGCGAATGCGCTCGCGCAGTTCGAGCAGCGGCGCTGGGATCAGCTCGCTATCCTCGATCTGCGGCGCCGGCCTGGTGCGATCGACCTTGAGCAGTGCGCTCGTCCCGTCCGGGGATTGCCACACCGGCACGAGATCGCTGGCATAACGCGGATCGAACTTCGGCGTGCGGATCAGCCAGACGTAATCGAATGCGTCGCGCGGAAAGCGCGCCATCGAGAAGCCCACCGGCCGCCACCATTCGCGCATGCACCAGCGCGCGGTGACGATCTGCGACGGATCATGCGCGAAGCCGCCAGCGGCGAAATACCGCGCGGTGAGCAATTGCGCACCCGCCATCGACCATTGATCGTTGGTATAGGCGAGCCGCCGCTCCAGCGCGATCGCGGGAAGATGCTCCAGCCGCGACATGGTCCATTTGTTATCGCAGCTATAGCCGACGAAGCTCACCACGCGCGCGCCGATCGGCAGCTTGTCGAGCGCGGCCAGCTCGGTGCGATAATCGCGCGCGAACATCGCATAGCTGATCGTGGTGCTCGCGGTCCGCGCGAGGAAGAACGCCAGCCCCAGCGCCGCCAGCGTGCCGGCATGGCGCATGGTGATATTGGCGCGCGGCCGAATCGCGATCACCGCGATCGCGATGGCATATGGCGCGAGCCGCATATCGGCATAGGCCGAGCCGAATACGATCCGGGGCAGCAGCAGATAGACCGCCGCGAGGAACAATGCGGAAAGCCCGAGATTGCGCGAATATTCGATCGCCGGATCACGCAATCCCTTGAGCAGGATCAGGTAGAGCACGGCGATGCCGGTGATATCCCACCATTGCCACCGATCGCGCAGCACCATCAGCAGCCACGCCGATTTGGCCTGCCAGTTGAACCAGTCGGTCGTCTGGCCGGTGACGTGATCGCCTGATCGCCAGAAGATCATCAGCAACATGGGCAGCGCGAGCGGCACGCAGGCCAGGCCGGCGCGGAACCAGCTTGCCACCCAATGGCCCGATCCGGCGTCCTTGCGTCGATCGTGTTCGCGGACCATTTCGGCGGAGAAGGCGAGCACGCCCAGCACGCCCCAGCCGAACGTGTGGCACAGCCACAACAGGCAGGATGCCGGCACGAAGATCGCGGCGCGCAGCCGGAAGCTCCGCAGTCGTCCCAGCCGCAGCCACAGCGCGAACAGGCACAGGGCGAGCCCCATCGACAGCGCGAAATTCACGAAGCCGAACTGGAACGGGTAGCAATAAGCCAGCGGCAGCGCGAACAATGCGGTGGGCGGGATGCGGCCGTGCACCTCGCGCGCGATCCACAGCAGCCCCGCGGTGGTGAGCGCGGGGATCGCCATCACGATCAGCTTCACCCCCAGCTCCAGCCCGAACAGCTTGGCGAAGGGAATGATGAGCAGGTCGATGCCGAGATTGCCGATCAGCGACCATTTGAAATCATACCATTGGCTGAGCCAGGGCACGGTATCGATTGAAAGCTGGACGCGATAACGCCCCATATGCCCCGGCAGGTCGACCAGCGGCGGGATCGTCGGCCACAGCAACGGCACGAGCGCGAGCAGCGTCGCAACCACGACGAACCAGCGCGTCTGCCACCAGCGCAACCTTGCCCCCGGACCTTCCATGCTATCGTCCTTACCGGTCGTGACTCAGGCTCCGCAAGGGGCGAACGTCGTGCGGAAGCGGGGCGAGGCCTTGGAAAGCCACGGTTCAAAGCGGCCGGAAGGCCCCCGAAATCATATAGGTGGCAGGGTTTGTGCCGGCGTTCGCCACATAATTCCCACGCCGGGCCGCGACTGCCTGTCGCGCGGCGGGGGGCATTGCACCGGCTGGATCACCCTCCCCATGCGCCGGCGCTGTGGCCGGGGCATGGGGATAAGGGGTGTGTCAGCCGTCGCGACGGCCGAGCAGGCGCAGGCGCAGTGCGTTCAATTTGATGAAGCCCGCCGCGTCGCGCTGGTCATAAGCGCCCTGATCGTCCTCGAACGTCACCACCTTTTCGCTGTAGAGCGAATTGGGCGACTTGCGGCCGACGACGATCACCGAGCCCTTGTACAGCTTCAGCCGCACGGTGCCGGCGACCTTTTCCTGGCTGTAATCAACCGCCGCCTGGAGCATCTCGCGCTCGGGCGAGAACCAGAAGCCGTTATAGAGCAGCTCGGCGTAACGAACCGCCAGCTCGTCCTTCAGATGCGCAGCGCCGCGATCGAGCGTGAGCTGTTCGATCCCGCGATGCGCGAGGTGATAGATCGTGCCGCCCGGCGTTTCATACATGCCGCGCGACTTCATGCCGACGAAGCGGTTCTCGACCAGATCGAGCCGGCCGATGCCATGCTTGCGGCCAAGTTCGTTGAGCTTGGTCAGCAGCGTCGCGGGGGAACAGCCTTCGCCGTTCAGCGCCACGCCGTCGCCACGCTCGAAATCGATCGTGATATATTCCGGCGTGTCCGGCGCATCCTCCGGATTGACGGTGCGCGAATAGACGTAATCCGGCACTTCCTGCCACGGATCCTCGAGCACTTTGCCTTCGGACGAGGTGTGCAGCAGGTTTGCGTCGGTGGAGAAGGGGGCTTCGCCGCGCTTGTCCTTGGCGACGGCAATCTGATGCTGTTCGGCGAACTCGATCAGCTTGGTGCGGCTGGTGAGATCCCATTCGCGCCACGGCGCGATCACCTTGATGTCGGGCGCGAGCGCGTAATAGCCCAGCTCGAAACGGACCTGGTCGTTGCCCTTGCCGGTCGCGCCATGGCTGACCGCATCGGCGCCGACCATCCGGGCGATCTCGATCTGGCGCTTGGCGATCAGCGGCCGCGCGATCGAGGTGCCGAGCAGATACAGCCCCTCGTACAATGCGTTCGCGCGCATCATCGGGAAGACATAATCCTTGACGAATTCCTCGCGGAGATCGTCGATGAAGATATGCTCCGGCTTCACGCCGGCCTGCTCCGCCTTGCGACGCGCTGGTTCCAGCTCCTCGCCCTGGCCGAGATCGGCGGTGAAGGTGACGACTTCGCAATTATAGGTCTGCTGAAGCCACTTCAGGATGACGCTGGTGTCGAGGCCGCCCGAATAGGCGAGCACGACGCGATTGATCTTCTCGTTCATAGGGCGCGCCCTATGCCGATGGAGCGGATTCGCGCAAGGCCCGTTCGCCCTCGAACATGTAATCGCGTGTCACCGGAACGGCCAGTCGGCCCTTGGTGAGCTGCACCTGATAGTTGCACAGCCCGCCATGGCGGAACGCCGCCGCCGCGCCCGCGAGGTAGAAGGTCCACATGCGGTAAAAGGCTTCGTCGTACAGCGCGACGATCTCATCCTTCGCGGCGACGGTGCGATCATACCAGTGATCGAGCGTCCACGAATAATGCAGCCGCAGCACCTCCACATCGGTCGGGAACATCCGCAACCCCTCGTAAGCGCGGACGATTTCGGACAGCGCGGGGTTGTAGCCGCCGGGGAAGATATATTTCACCGTCCAGTCGTCGGTCACGCCGGGGTTTCCCATGCGGCCGATCGTGTGCATCAGCATCACGCCGTCGTCGCTCAGCAGATCGCGGCATTTCTTGAAGAAGGTGCGATATTGCGGCGGCCCGACATGTTCGAACATGCCGACCGAGACGATGCGATCGAATGTGCCGGTCACGCGGCGATAATCGATCAGCTCGAATTTCACCTTGTCCGCCACGCCCGCCGCCTCGGCCCGCTCGCGCGCAACCTTGAGCTGTTCCTCGGACAGCGTGACGCCGAGCACCTCGACCCCGAAATGGCGGTTGAGATACAGCGCCATCCCGCCCCAGCCGCAGCCGATATCGAGCACGCGCATCCCGGGCTTCAGCGCCAGCTTGGCGGCGATATGCGCGAGCTTGTCGAGCTGCGCCTGCTCCAGCGAATTGGC
This sequence comes from Candidatus Sphingomonas colombiensis, assembly GCA_029202845.1. Lineage (NCBI taxonomy): Bacteria > Pseudomonadati > Pseudomonadota > Alphaproteobacteria > Sphingomonadales > Sphingomonadaceae > Sphingomonas > Candidatus Sphingomonas colombiensis. The sequence continues at coordinate 668,822 of CP119315.1, read as the reverse complement.
GGGATCGGTGAAATAGGCGCAGCTATATTGCTTGTCGCGATCGAGGAAGAGATCGTAGAGTCGCCCCGACAGGTCGTAATGATGCGCGACATTCTTCTTCGATCGCCGCTCCATGTTGATGCGATCGAAGCGATATTTCACCGCGCCTACCGCGCGCGTGATCCAGCTCGGATCGAGATTATTCTGCCCGGCTTCCCATTTGTCGTTGCTTGTCAGCAGCTCGACGAGATCGCGGATATCGCCCTGCTCCACGATCAGCCGCCCGTGCATATAGCATTCGCCCGCGCCCAGCGCCGGGTTGCGCGCGATCGCCAGCGCGACGCGCTTGTCGGCGAAGCGAATCGTCGCATCGGGATAGCCGGGCTCCGCCGTGCCGAAGGAGGCGGGTTTGGCGCCGGGGCGGAGGAGGGTGAGGCGACCGCGCTTGACCGAGCGCGACAGGAACAAATCTATAAGCGACATGGGCGGCAGACTAACAATCAGATGCCGGCATACCAGTCGTAATCGACATTATCTTCCCAATAGCCGCCCTGGCCCTTGCCGATCCCGGAGAGGCTGGCGACCGCATCGAGCCGCATCAGATATTTGGCGTGTTTGTAACCGAGCTGGCGCTCGACGCGCAGCCGGCATGGCGCGCCGTTCATCACCGGCAGCATCCGATCGTTCAGCGCCCATGCGAGAATCGTCTGCGGGTGAAAGGCATCGATCAGGTCGATCGATTCGTAATAATGCTCGCCGCCGAACAGATCGGCGCAGGTGAAGACGATATAGCGTGCCGCATCGCGCAGGCCGGCCGCTTTCAGCACGCTGCCAAGCATCGGCCCCTGCCATTTGGCGATCGCGCTCCACCCTTCCACGCAATCGTGGCGCGTGATCTGCGCGCGATTGGGAAGCTGGGCGAGATCCGCGAGTGAGAGCGCCAGCGGCCGCGCGACCAGCCCGCCAACCTGCAGCCGCCAGTCGGCGAAGCGCCCGGCGGCGAGCGCGGCATATTCCGGCGTTCCGGGATCGCTCGTGCCGTTCGGGCGGAAGAACGGCGAGCGCTGATCCGCGCGAAACTCGGGCGCGAGCGCGGCGCGATCGGTCAGCGCGCGTTGCAGCCCGCGATGCATGTCCTCGCCCTTGAACAGGATTGCGCGCGCGGTGGGATTTTGCACGATCTGATCGCATCCCGCGAGCAATGCCGGCGCGCCGACGATCAGGCTGCGGCGCGTGATCAGCGTCATTCCGGCACCCGCCACCAGCCGGTCAGCATCGATCGCACCTCGTTCCACGCGCCGGCGAGGATGACGAGCGTCAGGTGGATCACGATGAAGCCGGAGATTGTCGCCATCGCGATGAAATGCAGCGAGCGCGCTGATTGCCGGCCGCCGAACAGATCGAGCAGCCATGGCCATGCCGCGTCCATGCCGGGGGAGAGCGTCAGCCCGGTGAGGATCACGAGCGGCAGCAGGATGAAGATCACCGCGACATAGCTGAGCTTCTGCAGCACGTTATATGCGCCCGGCCGTTCCGGATCGTGAAAACGGAAGGCGAGATGCGCGCTGATATCGGCCCATATATGGCGCGGCGCGACATCGCCCGCGCGCACCCGCAGATCGCGCTGGAAATGGCGGTTGAGCAGGCTCGCGATCATGTAACCGAGCAGCCCGAACGCCAGCACCAGCGCGAAGAACAGATGCCAGCGCCGCGACAGCGCGAGATTGTAATTGGCCGGGATCGTCAGCCACGCGGGAAAATGCGGCAGTTGCGCCCAGGCGTGATCGAAATTCGCGCCATATTGCCCCCAATAGAGCCGGGGATGCGCGTTGGAGATGCCCAGCCCGCTGCCGATCAGGATGAACACCGCGATTGCGTTGATCCAATGCCACAGCCGGGTCGGGAGGCGGTGGCGGTAGAGGCGCTCGCCGGGCAGGGCTGGATCGGCCATCGCCCGCGAGGATACGCCGTCAGTGATAGGCGCGCCAGAAAAACACGAGCGTCGTCGCCCCCGTCACCAGCAGCGTCCACACGCGTACCGCACCGTGCGGCAGCCGCTTGCCGACATGCGCGCCGATCCAGCCGCCGATGATCGATCCGATCAGCATCGGCACGCATGCAGCCCAAGCGATCATCCCCGTGCTCACGAAAACGATCGCCGCCGCCGCATTGGCTGTGGCCAGCATCAGCGTGCGCGGCGCGAACATCTCGCGCGGGGAATGGCCGACCAGCAGGCCATAGGTCGCCATCATCATCAGCCCCACGCCGCCGCCGAAGTAGCCGCCATAGATGCCAAGCAGCCCCTGCGTCGTCATCAGCGTGCGCGGGCCGATCGACACCCGCGCGCGCAGCCAGGCGGCGGCGTTCTTGCCCCAGGCCAGCACAATGAAGGCATAGAGCAACAGCCATGGGATGATCAGGTCGAACGCGCGGCTCGGCGTCAGCACCAGCAGCACGCTGCCGGCAAATCCGGCGACGGCCATGATCGCCGCGAGCGTCCGGATGCTCACGCCGCCGAGCGGCTGGAGTTCGTCGCGCATCGCCCAGGCGCTCGTCGCCGCGCCCGGCATCAGCGCCGCGTTCGATGTGGCGTTGGCGATATTGGCGGGCAGCCCGAGCGCGAGCAATGCGGGCAGGGTGGCGAAGGTGCCGCCGCCGGCCAGCGCGTTCATCGTGCCGCCGATGAAGCCCGCGCCCGCCGCCAATGCGATCGGAGCGAGGTCCGCGCTTGCGGTCACTCCATCCCCGCGCGGATCGCCGCGCCGGCGATGAACGGCGCACCCGCGACGATCAGCAGGCTGGTCGCCGCGAGCAGCTTGAGCCCGCCAACGCCGCCCTCGATCGCGCCCGCGCCGAAGATCAGCAGCGGAATGGCGAGCGGCAGCATGACAAGCCCGGCGATCGCGCCCGCGCCGCGCAGCCCCGCGACCAGCGCGGCGGTCACCACTGCCAGCGCGGCGAGGCCCGGCGTGCCTAGCGCGAGCCCGATCTCCACCCGCAGCAGTGTCGCCCCCGAAAGATCAAGCAGGCCGGCGGCGGCGATGGTCGCGGCCATCAATGGCGGTGCGAAGGCGAGCCAGTGCGCGGCGATCTTGGCGGCGGCGATCGTGGTGGGGGATAGCCCGCGCACCGCGAACTGGTCGATCGTCCCCGAATCTAGATCGGGGCCGACCAGCCGCTCGACCGGGAGCAACGCGGCGAGCAATGCCGCCGCCCAGATCACTCCGCCACCGATCCGCGCGAGCAATTTCTGATCCGGCCCCACCGCGAACGGAAACAGGATCGCGACCAGCAGGAAGAAAGCTACGATCAGTGTCGCCCCGCCGGAGGTATAGGCGCGGCGCAGGTCGCGCAGGATCAGCGCGGTCATCGCCATGCCTCGCGGAATTTTTCGTCATGCCGGGGCACCGCTGGCACAGGTGCCGCGGTGACGGTGCGCGCGGCACGAGGCTGGATGGGCGGAAATATTGGCAGGATCAGGCGCGCCACTCTTCCGGCATGGCTGCTCGGTGTTCCTATGGTGCGTTCGGCGCAGGCCATGGGTGACGGCGCGGTGGATGCGGGTGAGCGGGTCACTGCCGCGTCGAGCCTTGGCGGGCGGGCGCTCACAATCGTAGCTCCTCTGCGTCCGCCAGCGCGAGCGGCTGGTGGGTCGCGATCACGGCGACACCGCCACGCGCCCGATGTGCGGCGATCGCATTCTCCAGCCGCGAGACGGCGGCGGTGTCCAGGCCGTTGGCGGGTTCGTCGAGCAGCCAGATCATCGCCTTGCTCGCCAGCACGCGCGCAAAGCCGACGCGGCGGCGCTGCCCGGTCGAGAGCAGGCGCACCGGCACGTCCGCCAGCCCTGAGAGATCGAGCGTGTCTAGCGCGGCGGCGACGCGCGTTTCGGGCGCGGGCCGCTCGTCGAGCCGTGCCCAAAAGGTCAGCGCGGCGGTAACATCGCGCTCCGCGTCCAGCGCCGCCGCCTCCGCGAGTAACGCGCGCGCGCCATCATGGGAAACGCTGCCCGCGGCGGGCGCGAGCAGGCCCGCGGCGACGCGGATCAGGCTCGATTTGCCCGCCCCGTTCGGCCCGGTCACGATCAGCGCCTCACCCGCCTCGAGCGCGAACGACAATTGCTCGAACAGCGTCCGTCCGCGCCGGGAGCAGGCAACGCCGGAGAACGCGAGCCGCGCGCTCAATCCGTCACCGCGTCTTCCAGCGCGTGCATGTCGTCGTCGGACAGGCCGAAATGATGGCCGATCTCATGGATCGTCACATGCGCGACGAGATCGTCGAGCCGCACCCCGGTTTCGCACCATTCGGCGAGGATCGGCTGGCGATAGAGGAAGATGCGATCGGGCAGGCCGCCCGAATCGAGCGAGGATTTCTCGCCCAGCGGGCGCCCGTGATACAGGCCGGTGAGATCGAGCGGATGCTCGATCCCCATCGCCGACAGCGTCTCGTCGTCGGCGAATTCCTCCACCGCGAGCACGATGTCGCCCAGATGCACGCGGAACTGCGCGGGCAGGCGCGCGATCACCGCCCGCGCATGCGCCTCGATCGCGTCCGCCGAGGGCGCCGCGCCCATCACCTCTTGCCCGTTCATCGCTATCGCCATACCCGTGCCTCGCCACAGGCGGCAAGGAGGGCATGATGATCGAGGCGCTGAGCGAGGCGGAACGGGCGGACGCGCTCGATGGCCTGTCCGATTGGGATTATGACGAGGCGCGCGATGCGATCACCCGCTCGATCGTCTTCACCGATTTCGCGGAGGCGTTCGGCTTCATGACGCAGGTCGCGCTGATCGCGGAGAAGATGGATCATCATCCCGAATGGACCAATGTGTGGAACCGGGTGGAGATATTGCTCACCACGCATGATGCCGGCGGCCTGTCCACGCGCGACGTGGAACTGGCCGAGGCGATCGATTCGATCCTCGACGGCTGACGTCACTCACGGCCGAGCGCACCCGCGCGCATCATCCGGCGCAGCCGCCCCGGCATCCACCGCGCGGCGAAGGCGAGGCGGTGGCCGGTCTTGCCGATCACGGTGTGGAGGCGATCGCCGTGCACGGCATCCCATGCCGCCTGCGCGACCGTTTCCACGGGGGTGAATTCATAGCCCCCCGCGATCACCGCATCCCGCGCGGTGCGGTTGGTGCCGGCGATCCCCGCATCGAGGATTGCGGTATCGATGAACGCGGGCATCAGATCGCGCACCCGGATATCATCGGGCGCCCATTCGCCGTCGAGCGCCTCGGTCAGCCCGCGCACCGCGAATTTGGTCGCGGAATAGAGCGATAGGCCGGGCGAGCCATAGATTGCGGAGGCTGACGCGGTGTTTAGCAGGCACGATCCCGGCGTCGCCCTGAGATACGGATAGGCGGCGCGCGCACCATAAGACACGCCGCGAAAGTTGATGTCGATCACGCGATCGAGCGACGCCTGGTCGATCGTTCCGAACGGGCCGCCCTGGCCGATCCCGGCGTTGTTGAACAGCACGTCGAGCTGGCCGCCGCTGGTGGCGGTAAAGGCGGCCAGCGCGCCTTCCCACGCGGCCATGTCGCGCACGTCGAGGATATGGGTGGAAGTGCGGTCCGCCGGCAGCATCGCCGCGGTAGCGGCCAGCCCGGCCGCATCGATATCCGCAAGGCCGACGCGCCAGCCGCGCGCGGCGAACAGGATGGCCACCGCGCGCCCGATGCCCGATGCGCCGCCGGTGATGAAAATCGCCTTCATGCCGCTTCCCCCCCAATTGTCGGGAGCGAGCATTCCGCATCGGCGCGCGCGATGCAAATGCGACCGGCGGCGATATCTCGCGCCGCCGGTCGCGAAATGCCTTACTGGCTCAGCACCACCGTGACGGCGCGACGGTTCTGCGCCCAGGCGCCTTCATCGGAACCGAGCGCGATCGGACGCTCCTTGCCGTAGCTGATCGTGGTGATGCGCGAGGCATCGACGCCACGGCTGGCGAGATAGTTCTTCGCCGCATTGGCGCGGCGATCGCCCAGCGCGAGGTTGTATTCGCGGGTGCCGCGCTCGTCGCAATGGCCTTCCACGGTAACGCGGACGTTCGGATAGCGGCTGAGCCACTGGACCTGCGTGTCGAGGATCGAACGCGCCTGATCGTCGACGTCCGACATGTCGAGCCCGAAATGCACCGTGTCGCTCGTCACCGAACGCTTGAAATCGGCTGCCGAGCCGGGAACGACGGCATCGCCCACGGGGCCCTGCGGACCGGTCGGCTGCGTCTGCTCCGGCGCGGGGCCAGGGGCGGGGGGCAGCACCTCGGGGCGCTTCTTCGAGCAGGCGGCGGTTGCCACCAATGCCGTTGCCATCAGCAACGTGGTTGTCAGTCTAGCCATGATAGTATCTCCCAAAAAGACCTTGTTCCGTGCCCTTGCGGAAAGTTCAAGGGCGAAGCGGTCCCCAGCCCGGATCGGATCCGTCGAGCGGGGTCGGCACGCGGCGTTCGTTCACGCCGGTCAGATCGACCGACCACAGATCAGCCTTGCCGGCATTGCCCTGGCCCTGACGGAAGAACATCAGCACGCGCCCGTTGGGCGACCAGCTCGGTCCTTCGTCCTGCCATGAATTGGTCAGCAGCTTTTCGCCCGATCCGTTCGGGCTCATCACGCCGATGCGGAACGGGCCAGCCATTTTGGTAAAGGCGATCAGGTCGCCGCGTGGGCTCCATACCGGCGTGGCATAGCGGCCGCCGCCGAAGCTGATCCGCTGCTGATTCGATCCGTCCGCGTTCATCACATAGAGCTGCTGGCTGCCGGAGCGATCGCTTTCGAACACGATCCGCGATCCGTCCGGCGAATAGCTGCCGCCGGTGCTGATCCCCGGCGAATTGGTCAGGCGTTCCGGCGTGCCGCCGCTGGCCGGCACGCGATAGATATTGGTGGTCGCGCCGCTCGACATGGAGAAGATGATCCACCGCCCGTCCGGCGAGAAACGCGGGGCGAAGGTCAGCCGTTCGGTCGACGTGACCAGATGCTGCGTGCCGGAACCCAGATTATAGACGTAGATCGCCGGCTTGTCGTTGACGAAGCTCATATAGACGATCGACTGCTGGTTCGGCGCGAAGCGCGGGGTCAGCACGATCGACTGTCCGTTGGTCAGGAAGCGATGGTTGGCGCCATCCTGATCCATGATCGCCAGCCGCTTGGTACGGCGCGCCTTCGGCCCGGTTTCTGAGACATAGACGACGCGGCTGTCGAAATACGGTCCTTCGCCGGTCAGGCGGGTGTACACCATGTCGGCGCATTTATGCCCCGCGCGGCGCCAGTCGGATGGCGGCACGACGAAGCCCTGCCGCATCAGCTCGGTCTGTGCCGAAACGTCATAGAGGTAGCAGCCTACCGTCAGCGTGCCATCGCCATTGGCGCGGACGAAGCCCTGCACCAGCGCCTGCGCGCCCGAGCCGCCCCAATAAGAGAAAGCGGGCGCGGTCACTTCCGGGAACATCACCGTGCGCAGTTGCGCTGGCGGCAGCGGGTTGAACAACCCGGAGTTCTTGAGATCGTTGGTGACGATTTCGGCAAGCTGGCGGCCGAGCGCGTCGGTCATCCCCGCCGGAGTCTGCGTCACCTGCGTCGTCGGCATCGCCGGGATGGCGATCGGCATCGGTGCGGAAATGCCGCCGGTCACGGAAACTTCCAGCGGTGGCGGGGCGCCGCCCGGCGCCTGGGCGGCCGGCTGTTGCGGCGGCGCCTTGAGCGGGGTTGCCGGCATGGTCTGCGCCGTCGCGGCGGATGCCAGCAACAGGGCGGAGAGGAGGGCGAGGCTACGCATGACAGGGCCTTTCCTTTCGTTCTCGCGGCCCCGCTCTCCCGGCGCGGCGCGATCGTGGAGCACCGGCGCGATCACCGGAGCTTCCACTGATAGTTGATATTCTCCCACCCGCCGTTGGGGGTCGAATAGAATTGCGGCGGCAACTTGAGCGGTGAACAGCCCTTGAACGCGGCGATGCCCAGATCGATCACGCGGCGCGCATAACGCTGGTTCTCGTCGTTGACCCCGGTCTGGCGCACCACGGTTGGTGTGGCTGCGAGCGTGCCATCCTCGTTGAGTTTCAGGTTCAGCGTGGTGACGATCTCGTTCGCCCCGGGGCCGGGATCGACCTGCCGATCAGCGCATGGCTGGATCTGTCGCGCGATCGCCTGCACGATCGAGGCGAGTGCCGCCGCGTCGATCTTCGCGGCGCGCGGCACCTGGCTGGTCGATTTGCTCTCGTCGCTGGTCAGCCCCTTCAGGAAATCGGCGCCGAGCCGGCTGCCGCGCGGGCGCGTCGCCTTGGCCTCGGCCGATTTGCCGGTGCCGGGCGCCTTGGCGGGCGGGGTCTTTTCGGACGCCGCCGCCGCTGCCTGATGCTTGGGCGGTGCGGGCTTTTCGGCGGTCTTTTCCGCTGCCGGCGGCTCGCGCTTCGGCTTGGGCTCCGGTTTGGGTTCGGGTTTTGGCGCGGGCGCGGGTTTCGGCGCGGGCTTTACCGGGGCCGGCTTCGGCTCGGGCTTCGGCGCGGGCTGCGGCACCGGCGCGGGTTTCGGTTCTGGCGCTGCGGCCACGGGGGCGGGCGCGGCCGCTTCCTCCGGCTCGCCCTGATCCGGGGCGACCGATTGCGCGGGCTGCGTTTCCGCCTGCGGCGCGGTCGCTTCCAGCCCGACATCCTTGACCAGGCTTACCTCGATCGGATGTTGTTTCAGGTTGATCGGATTGGGGGTGGCGAGAAAGCCGACCGACAACAGGCCGAACAGCACGACGTGCCCGGCGATGGCGATTCCCAGCCCGATCTTCTCAGCCCGATCCACGCGATCAATCCTCGCCGACCGTCACCAGCGCGACGCGGTTCAGCCCGGCGCGGTTCAGCTCGCCCATCACGCGCATCACATGGCCGTAATCGAGCGATTTGTCCGCGCGCAGGAACACCTGCGGCGGTTGGCCGCCGGCCGGCGTGCGTGCGGCGATCTGCTCCAGATGCTGCGGCAGTTGCTGCTCGGGCACTTCTTCCTTGGCGATGAAGATGCGGCCCATCGTGTCGATCGAAATCTCGGTCGGCTGCTGATCCTGGTCGAGCGGCTTGGCGCGGCTGTCCGGCAGGTTCACCGGCACGCCCGCCGTCAGCAATGGTGCGGTAACCATGAAGATGATCAACAATACGAGCATCACGTCCACCAATGGCGTGACGTTGATCTCCGCCATAGGCGCCCGCCGCCTACCGCTCCGTTGGGAGGGGAGTTGCATCGCCATTGGCTCAGCGCTCGCGATCGAGCTGGCGGCTCAGCGTGGCGTGGAAGCCGTCGGCAAAGCGGTTGAGTCGTGCCTCGATCCGGTTGATGCCGTGGCTGAAGCGGTTGTACGCGATCACCGCCGGGATTGCCGCGAACAGGCCGATCGCGGTGGCGAACAGAGCCTCCGCGATCCCCGGCGCGACGACGGCGAGGCTGGTGTTCTGCTGGCTGGCGATCGAGGTGAAGCTGCGCATAATGCCCCACACCGTGCCGAACAGGCCGACGAACGGCGCGACCGAGCCGACGGTGGCGAGGATGTTGAGCCGATCCGACAGGCGATCGATCTCGTTTGCGACCGCCGCGCCCATCGCCGTCGCCAGCCGCTCACGCGTGCCGGAACGGTCGATAGCCGCACCTTGTGTCGAGCGGCGCCACTCGGACACGCCGGCCACGAAGATCCGTGCAGCGGGCTGATCGTCATCGACATGCGCCTTGTAGAAAGCGTCGATATCGTCAGCCTTCCAGAAATCGCGCTCGAACTGCTCCGCCTCGCGCCGCGTGCGGCCGATGCGGCGCCAGAACATGAAGATGATCGCCCAGGTCCAGATGCTCGCGGCGAGCAGCCCGAACATGACCAGCTTCACCACCCAGTCGGCCTGGATGAACAGTGCGACCGGCGACAGCGTGGCGGCATCGGAATTGAAGAACAGGTTCAAGGCGTCTGGTCCTTCTTGGCCAGTAGAGAGTTGAAACGTTCGATCCACGCGGCCGGCTGGCGTCGCGGCCGACCCGTCGGGGCGACCAGTGCCGCGACGACATCGGCCTCGGCAAGCAAGATAGCCCCGTGCATGACTCTTTGATGAATGGAAACCGATGCGGCACGCACTTCGGTCAATTTTGTCTCGACGATCAGCGCATCGTCGAGCCGTGCAGGCGCGACATAGCGGATCGCGAGGCTGGCGATGGCATAGGCACCTTCGCCCGCCTCATGCGTGCTGCGCTGGTCGATGCCGGCCAGTCGGAGCATGTCCGATCGGGCGCGCTCCATGTAATGCAGGTAATTGGCGTGATAGACGACGCCCGACAGATCGGTGTCCTCGAAATAGACGCGTAGCGGGAAGCGATGTGTCGTCCCGTCGAAGCGCCCCTCGACGGGCTGGTCGGTCCGGCCAGGCGTCATGATCAAGGCTGTTAACCGAAGCGCGCGGCTTGCGTAAGCCCCGTGCGCGGTTGATCAGCCCCCGGCGATCGATTGGTCCTGCAGCGCGTTCATGTCGACGTGCAGGTGCGGGGGTTTGCCTGGCTTTACGGCTTCCACTTTTGCCGGAACGTGTTTCGGCGCGACCGGTATCACCGTCGGGCTGGCGTAGGCGATCACTGGGCGCATGGCCTGCCCGGCGCGCCATGCGTCATAAGAGCGGAAAAATTCGACGAACGGTTGATCGAGCGCTGGCAGTTGTTCGCCCGCGAACGTCTCGAACGAAGCAGGCGTCGTCCCCTCCGCGCTGGCCAGCACATGCGCTGCGCGCGCGCAGAATGCCGTGCGCGCGAAATCCTGTGAAAAGTAATTGTAGAGCCGCGTCATCGCGTCGTCCTCACGCGACTGCCAGTCGCCCCCAGTCGCACGATATTCCGCCGCCAAGGTGGTTTGTGCCTGCGCGAAAGCGGCCTTCTGCCGGGTCAGCAAGCTATTGTAGCGTTCGACGATCGCCACCTGCTCCGCGCCGCGACAGGCGAGCGCGGCAACATTTAGCGCTGCGCGCAGGTGCCACACGGAAGCGGCGGCGCTTAGATTGCGGTTGGGCGTCAGGTAACTGCCGTCTGACAAGCGCGTCGGAATTTTCATCCCTGCATAGCCGCCAGCCGGCATCGGCGCGGCGGCCGCTGGATTGCGGGCGGGCGGTGGCACGGCGACCGCGATCTTCTTCGGATGCGAGGCGCAAGCCGTGAGCGATGCCGCAAGCGCGGCGGTCGCGATGGATATGGCGGCCCTTTCCATGGCGCTTTCTCCCTCTGTGCGAAGGATTCGGCGCTCAAATGGTTAATAAAAGGTTACCAACGCGGTGAGGCGTTAACGCGAGCGTCGTCGTCAGGCGGCGATGCTCGCGTTTCTCGTTCAGGCCGCGCGTTTTTCCAGCGCGTGCGCAGCCTCGTCCATCAACGTCGCGATGATGTCGGTTACGGGTTCTTCTTTGGTCACCATGCCGACCGACTGGCCGGCCATGATGCTGCCGTGTTCGACATCTCCGTCGATCACGGCGCGGCGCAACGCACCAGCCCAGTAATGCTCGATCTGGAGTTGCGCTTCGGCCATCGCCAGCCGCCCCTCGTCGAGCGCCTGCGCCACTTCGCGCTGCTTCTGGGTGAACAGCTCGCCCCCCGCATTTTTCAGCGCACGCACCGGAATGACCGGCAGGCGCGGATCGATCTGAACCGAGGCGATTGCGTCGCGTGCTGATGCACGGATGAACGCCTTCTTGAAATTGGGGTGGGCGATACTCTCGGTCGCGCAGACGAAGCGCGTGCCTAGCTGTACGCCGGCCGCGCCCATATCGAGATAGCCCGCGATCGCCTGTCCGCGCCCGATGCCACCCGCGATGAACACGGGAACGTCAAGGGCGACTTCGGGCAATATCTCCTGCGCCAACACGCTGGTGGACACCGGGCCGATATGGCCGCCGGCCTCCATTCCCTCGATCACCAGCGCGTCGACGCCCGAGCGGATCAGCTTTTTCGCCAGCGCGAGCGTCGGCGCGAAGCAGATGCATTTCGCCCCGGATGCCTTGATCGCTTCAAGGCTGCCTTTGGGGGGCAGGCCCCCGGCGAGCACGACGTGACTGACCTTGTGCTTCGCGCACACGTCGATCAAGGCCATCAGATCTGGGTGCATGGTGATGAGGTTCACGCCGAACGGCTTGTCGGTCAGCGCCTTGGTGGCCGCGATCTCTGCGTCGAGCAGATCGGTCGACATGGCGCCGCACGCGATCACGCCGAAGCCGCCGGCATTGGATATCGCCGCGACCAGATTGCGCTCGGACACCCAGGACATCCCGCCGCCGAGGATCGCTACCTCGGAACCGAGAAAGGCAGCGCCACGCGCCATACGCCGTTGCAGGCGCTCGGCGCCGGTGGAATTGATCGTCATGCGGCTTGCCCTAGCGTCGGGACGGGGTTTCCGGCAAGCGGCTCCGATGCGACAGGCGACGACCGAGCTGGTAATTGAGACGCCGGGGCAGGGGCTGCACGAATTCACGGATGCCCTGTGCCGCTGGGTGGCGGAATGCGGGATCGCCGCCGGCTTGGTGACGATGTTCGTGCGCCACACCTCCGCGTCATTGTTGGTGCAGGAAAATGCGGCGCCGGCGGCACGACGCGACGTGGAACGCTATTTCGCGCGGATCGCGCCGGAAAGCACCGCTTACGAACATGACGACGAGGGGCCGGACGACATGCCCGCGCATCTCCGCGCCGCGCTCACCGCGACCAGCCTGTCGATCCCGGTGATCGGCGGCCGGCCGGCACTGGGGACGTGGCAGGGCGTCTATCTGTTCGAACACCGCCGCGCCGCCCACCGGCGGCACGTGGCGGTGCATCTTATCGGTGAGTGATCAGAGCGCGGCGATGGCCTTCGCCAGCGCATGCACTTCCGCCATCGGGCTGGCCCAGTGGGTGACGAGCCGGATCACGCCGTCGCTCCAGTCGTAGAAGCCATAGCCTTGCGCGCGCAGGGCCTCCGCCTCCGCCGGCGTCATGCGCAGGAACAGTTCGTTCGCCTCGACCGGGTGGATCAGCCGCCCGCGCGCCGCGCCCGCCAGTTCCGCCGCCGCCGCATTCGCGGTGCGGGCATTGGCGAGCCACAGATCATCCTCCAGCATCGCATGCAGCTGCGCCGCGAGATAGCGCCCCTTGGACAACAGATGCCCGCCGCGCTTGCGCCGTCGCCGCGCGTCATCGGCCAGCGTGGGATCGAAGAACACCAGCGCTTCCGCCGACAGGCCACCGTTTTTGACGAAGCCGAAGCTTAGCACGTCCACGCCCTCTGTCAGATCGGCGGGGGAGCAGCCAAGGTGGACGAGCGCATTGGCGAACCGCGCGCCATCCATATGCACCCGCCAGCCGCGCGCCTTTGCAAGCGCAGACAGGGCGGCGACCTGCGCGGGTGAATAGACCGTGCCGAGTTCGGTCGCATTGGTCAGCGAAAGTGCGCGCGGCTGAACGCGGTGGACATCATCCGGAATCGCGTCTGCGACTGCCGCCGCCGTCTCGGGCGTCATCCGCGCATCCGCGCCACCCGCGAGCAGCAGCTTCGCGCCATGGGTATAGAATTCTGGCGCGCCGCATTCGTCGTTCTGGATATGCGCTTCATTGTGGCAGATCACGCCGCCATAAGGCGGACAGATCGTGGCCAGCGCGATGCCGTTGGCGACCGTGCCGGTCGGCACCCACAGCGCCGCGACCTCTCGGCCGAACAGCGCGGAGAAGCGCGCGTCAAGTGCCTTGCTCAGCCGATCGCCGTCATAGCCGGAATCGACCGTATCGGCCGCCTGCATCGCGGCGAACACCGCCGGATGTACCGGCGCCACATTGTCGGAAAAGAAGTGCATGAGTCTGCCGTAGCGGGAAGTTGTCGCGGGGAAAATGGGTGCCGGCGGAGCGAGCGTGCTCCGCCGATCCCGTTCAGCGTGTGGCCGCCGCGGCCGGGCCGTAAAGGATGCCGTTGAACAGCAATTTGAACGTCGCATAGGGCTGCGCGCGCTGCGTCACCTCGGTGCCCATCGCGAACAATTTGCCGCGTCCGATATCGGCATCAGCGATCGCGACCGTGCCCTTCAACTTGTCCTGTCCGACCGCCCAGCCGCTGCGGAGCGGCGTTACCGAATCGAACCACGCGATTGAGGTCGCGCCCGCGCCGAGCGTGAAAGGCTGATTCTTGTCGAAGAACATATCGACCTTCGGCGTCATGCCGAAGGCGAGCGGCTTGGTGGGATCGACGCTCGCCTCGATCAGCGAGCCGGGGATGTAGAAATCCTTGGCGGAAAGCGCGCTAAGCGTGCCATCGGCCTTTTTCGTCACCAGTGCGGGCTGGATCGCGGGCGCAATCAGCGAAGCGAGGTAATTGGCACCGCCGACGGTGATGACCGTACCGCCGGCCTTGGCAAAAGCATCCACCTGCGGCGCGGTCTTTTCGGCCGTCACCTCGCCGAGCCACTCGCGATATTGCGCCGGAATATCCTCCGGCTTCGGCCCGGCGTTTGCGTAGCCCGCCTTGTACGCGCCGTTGCGCGGGCCAGCGAAGGTGCCATCGGCGAACAGCAGCACGTCGTATTTCGCGTTGAGATTCCCCGCGTCGAGTTCCTTTGGATAGATAACCGTAAACGGGAATTCATATTGTTCGAGCAGCCAGCGGGTCCAGCCTGACGGGATCACCCCGCCATAATGATCGACCAGCCCGACACGCACCGGCTTGAGCGCGATCGTGGCTCCCTCGGGCGCCTTTGCCATGCGATAGGCGTCGATGCCGAGCGGTGCAGAGTCCCCGACGATCCTCGCGGATTCGGATGACGCTGGCACCCAGATCGCGCCGGGCGCGAGCGTCTTGCCGTCCATCTTCGTCGCGGCGGTCAGCCATTTCACCTTCACGCCGGCCTTGAGCAGTCGGTTCGTGAGGATGAAGCTGTTGTTCGCCTCGTGTCCGATGATCCAGCCCGCGTTGCCGCTGCCGATCTGGCGGCCGGGCGGAGGGGTGAGCAGATCGGCGGTAACCCGCTGGAACGGGCCGTCGAATCCGTCGAGCACGCGATCGAACTGCACGCCCATCTGGAACGCCAACGTATATCCCGTGATGTCATAAGGCGCCTTGGGCGGCCCGCCGGGGTATTCGGCGTCATGCGGGTGATCCTGCGGCTCGAACATGTCGAGCATATGCGGACGATAGGCCTGCGCGGTCTTCACGACATAGGAGCCGGCGGGATAACGCTTGCCGGCGACGGTGAACGGCGCCGTGGCGCGTTCGATATCGACGCCGTTCTTGAGCAGCGCGTTGAGGAAAGCGATCGTCGTCGGCATGTCGCGCTGATCGGGCGTCAGGATATAACCACGCGGATCGCGCTTCGCCGGATCATTGAGCACCGACTTATACAGCGCCGGATCGACCGCGCGGGTATCGCGATAATCGTCGTCGCCGGTGGCGACCTTCTTGCCGGCCGCAGCAGCCTTCACCGCATCGACATCATTCGGCGTGATCGTCCAGCTATCGCGATTGCCGCGCGCGATTGCCTGATCACCCATCCGCCAGAAATTCATCAGCAGCCGTTCGCGATTGCGCGAGGCGTAATCCATCACCGCGCGATCGAGCGACCATTGATATTCCAGGCTGTCCTTCAGATGCCAGTCGCGTGGCCCGATCGGCATGGGCTCGTCATTGCGGGCGAGCTGGTTCTCGGGGACGAGCGGGATCTTCTCCGGTGTCGGGCCGCCGATGATCTCGGTCAGCAGGCCGATCGAATTGTGGAAATAGGCGACCGATCGCTCCATACCGTTGTGCCAGGTCGAATAAGGCGCTGCGCTGCGCATTCCCGATCCTGCCTTTTCCTCCGAAACCAGCCGGCTGTGCATCGCCGCGCCAAGTTCCTGAAGCTGCGTCATCACGATCGGCGAGTAGTTGTAATTAAACGGATCGCGGAACGGCGGGACGAACACGACCATTCCCGCCGGGCCGGTCTGATGCTGATTGAAGATGATCTGTGGAAACCAGTCTCGGAACAGCGCGCGATTGACTGCCTCGGTCTCCGGCATTTGCGCCATGAAGCTGTCGCGGTTGTTATCGTGGCCGACGTATTTCTGGTACAGGCGCGGAATGCTGCGGAACTCGCGTTTCGCCGGATCGGGATTGCGCATGTACCAGTCAGCGACGAGTTGCAGCCCATCCGGGTTGTCATGGCCGAACAGGATGATCGTATCGTCCAGAATGCGTTTCGTCTCCGCATCCTGCGCGGTCAGCATCCGATAGAGCACGTGAATCTGGCTCTGTGTCGTCACCGTTTCGGTGGCGTGCAGACCGGCGTCGATCCATACGATCGCGCGGCCCTCCGCAGCGAGCGCCTTGGCCTGCGTTTCGTTCACGCCTTCCGCCTTGGCGAGCTTGCGCGCGATCTCGCGATAATGATCGAGTTTCGCCAGATTGGCGGGGGAAGAGACGATCGCGACCCACATCGTTCGCCCCTCGGCCGATTTGCCGATGTCGATCAGCTTCATCCGATCCGATTGCGCCGCCAGCGCCTTCAGATATTTCTCGTAAGCATCATAATTGGCGAGATAGTAGTCGCTGCCCGGCTCTGTCGGAAACGCCTCGGCGGGGGAGGGGAGTCCGCCCCCCCCGGTCGTGATCGGTTCCGCCAGCGCCACATTCGCCTGCGGTATCGCCATCGCGATCAGCGCCGTGCCGATCAGATAGGTCGTCTTCATCTCCAGCCCCTTATGCTCTCGCTCGCTTGATTAGACGTAGCAATGGCGCGGAGCCCTACCTCATCTCGCGAAAAAATATCGCGATTGTCGGGCAAAGGGGGCAATATCAGCCGCGTTCAGCGCGCATGCAGCGACCGTCGCGCATGAGCCGTGGCGAAATCGAGGGACGAACCATGATACGAGCTTTGATGCTGGCGCCGCTGATCGGTCTCGCCGCCTGTGCGACGACTGGAGATGGCGGAATGCACGCTCACCAACCCGCCGCCTGGACCACGCTGTCGGGCACTGCCGCCTATCGCGAGCGGATCGCGCTGCCGCCCAATGCGCGGCTGGAGGTGGAAATCCGGGATGTCAGCCTGGCGGATGCGCCCGCGCCGTTGATCGCGTCGGTTACGATTGATGCGAAGGGGCGTCAGGTGCCGCTGCCGTTCGCGCTGCGTTATGACAATGCGCGGCTCGATCTCCGGCACAATTATGCGGTATCCGCGCGAATCACCGCCGGCGGCGAATTGCTGTGGATCACGGATACGCGCAACACGCTACAGCCGGGACAGACGAATATTGCGCTTAATCTCGTGTCGGCGCGCCGCTGAGTTGATGTTTACGGGCGCTGGTTGCGCGCGATAGGCCGTTTTCGGTGCAAGTCGGCGCGATCTTATGCTTCGCGCGATTTGCGACCGGTTCGATCGCTGTCATAATGCGAGAATGACCCGATCCGTCGCCACGCTTCCGCCCTATCGCCAGTCGCTCTCCGGATCGTTGCTCGCGGCGCGTGAAGCAGTGATGGCGCCGATCCGCCCGATGTTACGGGAAGTGGACGTCACCGAACAGCAGTGGCGTGTGTTGCGTGTGCTGAATGATCTTGGTCCGCTCGATCCGAGCGGACTTTCGCAGGCGGCGCAACTCCACGCGCCAAGCGTCACGCGCATTTTGAAGGATCTGGTCGATCGCGGGCTGGCCCTGCGCGAGCACGATCCGCATGATCGCCGACGTTCGATCGTCACCCTGTCGGACGAAGGGGCGAAACTGATCAGCGCCACCGCAGACCACACCGTCGCGACACTCGAAACCTATCGCGCGCGGTTTGGCGCCGAGCGCCTGGAAGCGCTGACCGGGGAGTTGCGCGCACTGGCCGAGGCGATCGGGGACGTCGGATAAGCTGTCCTCACCCTTATCAGCATCCTTGGTGGTGAAGAGTGGCTGGACGATGCGCGTTCGTGCAGCGGAGTCCATGCTGCTGCCGCGACGGCAGACAATTACCCGCGATATGCTGGAATTGATCGGAGCACACCGATCAACCAGTCGCAGCCAAGGCCTTGCCCCGCGATGACAGCGTCATTTTTCTGATCGACGCGCATACCGCTCCGCGCGCCAGCCGGGCGAGAAACTTTCGTCGTCTCCCCCGTAGGGGTGAGCTAACTAGATGATCATATAGAAAAAATGGTGCTGCCGGTGAGGATTGAACTCACGACCTCAGCCTTACCAAGGATGCGCTCTACCACTGAGCTACGGCAGCATGGCCCGAAGGACAGGGGGGCCCTAGAGACGACGCCGGCGGCATTGTCAAGGCGTTCGCGCACGCGCAATAGCAGATCGTATGTCAAACAATGACGACCAGCGTGCCGCGCGCCTTGCCGAGCAGCTTCGCGCGAATCTCAGGAAGCGCAAGGAACAGGCGCGCGCCAAGCCTGCCTCGCCGAGCGAGAACACCAATCAGCCGAATGCCGCGAACGATTCGGCGGAGCGCTAGGCTGGTTGATGGAGAGTTGATCAACTGATTGCGCGAGTCGCCTCACGTGACCGCGATATTGTCGAACGGGCAAGTTGCACGCGCTGCAATCATGGCCCGATCCCCATACGCATTCTGCGCCGCGACACGAAGCGTCGTGCCACGGCGCTAACAGCTCAGCGCGTGATCGGCTGGCACCGTGCGTCGAGCCAAGTGCGATCTTCGCCTTCCAGCACCGTTCCCAGCTCCGCTGCGACACGCACGTGATAGGCGTTGAGCCACGCGAGTTCCGTCTCGTTGAGCAACGCGGCGTTGATCAGATCGCGATCGATCGGTGCCAGCGTCAGCGTCTCGAACGCGAGCATCGGCGTTTCGCCGCCAGAAATGTCGCGCTCGACGACCAGCAACAAATTCTCGATGCGGATGCCGTAATCGCCTGCTTTGTAATAACCTGGCTCGTTCGAGAGGATCATGCCGGCGCGCAGCGGCTCCTGCGGGCCGCCTCCGCCGTAGCTCGGCTTGGCGATGCGCGCGGGCCCCTCATGCACCGAAAGATAGCTGCCGACCCCGTGGCCGGTGCCATGCGCGAAATCGAGCCCGGCCTGCCACAACGGGAGCCGGGCGAGCGCATCGAGCTGCTGCCCCGACGTGCCATGCGGGAAAACAGCGGTGGCGAGCGCGATATGGCCTTTCAGCACGCGGGTGTAGCGATCGCGCATTTCGGCGGTCGGGGCGCCGATCGGTACGACGCGGGTCAGGTCGGTGGTGCCGTCCGCATATTGGCCGCCCGAATCGATCAGATAGAGCTGGCCGGTTAGGATCGGTGCGTTTGATTCCTCGGTGACGTGATAATGCGGGATCGCGCCGTGCGCCCCGGTGGCGGAGATGGTGTCGAAGGAGAGATCCTTGAGGACGCCCGTTTCCTCACGGAATTGCTGGAGCCGGGCGGCGGCGGACAGCTCGGTCTGGCCACCTTTGGGGGCCTCGGCGGCAATCCAGCGCAGGAAGCGGGTGAGCGCTGCCCCGTCGCGGAGGCTGGCAGCGTGATGGCCGGCGACTTCCGCCGGGTTCTTGCACGCCTTGGGAATCACTACCGGATCGCGCAGCGGCAGCACGGTGCCCCCGCCTCCCTCGATCGCCAACGGGATCGCCGCGACCGACAACGATGGATCGACCGCGATGCGCTTGCCCGCGAACGCGCCGAGTGCTGGAGCGAAAGCGGCGCGATCATGCACGCGTACGGCGTTGCCGAGATGCTGGCGCACCGCGTCACTCATTTTCTCTGACGCCACGAACAGATCGGCGGTGCCGTCCGCGTTGACGATCGTATAGGCCAGTGCGACCGGAGTACGTGCGACATCGGTGCCGCGCACGTTGAGCAGCCACGCGATCGAATCGAGTGCGGCGAGGACGACGCCGTCGGCTTTTTCGGCCGCCAGCCAGTCGGCGATCACGCTGCGCTTGTCGGCCGAGGAGCGCCCCGCAAGGGCATCGTCATGCACGGAAAGCGTCGCGTCGGACGGCGCGGGGCGATCCGGCCAGATCGCGTCGACCGGATTGGCGTCCACCGCAACGAGCGTTGCGCCGATTCTGGCCAGCGCGGCAGCGGCTTCATCGACCCATTGGCGGGTGTGCAGCCAGGGATCATAACCGATCCGCGCGCCATTGGCCGCATGCTCGCCCAGCCATTGCGTCACGCTGGTTTCGGGCACGCCGACGAACTGCCAGTCCCCGCCGTCGACCTGTTCGCGCACTTGCAACGTATAACGGCCGTCGGTGAAGATCGCAGCGTCCTCCGGTAGCACGGCAGCGGTGCCGGCCGACCCCTGAAAACCGGTGAGCCACGCCAGCCGCTGGGCATAGGCGCCGACATATTCGCTCATATGCTCATCGGTGAGCGGAACGACGAAGCCATCAAGGCGCTGGCGGGAAAGCTGCTCGCGAAGGGCGGCTAGGCGGGCGGAATGGGTGGACATGGGTGTTTCCGGTTTGCTTGGAATCGGCGCAGGCCGTGATGCGGCGATCATGGCAGAAGAGCGGGCGGATTCAACCGACTCCGGGTAGCGGGGGCATGTGCCGGGGGATGATCGGTCCGGGGCTCGCGTTCTGCCGCGTGCGTCCTTCTCCGACCGACACGGCGAACGTTAGCGCCGGAGGACATGGAGCGCGCCGGCGATCGCGCTGCCCACGACAAGGCCCATGATCGCGGACAGTAAGGCGGCGGTAAGCCACGCTGCCACGCCGCCCACGCTTGCGGCATTCGCGCGCGCGGCCTCCGCCGCGTGATGTACCCAGCCCGGAATCGGGGTGAGGTGAAAATGCTCCAGCCCATGCACAATGATCTGGCCGCCGACCCAAAGCATCGCGGCGACCCCGATATTGGATAGCGCGCTCAACACCAACGGCATCGCCGCGACGAGCCCGCGCCCGATGGCTTGCGCGGTAGCGCCGGGCCGGCGCGCGAGCGCCAGCCCGATATCATCCATTTTCACGATCAGCGCGACCACGCCATAAACGCCGGCGGTGATCGCCACGGCGACAAGCGCCAGCGCGACCGCCTGATTGACGAGCGATTGATCCGCCAGCGTGGAAAGCGCGATCGCCATGATCTCAGCCGAAAGGATCAGATCGGTGCGGATCGCGCCAGCGACCTGACGATCTTCCAGATGCTTGGGGTCGGTGGTGGCGACCTGATCGTCGTCATGTGCGCCGCCGCCAATCGCCTCGATAATCTTTTCCGCCGCTTCGAAGCAGAGATATGCGCCACCCGCCATCAGGATCGGGGTGATCGCCCATGGGGCGAACGCAGAGAGCAGCAGTGCCGCGGGAAGGAGGAAGATGAGCTTGTTGCGCAGCGACCCCAGCGCGATCTTGCCGATGATCGGGAGTTCGCGCGCGGGGGAGAGGCCGACGACATAGCGCGGGGTTACCGCCGCATCATCGATCACGACGCCCGCCGCCTTCACGCTCGCCTTGCCGGCCGCGGCGGCGACGTCATCCAAGCTTGCGGCGGCGAGCTTCGCGAGAACGGCGATATCGTCCAGCAGCGCGACAAGGCCTCCGGCCATCGATCGATCCTTCGTGAAATATCTTGGAGCGCGGGCATCGCCCACCTTGCGGGTATCGCGCAAGCAAGGATTTCGCAGGATTTTCATGAAGCTGGCTATGTCAGCGAGATCGGCAAAACGGGGGAGAGCGACCGGGCGGCGTGGCGCTCGATCCCCCGCACTGTTGCTCCGCCGGTGCCGGTTTTACCGGCGGCTCCACTCCAAATCTTTTTATGATTCGGCGTGCCTCAGCAAAGCCCCTTTGCAAGGTCTTTAGGCAAAAAGAAAGGCCAGTCGTGAGACCGGCCTTGAAAGTTTTTAGGAGAGGATGCCTGAAAGGCCTGATCCTTGTGCATCGCAGCATATTATTTCGCAAATGCAAACAAAGCCCTTATGATTGCAAAAACCGCAATCGCTAAGCGCGAACGCATCGACAAGTCCGGAACGGCGGTTATGGAGGGCGAATGACCTTTCCCGCTCCTCCGCAGGCCGCGACGCGGCCGCATCAGTTCGTCCGCCATGGTATCACAATCGACGATCCATGGGCCTGGCTGAAGGATGCGGGCTATCCCGATGTGACGGACAAGGAAATTCTCGCCTATCTCGAGGCGGAAAACGCCTATTTCGAAACAATAATGGCGCCGCTCAAGCCACTGGCCGAGCGAATCAACGCCGAGATGCGCGGGCGAATCAAGGAAGACGAAGCCACCGTGCCGCAGAAGGACGGGGACTGGCTCTATTGGACCGCATTCGACACCGGTGGCCAATATCGCAAGTGGTGGCGCCGCCCGATCGCTGGTGGAGCGGACGAATTGTTGCTCGATGAGCCCGCGCTGGCGGATGGGCATGAATATTTCCGGCTCGGCGCGTTCGCAGTGTCGAATGGTGGCACCAAGCTCGCTTATGCGATCGACGATTCGGGTGCCGAGCGTTTCGAAATCCGGGTGAAGGATCTGATTACCGGCGAACATCTGCCCGAGGTGATCCCCGGTATGCTCTCCGATATCGTGTGGACGGCTGACGACGCCGGTTTCCTCTATGGCCTCGCCAACAAGGAATGGCGCACCGACAATGCGCGCTTCCACCGGATCGGCACCGATCCGGCCGCGGATGTGGAACTGTATCACGAAGACGACGAAGGCTATCGCGTCGCGGTTTCCGAAACCGGCGACCGCAAGTGGATCATGATCGCGACCGGCGATCATGTGACAAGCGAGGTGCGATTGCTCCCCGCAAACGATCCCTTCGCCGCGCCGATCATGGTCGCGCCGCGCCTTTCCGGCCGCGAATATGACGTGGATGCGCATGGCGACACTTTGTTCATCCACACCAATGATACCGATCCGATGTGGCGTCTGGTCACCGCGCCGATCGCGGCGCCGGGTGAGTGGACCGAATTGATCGCGCCATCGCCGGATTTTTATATGACCGGCGTGGAATGCTATCAGGACTTCTTCGTGGTGGAGGGGCGTGAGGATGGCCTCGATCAGATCGCCATCCACCGGTATGACGCGCCGACCGAGGGCAAACGGATCGCGTTCCCCGAGGCGAGCTACACCGCCGGTCTCGGCGACAATCCCGAATATGACCAGCAGGTGCTGCGGCTCGGCTATGAATCGATGGTCACGCCGGGGACGGTCTATGACTATGATGTCGCAACGGGCACGATGACGACGCTCAGGGTGCAGGAAATTCCGTCGGGCTACGACGGAACCAAATATCGCACCGAGCGGCTGAAGATTGCGGCACGTGATGGGACGCTGGTGCCGGTGTCGATCGTCTATCCGGCCGATTTTCCGAAGGACGGATCGCGTCCCCTCTATCTCTATGCCTATGGCGCTTATGGCCATGCGATCCCGCCGGGCTTTTCGACCGGGCGCCTATCGCTGCTCGATCGCGGTTTTGCCTACGCTATCGCGCATATCCGTGGTGGCGATGATCTTGGCCAGCAATGGTATCGCGATGGGAAGCTGGAGAAGCGCACCAACACGTTCAATGATTTCGTCGACGTGGCGAAGGGGCTGATCGCACAGGACTGGACGAGCGCGGGCAAGATCGCGATCGCCGGGCGTTCGGCAGGCGGTGAACTGATGGGTGCGGTGGTCAATTCCGATCCGGAACTGTGGGGCGCGGTGATCGCCGATGTGCCGTTCGTCGACGTGCTCAACACGATGCTCGATGAGACATTGCCACTGACTCCCGGCGAATGGCCCGAATGGGGCAATCCGATCACCGACAAAGCGGCATTCGAGTTGATCCGTAGCTATTCGCCTTATGATCAGGTGAAGGCGCAGGCCTATCCGCCGCTGTTCATTTCGGGCGGCCTCAACGATCCGCGTGTGACTTATTGGGAGCCCGCGAAATGGGGCGCCAAGCTGCGCGCGACCAAGACGGACGATAACGTGCTGTTGCTCAAGACCAATATGGGTGCCGGCCACGGCGGGAAATCCGGGCGGTTCGACAGCCTGTATGAAGGCGCGGAGGAACATGCCTTCGTGCTATGGCAATTGGGCGTCGAAAAATGACGATCGAGGCCATCGTCGCGAAATACGGGCTCGCGGCGCTGTTTCTCGGTGCGGGGCTGGAAGGCGAGACGGTGGTGGTCGCCGGCGGGATTCTCGCGCATCGGGGAATGTTTTCGCTGGTCGGCGCTATGGCCGCGGCAGCGGCGGGGTCGTTTGTCGCCGACCAATTGTGGTTCCTGCTGGGGCGGCGCTTTCACGATCACCGCTTCGTGCGCAAGGCGCATGAAAAGCCCGCCTTTGCAAAGGCGATCGCGTTCCTTCAACGCCATCCGATCGGCTTCATTTTCGCCTTTCGCTTCATCTACGGCTTTCGCACCGTGAGCCCGATCGCGATCGGCACCACCGATGTTCCCGTGCGGCTGTTCGTGGCGGTAAATCTCGCTTCGGCTATCGTCTGGGGGATCATTTTTTCGAGCCTCGGCTTCGTCTTCGGGCGCGGGTTCGAACAGCTGGTCGGGCGGTTGCAGCCGGATACGCATACGTTGCTGGTGCTGCTCGGCGCGGCGATCGTCGCGTCCGGCGCTTTCCTCGGCTTTCGCTACTGGCGCAAGGTGTGAAGCGCTTCACTTATCCCTTCGTCGCCACCCCCGGTGACATCGACGAACTCGGTCACGTCAACAACGCGGTATGGGTGCGCTGGGCGCAGGAGCTCGCGGTGGCGCATTGGGAAGCGGTCGCAGCGCTCGAACATCGCGAGGCGTTCATCTGGGTCGTGACGCGGCACGCTATCGACTATCGCGGCAATGTCGCTGCGGGTGAGGCGGTGACGGGCGAGACGTGGGTGCCCGATGTCCCGCATGGCGCGCGCTTTGATCGGCATTTCCGTTTCATCGGCGCGGACGGGCGGGTGACGGTTGAGGGCGTTACGACATGGGCGTTGCTGGATCGCGCGAGCGGGCGCCTGTTGCGCGTCAGGCGCGAAGTGGCGGCGCCGTTCCTCGAGGATTAGCGCGCTCCGAAGCGGCCAGCCGACGAACGACGCCGGGCTTCGCGAAATAGCCTCGTCGGGGCATTTTCTAATCGGCGCTGATGGCGAGGAGGGAGGATTACCCGCCGCCTCGCCCAAGCGGCATCAGCTATAGCGGCAACGCTTCTTGGCGGTCATCGTGCGATCGATCGCGCGGCCGGCAAGCGCGCCACCCGCCGCACCCGCGACCGTGCCGAGCGCGCCATGGCCGAGCACCGAGCTGCCCACCAGCGCGCCGCCGACGCCGCCGGCTACAAGGCCGGTCGTACCGCTCGACCGACGGCAACGTTTCACGCCGCGATATTTGTGCTTGTAGGTTTGGGCCTGTGCGTCGCTGCTCGGGAAAGCCATGGAGACGGGAACGGCAAGCGACATCGCACCCAGGGCAAGCATCAGTTTGCGCATGATCGGCATCCTTTTTGGTCGGGTGGCGATGGTAACGCCAATGCGACGCCGATCAAGTGCGCTCCGATCGGCCTCAACCGGAATTGCGCAGCGCCGTGGCGATCGCGTTGATCGACAGCAGGATGCCCTGGCTGATGCGCTCGTCGCGCTCGCCTGCGCGATGGCGCTTCATCAACTCGATCTGGAGCAGGTTGAGCGGCTCGATATAGGGCAGTCGCAGCCGGATCGAGGATTCGAGCGCGGGGGCCTTCTCCAGCAATCGCGACTGTCCGGTGACCGCGAGCAGCCCATCATGCGTGCGCTTCCAGCCATCGCGGATCATGCCGAACACATGGTTGCGCAGCGCGGGGTCCTCGACCAGCCCGGCATAGCGCTCCGCAATCCCCATGTCGGATTTCGCCAGCACCATCTCCATATTGGCGAGCGTTGCGGCGAACAGCGGCCAGCCTTCCGCCATCTCCGCAAGCAGCGCCTTGTCGGGGTAGGCGGCGATGGCGTGGCCGACGCCATACCAGCCTGGCAACATAACCCGCGCCTGCGCCCAGCTGAACACCCATGGAATCGCGCGCAAATCCTCTATCCGGTGGCTTTTGGTGCGGCTTGCTGGGCGGCTGCCGATTTTCAGACCGGAGATTTCGGCGATCGGCGTCATCTGCCGGAAGAAGGTGGTGAAACCCTCCGTGCCGTAAACCAGATTGCGATAGGCGTGGAATGCGGTGTCGGACAGGGCATCCATTGCTCGCCCGAACGCTTCATTCTCGGCTGACGAAAGCTGTTCCGGTTCGAGGCTGGCGAGCAAGGTGGCGGAGGCCATCGCCTCCAGATTGGTCGCGGCACTTTCGCGCGTGCCATATTTGCCGGCGATCACCTCGCCCTGTTCGGTAATGCGGATGCGGCCCTGCACAGTGCCGGCGGGCTGCGCGAGGATCGCTGCGAAGCTCGATCCGCCGCCGCGCCCCACTGCGCCGCCGCGCCCGTGAAAAAGCTGCATCCTGACGCCAGCCGCCTCGAACACGGGCTTCAGCGCGGTCGATGCCTTAGACAATTGCCAGGTTGAGGTGAGATAACCGCCGTCCTTGTTCGAATCCGAATAGCCGATCATCACTTCCTGATGCCCGCGTGCGGCAATGATTTCGCGGACTTCGGGTAGCGCGAACCATTCGTCCATGATCGCGGGGGCGGCTTCCAGATCCTCGATCGTTTCGAATAGCGGTACGGCCATTATCGCGGCGGTGGCCGGCGGCCCCGGCCGATAGAGACCAACCTCCTTGAGCAGCAAATTGACCTCAAGCAGGTCAGACACCGATTTCGCCATCGACACGATATACTGGCGGATTGCGCCCGCGCCGTAGCGCGCGTGAGCCTCTGCCGCAGCGGCGGCGATGGCGAGTTCGGAACACGTCTCGTCCGAATAATCCGCATAAGGGGACCGCAAAGGGCGCGGGCTGGACAATTCGTGGCGCAGCAGCATCACGCGCTGATCCTCATCAAGCGCGGCATAATCGTCGCACACGCCCGCCACCCTGAGCAATTCCGCCACGACGCGTTCGTGCACCGCGCTGTTCTGGCGCATGTCGAGTGTCGCGAGGTGGAACCCGAATACCTCCACCGCGCGGATCAGGCGCCCGATCGCCCCGCCCGAGGCGATTAATCCACCACCGATCATGGCAAGCGGGCGGGCGAGCACGACGAGATCGGCGCGCAACGCGGCGGGATCGGGATAGGGTTCGCCCTTCAGCACGCCGGGACGTGGCGGAGATTTGCCGGTTAGCGCCAGATGCGTCACAGCGAGCCGCGCATAGATGCCGGAGATTGCGCGACGATACGGCTCGTCGCTGCGGCTTTCTGCGAGATCGCCGCTCTTTTCGGCCAGCGCCATCACCGCCTCGTCGACCGGTGCCAGTTCGTTCGAAATGGACAGTTCGGCGCCAAGTGCGTGAAGCTGATCGAGGTAATGGACCAGCACCGTCTCGCTTGCGCGGGCCAGCGCAGCGCGCAGCGAGTCCGCGGTGACGAAGGGATTGCCGTCCCGGTCGCCGCCGATCCAGCTACCGGGGCGCAGGAAAGAGGGCGCGCGTGCACCCATCGCGCGATCCCATCGCTGATAGAGTGCGGGCAGTACCGGCAGGAACACATCGCGCAGATAGCTAAGCGCGGTTTCCACCTCGTCCGCTACATACAGGCGTTCGCGGCGCAACACGCGCGTTTCCCATAGCAATGCCACCTGCCGCATGATCGCATCGTCGACGCGATCGCCGTCGGCCGTCGTTTCAACGCCGCGATCGCGATAAGCCATCAGTTGGGCGATGCGATTGCGATGATCGATCATCGACTTTCGGCGCACTTCGGTGGGATGCGCGGTAAGCACCGGCACCACCAGCGCATGTTCGAGCAGCGCCGCGACCGCCGCCTTGTCCACGCCTTCGCGCGCCAGCCGGTCGAGCACGGCCGCGACGTCCGCGCCATCCTCTGCGGCGATGCCCTGCCGGTCCTCCGCGAGGTTGGCGAGCATCGAAAACAGCATGAAGCCGCGCACGAAATCGAGCGTTTCGTCGAGCGTCAGCGCCTCAAGATGGTGATCGACTGGCGGCCCGCCCGCGCGATGGCGCTCGACCGAGGCGGAGCGGATCGCCTCCGTTGCAGCGAACAGCCGCTCGCCGCCGAGCGCGCGAATGACATCACCCAGAACGCGCCCGAGATAACGCACGTCCGGGTTGTTGGTGATCGCGGGAAGCTCGGCCATGCCGATGATGCTGCACCGCAATATGATCGCGGTCAACCGCTTTGCCGACGTTTAATTACCGCTATGCGCCTCGATTATGCGGCTTCGTTGCGCAGCCGCTCCACCGCGCCGCGTGCGATGTCGCTCAAGGCATCTGGGCACGTGTCGAGGCAGGCAACGATACGTCCGCGCATCAACGGATCCCAATAAAGTCGCAGATGCTCGCATGTTGCCGCAATCGCGCTGTCTTCACCGTTGCTCGCGAAGGCGCGCGCGATCTGGTTCGCCATATGCAGCAAGCGATCGGTGGTGGACATCATGCCGGTCATTCGGCCGCCTCGATCCGCCGCGCGCGCTCCGCCTGTTCAGCATAGGAACGCTGCCACTCGCTTGGACCGTTGGAGGGCGAAACCTGCACCGCAGTCACCTTATATTCCGGGCAGTTGGTTGCCCAGTCGGAATAGTCTGTGGTGATGACATTGGCCTGCGTATCCGGGTGATGGAAGGTCGTATAGACCACGCCCGGTGCGACGCGATCGGTGATCAGCGCGCGCAAAGTCGTCTCGCCCGCGCGGCTTCTCAGGCTCACCCAATCACCGTCGCGGAGGCCGCGATTCTCGGCGTCGTGCGGGTGGATTTCCAGCCGGTCCTCATCGTGCCACGCGACATTTTCGGTCCGCCGGGTCTGTGCCCCGACATTATACTGGCTGAGGATGCGTCCGGTGGTGAGCAGCAGCGGGAAGCGGGGGCCGGTTTTTTCGTCGGTGGGGATGTAATCGGTGACGACGAATTTGCCTTTGCCGCGTACGAAAGCGTCAATGTGCATGGTTGGCGTACCATTCGGCGCGGCATCGGTTACCGGCCATTGCAGCGAACCGTGTTCATCGAGCGCGGCATAATCGACACGCGCGAACGTGGGAGTCAGCGCGGCGATCTCGTCCATGATCTCTGACGGATGGGTGTAGTTCCACTTCAGCCCCATCGCCTGCGCCACCAGTTGAACCACCTCCCAATCGGCATGGCCGTTCAACGGCTCCATCACCTTGCGCACGCGCTGGATGCGGCGTTCGGCGTTGGTGAAGGTGCCGTCTTTCTCCAGGAAGGTCGATCCGGGCAGGAAGACGTGCGCGTAATTGGCGGTTTCGTTGAGGAACAGATCCTGCACCACGACGCATTCCATCGCCGCGAGCCCGGCGGCGACATGATGCGTATTGGGATCGGATTGCAGGATATCCTCGCCCTGGATGAACAGCGCGCGGAACGTGCCGTCGGTCGCCGCGTCGAGCATATTGGGGATGCGCAGGCCCGGTTCGGGATCGAGCGCAACGCCCCAGGCATCCTCGAACAGCGCACGCGTGGCGGGATCGGAAACGTGGCGATAGCCGGAATATTCGTGCGGGAAGCTGCCCATGTCGCATGAGCCCTGCACGTTGTTCTGCCCGCGCAACGGGTTCACGCCGACGCCTTCGCGCCCGATATTGCCGGTCGCCATCGCGAGATTGGCGATCGCCATCACGGTTGACGAGCCCTGACTGTGCTCGGTGACGCCAAGCCCGTAATAGATCGCGCCATTGCCGCCGCTCGCGAACAGCCGCGCGGCGGCGCGCAGATCGGCGGCGGGCACGCCGGTCAGCGCCTCGCTCGCCTCCGGCGAGCGTTCTGGTTCGGCGACGAAGGCGGCCCAATCGGCATATTCGTCCCAATCGCAGCGTTCGCGGATGAACGCCTCGTCGGCCAGCCCCTCCGTCACCACGACATGCGCCATCGCCGTCAGCACCGCGACATTGGTGCCGGGGCGCAGCGGAAGATGATGATCGGCGGCGACATGCGGGCTGCGCACCAGATCGATGCGGCGCGGATCGACCACGATCAGCCGCGCGCCTTCCCGCAGCCGCTGCTTCATCCGGCTGGCGAAGACGGGGTGGGCGTCGGTGGGGTTGGCGCCGATCACCATGATGACGTCAGCCTGTGCCACGCTGTCGAAATCCTGCGTGCCGGCGGATGTGCCGAAGGTGGTGCGAAGCCCGTAGCCGGTCGGCGAGTGGCAGACGCGCGCGCATGTATCGACATTGTTGTTGCCGAAGCCCTGCCGGATCAGCTTCTGGACGAGGAACGTCTCCTCGTTGGTGCAGCGCGACGAGGTGATGCCGCCGATGCTGCGGGTGCCGTGCGCCGCCTGTATCCGGCGAAACTCACGCGCGGTATGGGCGATCGCCTCGTCCCACGAAACCTCGCGCCACGGCTGGTCCACGCGCTCGCGGATCATCGGCGAAAGGATGCGCTCGCGGTGATTGGCATAGCCCCAGGCGAAGCGTCCTTTGACGCAGCTGTGGCCGTGATTGGCCTTGCCATCCTTCCACGGCACCATGCGCACGAGTTGCTCGCCACGCATTTCCGCGCGGAACGTGCAGCCGACGCCGCAATAAGCGCAGGTGGTGACGACCGCGCGATCGGGCGTGCCGATCGCGGTGACCGATTTCTCGATCAACGCCGACGTGGGGCAGGCCTGCACGCACGCGCCGCACGATACGCATTCGGAGGCGAGAAAGCCCTCGTCCGCGCTCGCCGATACTTTTGAGGCGAAGCCACTGCCGTCGATCGTCAGCGCGAATGTGCCCTGCACCTCGTCGCAGGCGCGGACGCAGCGCGAACAGACGATGCACTTGGCCGGATCGAAGGTGAAATAGGGATTGCTCTCATCCTTCCCGGCGGAAAGATGGTTGGCGCCGTCGTAGCCATAGCGCACGTCGCGCAGGCCCACCGCGCCGGCCTGATCCTGCAATTCGCAATCGCCATTGGCCGAGCAGGTGAGGCAATCGAGCGGGTGATCGGAGATATACAGCTCCATCACCCCGCGCCGGAGCTTCGCGAGTTTCTCGCTCTCGGTGCGCACCACCATGCCCTCGGCGACCGGGGTGGTGCAGGATGCGGGATAGCCCGCGCGGCCCTCGATCTCGACCAGGCACAGGCGGCATGATCCGAATGCTTCCAGCCGATCGGTCGCGCACAGCTTTGGGATATTGGTGCCGCGCAGCGCGGCGGCGCGCATGATCGAAGTGCCTTCGGGCACCGACATCGCCTCCCCGTCGATACGCAGCGAAACGGTGCGGGCGGTGTCGCGTGGCGGCGGGGTGCCGAAGTCGCTTTCGCCGATCCATGCCATGACGCTTACTCCGTCGCCGCCGGTTCCGGCGCGGCGACGCCGAAATCCTGCGGGAAATGATCGAGCGCGCTGAGCACCGGATAGGGGGTGAACCCGCCCAAGGCGCAGAGCGATCCGAATTTCATCGTATCACAAAGATCGCGCAGCACGGTGATTTCCTCCTCGCGCGAGCGGGGGCGGGGGGCCGCGTTGCGCATCTGCGGCAGCGCCTCCACCGCATCGGGCACGGTGCGACCGCCCGCCGTGATGCGATCGATCGTCTCCACGCCGCGCACCGATCCGATGCGACACGGCGTGCATTTGCCGCAGCTTTCGTGGGCGCAGAATTCCATCGCGAAACGGGCCATATGCGCCATGTCCGCCGTATCGTCGAACACGGTGATCCCGGCATGGCCGATCAGCCCGCCGGCGGCGGCGAATGCCTCATAATCGAACGGCAAATGGAACATCGACGGGGGGAAATAGGCGCCGAGCGGGCCGCCGACCTGCACCGCCTTCACCGGGCGGCCGCTTTCCGTACCGCCGCCGATCTCCGTGACCAGTTCGCCGAGCGTGACGCCGAACCCGCATTCGAACAGCCCGCCGTTCAGCACATTGCCGGCAAGCTGGATCGGCATCGTGCCGCGCGACCGGCCGAAGCCGACCGCCGCATAGGCCGCCGCGCCCTCCGCGATGATGAACGGCACGGCGGCGAGGCTCAGCACGTTGTTGATTGCGGTGGGGCGGCCGAACAGCCCTTGAATCGCGGGCAATGGCGGCTTGGCGCGGACCTGCCCGCGCTTGCCCTCGATCGAATCGAGCAGCGCGGTTTCCTCGCCGCAGACATAGGCGCCGGCGCCGACGCGCACCTCCAGCACGAACGGCGCGATGCGCGGGGCGGCGAGCGCGATCGCCGCCTCCATCGTGCGGATCGCGAAGGGATATTCGGAGCGGATGTAGATAAACCCGCGCCCCGCGCCGACCGCGTGGGCGGCGATCGCCATCCCTTCGATCAGGCAGAAGGGATCGCCCTCCATCAGCATCCGATCGGCGAAGGTGCCGCTGTCGCCTTCATCGGCGTTGCACACGACGAACTTCTCCGCCCCGGCCGCGTCCAGCACGGTCTGCCATTTGATGCCCGTCGGGAAGCCCGCGCCACCGCGCCCGCGCAGCCCGCTTGCCTTCACCTCGTCGATCACGGCCTGCGAGGGGCGTCCGCGCGCGATTTCCAGCCCACGCCAGCCGCCGTGCGCGGCATAATCGTCGAGGCTCAGCGGATCGATCACGCCGCAGCGCGCGAAGGTGAAGCGTTGCTGGCGCGCGAAGAAGGGGAGGTTCTCGACGTTGCCGATACGGTTGGGGTGGGTGCTATCCAGCACCGCGTCGATCTCGTCAGGCTGGACGGGGCCGTAGCCGATGTGGCCGTCCGCCGTTTCGATTTCGACCAGCGGCTCAAGTCGGAACAACCCGCGGCTGCCGGTGCGGATCACGGAGACGCCACGCGTGGCGAGTGCCGCCGCCACCTCGTCCGCGCCGAGCGCGACAGAGGCCATGTCGCAGCTGACGAAGGCGCGCGTCATGCCAGCAGCTCCGCCGCGATCCGGTCGATCTTCGCTGCATCAAGGCGCGAAACGGGGCGGCCATCGACCAGCGCATTCGGTCCGGTGGCGCACAGGCCGAGGCAATAGATCGGCTCGATCGTTACACGGCCATCGGCGCTCGTCTCGCCCATGTTCAGCCCCAGCCGCTCCGTCGCGTGGCGCTCGATCGCGGCACCGCCGCGCGCCTGGCAGCTTTCGGCGCGGCACAGCCGGATGATGTGCGTGCCGGCGGGGGCAGTGCGGAAATCGTGATAGAAAGTGACGACGCCATGCGCGTCCGCGCGGCTCAGGTTGAGCGCGGCGGCGACCGGCACGACCATTGCGCCGTCGATATATCCGAATTCGACCTGCAGCGCGTGGAGCAGGGGGAGCAGCGCATCGCGGCGCGGCGCGCGGTCGCGCAGGAAGCGCGCGATCGCTTCGGCGTAGCGGGCGGAAGGACTCTCCTGCCGGGCGGTGTTGGTCCGGGTCATCGCGCTTAGGGGTCGCACCGCGCGGCTGGGCGATCAACGGATATTATTTTCTGCCCGGCGTGCCGAGATCGGGATTTGGCGGGATTTCGCCCGGTCTCCGCAGTATAGCGCGCGCTACGTACAGGAGATGGCAAGATGCTGGTCGGCGTTCCTCGCGAGATCAAGAACAACGAATTCCGCGTCGGGCTGACGCCTGGCGCGGTGCGTGAATATCGCCACCATGGGCATCGCGTGATCGTTGAGACCGGCGCCGGGGCGGGGATCGGCGCGGGTGACGAGGTTTACGCGCAATCCGGCGCGGAGATCGTCGCGACGCCGCAGGAGGTGTTCGCGCGCGCCGAGATGGTGGTGAAGGTGAAGGAGCCGCAGCCGCACGAATGGGTGCAATTGCGCGAGGGGCAGATCCTGTTCACCTATCTCCACCTCGCCCCCGATCCCGATCAGGCGCGCGGGCTGATGGCATCCGGCGTCAGCGCGATCGCTTACGAGACGGTGACCGATGCATCGGGCGGCCTGCCGCTGCTCGCGCCGATGAGCGAGGTGGCCGGGCGGCTGTCGATCGAGGCGGGCGCGACCGCGCTGCGCGCCGTATCGGGCGGGCGCGGCGTGCTGATGGGCGGCGTGCCGGGGGTGGCGCCGGCCAATGTCGTGATCCTCGGCGGCGGCGTGGTAGGCACCCATGCGGCGCGGATGGCGACGGGGCTGGGCGCGAACGTCAGCATCTTCGATCGCTCATTGCGCCGGCTGCGCCAGCTCGACGACATGTTCCACGGGCGCGCGGATACGCATTTTTCCACCATCGCCGCGATCGAGGAGGCGCTCGCCACGGCCGATGTGGTGATCGGCGCAGTGCTGGTGCCGGGCGCCGCCGCGCCCAAGCTGGTGACGCGCGAGATGCTGAAACTGATGAAGCCGCGCGCGGTGCTGGTCGATGTCGCGATCGATCAGGGCGGTTGTTTCGAGACTTCGCATCCCACCACCCACGCCGATCCGACCTATGAGGTGGATGGCGTGATCCATTATTGCGTGGCGAACATGCCCGGCGCGGTGCCGCTGACATCGAGCTATGCGCTCAACAATGCGACGCTGCCTTACGGACTTGCGCTCGCGGCGAAGGGGCTGGCGGCGCTGGATGACGATCCGGGGCTGAAAGAGGGGCTGAACGTCGACAAGGGACGGATCGTCAACGCGGTGGTGGCGGAGACATTGGGTTTTTGATTGCGGTGCCATAACTCATTGTCGATCGGTCCTGACCGTTGAGCCAATGCCCGCGCCGTCCTACATCAGCCGGCGATGACCGCCGCCACCCCCGTTTCCGAGCTTAGCGATCGCGCGCGGGATATCTTCCGCCGCGTGGTCGATAGCTATCTGGAGAGCGGCACGCCGGTTGGGTCGCGCACCCTGGCGCAGGCGGGGCTGAACCTGTCGCCCGCGTCGATCCGCAGCGTGCTCGCGCAGCTTGAGACGGTCGGGCTGCTTGCCGCGCCGCACACTTCCGCCGGGCGGATGCCGACCGAATTGGGCCTGCGGCTGTTCGTCGACGGGATGATGCAGGTTTCCGAGCCGAGCCGCGAGGAGCGCGCCGCGATCGAGGCGCGCGCGGCCGCCGGCGGCCCGGTGGAGGAGGCGCTGGCCGCCACCACCGCCGCGCTTTCCGGGCTGTCGGCCTGCGCCGGGCTGGTGATGGTGCCCAAACATGAGCAGGTGCTGCGCTCGATCGGATTCGTGCCTTTGTCTCCCACACAGGCGCTTGCGGTGCTGGTGAGCGAGGATGGCGCGGTCGAGAATCGCGTGATCGATCTGCCGCCGGGCGTCGGCCCGTCCGCGCTGATCGAAGCGGGGAATTACATGTCCGCGACGCTCGCCGGCCTCACGCTGGCACAGGCGCGCGCGCGGATCGATCATGAGCTTGCCGCTGGACAGGCCGCGCTCGACGCGACCGCGCAGGCGCTGATCCAGCGCGGGATCGCGGTGTGGAGCGAGGATGGCGGTCGCCGCGCGGTGCTGATCGTGCGCGGGCAGGGGCGGCTGCTCGACGATGCCGCCGCCGCCGATCTGGAGCGGGTGCGCGATCTGCTCGACGATCTGGAGGGCAAGCAGGAGATCGCGGCGCTGCTCGATTCGGCGCGCGCGGGCGATGCCACGCGCATCTTCATCGGCGCGGAGACGAAATTGTTCGCGCTTTCCGGATCCTCCGTGATCGCCAAACCGTTTCGCGGACAGGACGGCCGCGTCGTCGGCGTCGTGGGCGTGATCGGCCCGACGCGGTTGAACTACGCGCGCGTCGTGCCCATGGTGGATTTCACGGCCGCGACGCTCGCCCGCCTGATCGGGTGAGCCGCCAACAGACAGGAATATGATGACCGACGAGAATACGACCGAGAATCTGCGCGACGAGACCGCCGAGGCGGCGCCCGAAGTGGCAGAGCATGATCGGACCGGCGAACTGGAGGCCGCGCTCGCCGAGGCGAAGCAGCAGGTGCTTTATGCGCAGGCGGAGGTGCAGAACGTGCGCCGCCGCGCCGAAAAGGACGCCGCCGATGCGCGCGCTTATGCCGCGACCAACTTCGCGCGCGATATCCTGTCGGTGAACGACAATATGGAGCGCGGGCTGGCCGCGATCCCGGCGGAACTGCGCGAGGACGAAAAGCTCAAGGGCCTCGTCGCCGGGATTGAAGCGACGATGCGTGAGCTGGCCAATGTATTCCAGCGCCACGGCATCACGCGGATCAGCACGCTGGGCGAACAGCTCGATCCCAATCGCCATCAGGCGATGGTCGAGATTCCGTCGGCCGATGCCGCGCCGGGCTCGATCGTGCAGGAAATGCAATCCGGCTGGATGATCCGCGATCGCCTGCTCCGCCCGGCGCTGGTGGGCGTCGCCAAGACCGCCGACTGATCGTTCTTTTGAAAATGCGCGGACGAGCGCATTTCGCGGCACCAGCCTGCGCCCTCACCCCGCCTCCCAGCCATGATGCCGGTGGGATGCGGGTTGGGGAGCGGGCCGGTGCGGTCTCAAAACTCGCCTTTCGGCGCGTTTTCAAAGAGAGATTTTGACCGGATGAACGAAAACCTCACGGCTGAACGGCCAACCTTCGTCACGCATCTCGAATGCTCGCTGACCGGCGAGCGTTATGAGGCGGATCAGCTCCATGGCCTGTCGCGCGCGGGGCGGCCGTTGCTCGTCCGCTACGATCTGGCGGCCGTGAAGGCTGCGCTGGGCCGCGATACGCTGGCGGCGCGCGAGACCGATCTGTGGCGGTGGCGCGAACTGCTTCCGGTGCGGCGGACGGAAAATGTCGTGAGCCTCGGCGAGGTCGAAACGCCGCTCGTTCCGATCCCGCAGGCTGGCGGCGCGAACGTGCTGGTGAAGGACGAGGGGCGCCTGCCCACCGGCAGCTTCAAGGCGCGCGGGCTGGTGATGGCGGTGGCGATGGCGAAGGAGCTTGGCGTCAAGCGCATCGCCATGCCGACCAACGGGAACGCAGGGGCCGCGCTTGCAGCTTATGCCACGCGCGTGGGCATCGAGACGATCGTCTTCTGCCCCGAGGACACGCCCGAGGTAAACGTCCGCGAGATCGCGATGCAGGGCGCTCGGGTGTGGCGCGTCAACGGCCTGATCGATGATTGCGGCGCGATCGTCGGCAAGGGAGCGGGCGAGGGGCGCTGGTTCGACTTCTCCACGCTCAAGGAGCCGTATCGGATCGAGGGCAAGAAGACGATGGGGCTGGAGCTGGCCGCGCAACTCGGCTGGCGGCTGCCCAAGGCGATCTTCTATCCCACCGGCGGGGGCACCGGGCTGATCGGCATGTGGAAGGCGTTCGACGAGCTGGAGAAGCTCGGCTGGATCGGCAGCGAACGGCCGCGCATGTATGCGGTGCAGGCGGCGGGCTGCGCGCCGATGGTCCGCGCGTTCGAGGCGGGCGAGGAACATGCCGAGCGCTGGGAGGACGCGCATACCGTCGCGGCGGGCATCCGCGTGCCGCGCGCGGTCGGCGATTTCCTGATCCTGCGCGCGGTGCGGGAGAGCGGGGGCAAGGCGCTCGCGGTCGGCGATCCGGCGATCCTTCAGGCGGTGGACGATTGCGCGCGCAAGGATGGCCTGCTGCTCTGCCCCGAAGGCGGCGCGACGCTCGCGGCCTATCGTCAGGCGCTGCGCGACGGCGAGGTCGACGAGGATGAGGAGGTGGTGCTGTTCAACTGCGCCACCGGCCTCAAATATCCGATGCCGGAGGCACCACGCACGCTGGACCGTCACGCGCCGATCGATTTCGATCGGTTGTGACGGCCGCGCGCGCCGGGGTTATTTGGCGAAGCGCACTTCCTGATAGGTCGCGTCGTCGATGAAGGTGCGATACTTTTCGTAACCGGCGACGGCGGCCTTCGCGTCGGCGTCGCTCATGCCGGCGGTGATTTCCTTCTCGATCGCTTCGTCGCGCGCCTTGTTCGGTTCCAGCGCGGCGGCGCTGGTGAAATGCGCCATGATGACGACGCTGGGCGAATTCTTCACATAACCGTTGCGGGTGAGGAACTTGTAGTCATCGACCAGCCCGCGATGCTTCAGCGCCTCGAACACCGGCGCCTGGGTGCGGCGCAGCCCGGTCAGATAGTCGTCGACATGGTTGGGATCGCATTCGATCGCGTTGATTTCCCAAAAACCCTTGGTCGGCGAATAATCGACCCATTGCTTGGCGATCGCGCCAGTCGCGCAAAGTGCTGCGATGCCGGCAAGAAGATAAGAGGATTTGCGGATCATCTGCATTCTCCGGCTCGACGGGGAATGGATGCCAGCATCACGGCCCGCAAAGCGAATATGGTTTCATGTACGCCTTTACGAAGGCGAAACGATAAAGCATTGTGGGCCGGGTGTGGATTGGGGGAATTACGTAGCGCGTTTCCCCTTCATTCAAGCGGCTCTCCTGCGATCGTGATACGGTGCATCAGCCGGCGATGGCCCTGATAATCGTTCAACGCATGATGCCAGGTCGAGCGATTGTCCCACACCGCGATCGATCCCGGCGCCCATTGCACGCGACAGTGAAATTCCGGCCGCATCGCCACGCTGTACAGATATTGCAGCAGCGGCATGCTTTCCTCACGCGTCCATCCTTCGAAATGCAGCGTGAAGGCAGGATTGACGTAAAGCAGTTCCCGCCCCGTCCGGGGATGGCGCAGCGCGACCGGATGGACAGCATGGGTGTGGATATCATGCCCCTTCAGATCGGCGGCCTGATCGGTCTGCGCATAGATGCCGTCGGCGCTGTAGATATGATCGGCCGAATGCACCGCGCGCAGCCCGCGCAGCGTTTGCTTCAGCCCCTCTGAAAGCGCGTCGAACGCCGCGCCCATGCTGGCGAACAAGGTGTCGCCGCCGGTCGGCGGGGTCTCGCGCGCGAGCAGGATCGATCCCATCGCGGGCACCTGATCGTAAGTGTGATCGGTGTGCCAGCCGCCGCCGATATTGGTGGTCTGGGTCTCCGATTTGCGCACCTCGGCGATTTCCGGGTGGCCGCCGTTCGCCGGGAAATAATTGTTCACGTCGATATCGCCCCAGCGCCGCGCGAAGGCGATATGCTGTTCGGGCGTCAGCTGCTGATCGCGGACGAACAATATGCCGTGATCGGCCACCGCGCTACGCAGCGCGCCGAACGCATTGTCGTCGATCGCGTTCAGATCGATATCGAGCGCCTCGACGCCGACATGATCGGACAGCGGGCGGAATCGTACGTCGCTCATCATATCCTCTCCTTATCGCGCGCATTCTATCGTGAGTGCTCGCAATGGAATGTCACGTTGGTTACATTCGTGCGATGGATGTCGAGGCCCTCGCGCTGCGCGCTATCTGGTTCGCGCACCTGCCGGCGCCGTTGCGCGCGGCATTGCTGCGCGCGGGGCGCGTCGTGCGGCTCGCGCCCGGGCAATGGGTTTACGGCGAGGGTGATGAGGAAACGGGCCTGGTCCTGGTGCTCGATGGTGCGTTGAGGATCGAGGCGTCGCTGGGGGCGGAGCGCGACGTGCTGGTAAATCTCGCGCCGGCGGGGAGCGCGTTCGGCCAGTCGCGGCGCGGCGGCGGCGGCCCGCGCATCGCCACCGCGCGCGCGGCGGCCCGCGCGACGATCGTATTGCTGATCGCGGACAGTGCGCTGGAACGGGTCGCGGCGGATCAACCCGCATTGTGGCGCGCGGTGA
This sequence comes from Candidatus Sphingomonas colombiensis, assembly GCA_029202845.1. Lineage (NCBI taxonomy): Bacteria > Pseudomonadati > Pseudomonadota > Alphaproteobacteria > Sphingomonadales > Sphingomonadaceae > Sphingomonas > Candidatus Sphingomonas colombiensis. Next base: position 629,362 of record CP119315.1, on the reverse strand, counting down.
GCGAACTCGTTTACGGCCAGCTCGACGCGATGGTGCACCTCGCCGCGCAACTGATCGGGCTGAACCCGCGTGGCCGCATCGCGGCGCGGCTGCTGGCGCTGGGCGGTGGCGGCGTGGCGGCGGTAAGTCAGGCCGATCTCGCGGAAATGTGCGGCCTTTCGCGCAAGGTGACCAACATGCATCTCGCGGCGCTGGAGCACGGCGGCGCGATCACCCGTGGCTATGGCCGGATCGTGATCGTCGCGCCGGCGATCCTGCGGCGATTGGCGGCGTGATCGCGAACGCTCTCGCTTGAATCTTGCACGGCCGGAGTGGTGATTGAACGTGTTCCAGTCCTGGCGGATGGCATTCCGTCAGCAAGCAGGAAACCAACGCCAAGTCGTCGCTCCGGAGTGTCGATGCTTCGTTTGTGGCAGGCGCGGCGTTGATGATCAAAAGTCCGATGTGCGCATAGGGGCGCGACAGATCCATGTCTCAAAATGGGAACGCGACATGCGATCCACTTACGCAATTGCCACGTTTCGATTAACCATGTGCAGGGGAGCTTCGCTATGTTCTGACATACGCCAGGCAACTCTGCATAAAACGGGGGTTTTACATGCGGATATCTGTTTTGCTCGCTTCCGCAGTCGCCGTGGCGGCTGCATCACCATGCGCTGCTCAAACGGCGACTTTCGTCCTTACCGGTTCCCACACAGCAAACTTCATCCTGCCACTTAGCCCGACCGATATCGATCCGGCAGGACACAATGCCGGTCTGGACGATCCAACGATCTTCGCCCTTACCAGTTCGGCCACCGTCGATGGTACGATGTCGCCAATTCTCTTCCACTTCTACACCGCGGAAGGCGGTGGCGGGATGGATATCATCGGGTTGGGTCTCAACTTCTTCCGCTTTTCTCCGGCGGGGGATTCGGTGTTCAAAGGCACCATCTACAGCCCCACATTTCTTCCCGGAGAATATGACTTCACCGATTTCGAAGTGCCCGGCCTGGCTTATCACCTGTCGATCAATGCGAACGCGCTGGCAGGCATTCCGGAACCGGGTAGCTGGGCGATGATGCTGGCGGGGTTCGGTGGCATCGGCTTTGCGATGCGTCGACGCCAAAAGGTCAGGACCAACGTTTCGTTCGCCTGAGCGAACCGCAGAAGATCATGGAGCCGCCGCCCTTGGGATAGGCGGCTCTTCTGCGTTTGTGGGAATGGCAATCAGTGGCGCGCGGGTAGCGTCGCGGTCGACGAACTTTATATCGTTTGAATCAAGCGCGCGGTGGTTATCGCCCTCAGGCGAGCGCGGCCATGTAATGCGCGCATTTGCGGCGGCGTTCCTGACCCTGCAGGGTGAGCACGATATGGCCGAGCTGGCGGCGGATCAGGCCCTGATCGGTGAGCGCATCGATCGTTGGCTGGGGCTGTTCGCGCGGCAGAATCAGGATCGTGCCGGCGCGCCGCGCCGACCATAGGATACGTTCGATTTCTTCCGGCGGAAGCGGAGTGCCGGAACCATGCTTAGCCATTTGACCCCCCGACCCGGGACGCTTGCGGCATTTATTTATGTGCCGCTGTCCCCATTTCGGACTGATTCGAATCGATTCGTCAAGTGTGAGGCTGGACGAAAGATGTTGCCGAAAGGTGAATCGGGGGATTCAAAGGATTAACCGACTCTATTTACGACAAGATCCTCCACCACCGAGGGGTCCGCGAGGGTGGAGATGTCGCCGAGGTTCGATGTGTCGCCCTCCGCGATCTTGCGCAGGATGCGGCGCATGATCTTGCCCGAGCGCGTCTTGGGCAGGCCCGGCGCGAACTGGATCGCATCAGGGGTGGCGATCGGGCCGATTTCCTTGCGCACCCATTGCTTCAGCGCGGCGTTAAGATCGTCCGACGCGACCTCGCCCGCGTTCAGCGTCACATAGGCGTAGATGCCCTGACCCTTAACGTCGTGCGGCATGCCGACCACGGCCGCCTCGGCGACCTTTGGATGGAGCACCAATGCGCTTTCCACCTCGGCCGTGCCCATGCGGTGGCCGGAGACGTTGATCACATCGTCGACACGGCCGGTGATCCAATAATAGCCGTCCTCGTCCCGGCGGCAGCCGTCGCCGGTGAAATACTTGCCGCGGTAAGTGGTGAAATAGGTCTGGAAGAAGCGTTCGTGATCGTTCCACACGGTGCGCATCTGGCCGGGCCAGCTCGCGGTGATGCACAGATTGCCGCTGGCCGCGCCGTCCAGCACCGCGCCGGTTTCGTCGACCAGTTGCGGCCGGACGCCGGGGAGCGGACGGGTCGCCGATCCCGGCTTCAGATCGGTCGCGCCGGGCAGGGGGGCGATCAGCGCGCCGCCGGTCTCCGTCTGCCACCAGGTGTCGACGATCGGGGAGCGGCCTTCGCCGACGACATCATAATACCAGCGCCAAGCCTCGGGGTTGATCGGCTCGCCCACCGTGCCGAGCAGGCGAAGCGAGGCGCGGCTGGTCCGCTGGACGGGCGCGTCGCCCTCCTTCATCAGCGCGCGCAACGCGGTGGGCGCGGTGAAGATGGTGTGGACCTGATGGCGATCGACCACCTGCCAGATGCGGCTGGCGTCGGGCCAGTTGGGCAGCCCTTCGTACATCAGGGTCGTCGCGCCGTTCGCGAGCGGGCCATAGACGATATAGGTGTGCCCGGTGACCCAGCCGATATCGGCCGCGCACCAGAAGACGTTGCCCGGCCGGTAATCGAACACGAGATCGTGGGTGAAGCTCGCCCATAGTAGATAGCCGCCGGTGGTGTGCAGCACGCCCTTGGGCTTGCCGGTGGAACCAGAGGTGTAGAGCACGAACAGCGGGTCTTCGGCGCCCATCGGCTCGGGCGGGCAATCGGCGGACACGCTCGCGGCCGCATCGTGATACCAGATGTCGCGCTCGCCCATCGCGACGTCGCCGCCGGTCGCCTTTACCACGATGACCTTTTCGAGGCTCGGCGCGCGCGGGGCCGCGGCATCGACATTGGCCTTGAGCGGCACGCGCTTGCCGCCGCGCCGGCCCTCATCGGCGGTGATGACGAGCGTTGAATCGCAATCCTGGATGCGCCCGGCCAGCGCATCGGGGGAGAAGCCGCCGAACACCACCGAATGGATCGCGCCGATCCGCGCGCAGGCCAGCACCGCGAACGCCGCTTCGGGGATCATCGGCAGATAGACGGTGACGCGATCGCCCTTCTTTACGCCCTGCGCCTTCAGCACATTGGCGAAGCGGCATACCTCCGCATGGAGCTGGCGATAGGTGAAGCGCTTCGGCTCCTCCTTGGGATCATCCGGCTCCCAGATGATCGCGATCTGATCGCCGCGCTCGGCAAGGTGGCGGTCGATGCAATTGGCGGCGACGTTGAGCACGCCGTCCTTGAACCATTCGATGTGGAAATCGGCTTCGTCGAACGACCAGTCGCCGGCCTTGGCGGGCGCGGTCATCCAGTCGAGCCGTTTGGACTGTTCCAGCCAGAACCCATCGGGATCGCTGACGCTGGCCTGATACATCGCGTCGTAACCCGCCTGATCGACCTTTGCGTTCGCGCGCCATTCGGCGGGGACGGGGTGCAGTTCCTGTTCGGCCATGAAACTCTCCTTGAGCCGCCCCCGTAACCGCGCCGCCGCCGGGGGACAACTTGGCAGTGCATCGGTTTCGCTATAAAACCCATTGCAAGAAACAGGAGAGGATGGCGGATGGCTGGCACTGTGCTCGTGACTGGAGGCAGCGGCTATATCGCCGGCTTCCTGATCCAGCGGCTCATCGAGCGCGGCTGGACCGTCAATGCAACGATCCGCAACCTCGCAAAAGAGCCGGAAGTCCGCGCCGCGCTGGGCGTGCCGGCGGACAGATTGCGCTTCTTCGCCGCCGATCTGGAGCATGATGCGGGCTGGGCGGAAGCGGTGGCCGGATGCAGCCATGTCGCGCACGTCGCCTCGCCGTTTCCGCTGGGCAAGGTGACGGACGAGATGCTGATCCCGCCCGCCCGCGATGGCGCGTTGCGCGCGTTGCGCTTCGCAAAGGAGGCGGGGGTGAAGCGCTTCGTGCTCACCTCTTCGATGGCGGCGATCGCTTATGGCCATCCGCCCGCCAACGGCGTCGGCTTCACCGAGGAGGAATGGACCGACGTGAACGCGCCGGGCGTCGCGCCCTATATAAAGTCGAAGACGATCGCCGAGCGCGCCGCGCGTGACTGGATGGCGCAGAATGGCGCGGGGATGGAATTCTGCTCGGTCAATCCCAGCGCGGTGCTTGGGCCGGTGATGAGCGGGGATTTCTCCACCTCGATCCAGATCATCGAGCGGCTGCTCAACGGCTCGATCCCCGGCTATCCGCGCATCGGCTTCGCGGTGGTCGATGTGCGTGATCTCGCCGATCTCCATGTCCTCGCGCTGGAGACACCGGGGCTGGATGGCGAACGCTTCCTCGGCGGCGGCCGCTTCATGATGATGGAGGAGGTGGGAGCGGTGCTGCGCGCGAAGTTGGGCGAGAAGGCGCGCAAGGTGCCCAAGCGCCGCATCCCGGATTTCGTCGTGCATTTGCTCGGGCTGTTCGACGGCAGCATCAAGCAGGTGGTCGGCGAGCTTGGCCGTGTCCGCGCGGTCGATCCCGAACATACCGCGAAAGTGCTCGGCTGGCGCACGCGCGACGAGGAGCAATCGATCATGGATACCGCCACCAGCCTGATCGAGCGCGGGATCGTGAAGGTGTGACGCGGCTCAGGCGGGGGCGAGCGAGCGGCGCATCAGCCAGGTGTTCGCGCCATAGGCACCGGGGCCGACATAAGCGAAGCCCTGCGCCGCCCAGAATGTGTCCGCACCGTTGACCGCGATCAGCGTGATCTCGCTGAGCCCGGCGGCGCGCGCCTGATCCGTTGCCAGCACGATCGCGGTCCGCCCGGCGCCGCTGCCGCGTGCGGACGGCAAAAGCGCGATATCGTGGAGGTAAAAGGTATCCGCATCGGCCGGGATCGCGCCGAGCTTCGCGCCCAGTGCCGGCGGGCGGTCGCGATACCACGGATGGGTGATGATATAGCCCGCGATGCCGTCTGCCCCGGCAAGTACCAGGCAACCAGAGGGATATAAGGCCAGCCGTTCGGCGTAGATCGCGCGTTCTTCGGTATAGGATGCGTGGACGCGATCAGCGATCGCGGTGACCGTCGAAAGGTCGTCCGTCGTCATCCCGCGCCATTGATAGTCCGGCATTCGATCGTTCCACTTTCGGTTGTTTCACACCACGCGATACGGAACGACGCGGCGGATCGCCGGCTCCACCGTGATCGCGCGGTCGGTCGGCGGGAAAGCGCGCTGATCGCAATCGTCGCGCGGGCATAGCCGGCAGGAAATGCCGATCGGGGTGGGGGCGCGGGTGCGGTCCACCGCGTCGGCATAGACGAAATCGGCGGCATGGGTCGCCTCGCACCCCAGCACCACCGCGTAGCGGCGCGGGCTGCGCGCGAAGCTGCCGGATGGCTTCACCAGCCCCTTCGCCATCGAGATATAGCGCACGCCGTCCGGCGTTTCGGCATGCTGGACGAGGATGCGATCGGGAATCGCGACCGCCTCATGCACGTGCCACAACGGGCACGCGCCGCCGAAGCGCGCGAATTGCAGCCGGGTGGCGGAATGGCGCTTGGTGATGTTGCCCGCCATATCGACGCGGCAGAAGTAAAAGGGCACGCCCTCCGCCCCGGCGCGCTGGAGCGTCGACAGCCGGTGGCACGCCTGCTCGAAGCTCACCCCGAAGCGGCGCGACAGGCGGTCGATATCGTGGCGCAGTCGCCGCGCCTCGGCGCGAAACGCGGCATAGGGCATCACCAGCGCGCCCGCCGCGTAATTGGCGAGGCCGACTGCGAGCAGCCGCCGTGCCTCCGCGCCGGGCACGTCGGCGCCCGCAACGATCGTCTCGATCTCGTCGGCGAAGGCGGTTGCGGCAAGGCGGTGCGCGATCAGGAAGCGCCGGCTTTCGGGCGGCAATGCGGCGTTGAGCGTGAGGGTCGCACCGTCGAAGCGCGCGAGCGGGGCATCCTCGTTTTTATCCGCTGCCAGCGCGATACCATGATCGCGCAACACATCCCCCAGATCGCCGGGGGATGCCGCCGCCAACGCTTCCGCCGCGCGATCGAGCGGATCGACGTAATTCCCCGCCTCGTGGAACCAGTCGCGCACCGCTTCCCACGGCAGTCGCGCGCCGGTGCCGGCGGTCATCGATTCCTCCGCGATCGCCAGCCGTTCCTCCGCCGCGCGCTTGGCGGCGTGAAGCGCGATGAGGCGATCGGCCACGTCCGGGCGCTCCTCCGCCAGCCGTGCCGCATCCTCGGCATCGAGCGGGGCGAGCGCCGGATCGGCCAGCGCCTCGCCCAGCGCGGCGAGTCGTCGCGCCGGCGCTTCGCCCTCGATCGCCGCCAGCGCGTGAGGGTAATGGCGGGCGAGCGCGGTGGTGACGGCCGCGGTAAGCGGCCGCTCCCCGGTTTCGAGCTGCGAGAGATAGCTGACGGAAAGCCCCAGCCGCGCCGCCATGGCGCGCTGGTTCAGCCCCGCGGAAAGGCGTAAGGCGCGCAATTGCTGGCCAGCGTAGAGCCTTGGCATCGTGCGCCGATCCTAGTTCGCAAACCGCGCTTTCGCAAATTCGCAAGTTCACATTTGCGCTTCGCCCTCGCGCACGTCAGGAGGGCGCGTTGCACCCGGAGAAACGCATGTCGTCGACGATCGAGGAACTGGAACGCAAGCGCGCCGCAGCGCGGCTTGGCGGCGGGCAGAAGCGCATCGACGCGCAGCATGCCAAGGGCAAGCTCACCGCGCGCGAACGCGTGGACGTGCTGCTCGATGAGGGCTCGTTCGAGGAGCTCGACATGTTCGTCGAGCATAATTGCGTCGATTTCGGGATGCAGGATCAGATCTTCCCCGGCGACGGCGTGGTTACCGGATCGGGCACGATCAATGGGCGGCTGGTGTTCCTGTTCAGCCAGGATTTCACCGTGTTCGGCGGATCGCTGTCCGAGCGTCATGCGCAGAAGATCTGCAAGGTCATGGACATGGCGATGAAGGTCGGCGCGCCCGTCATTGGCCTGAACGATTCGGGCGGCGCGCGCATTCAGGAGGGCGTCGCCTCGCTCGGCGGCTATGCGGAGGTGTTCCAGCGCAACGTGCTCGCATCGGGCGTGGTGCCGCAGATCAGCGTCATCATGGGCCCCTGCGCCGGAGGTGCAGTTTACTCCCCCGCGATGACCGACTTCATCTTCATGGTGAAGGATTCGAGCTACATGTTCGTCACCGGCCCCGATGTGGTGAAGACGGTGACCAACGAGGTGGTGACGCAGGAGGTGCTCGGCGGCGCGATCACCCACACCACCAAGACCAGCGTGGCGGATAATGCGTTCGAGGACGATATCGAGGCGCTGCTCGCGGTGCGTGATTTCGTCGATTACCTGCCGGAATCGAACCGCTCGCCCGTGCCGGAACGCCCGACCGACGATCCGTGGGACCGGCTGGAGCCGAGCCTCGACACGCTGATCCCGCCATCCGCCAACCAGCCGTACGACATGCACGAGCTGATCCGTAAGGTGGTGGACGAGGGCGAGTTCTTCGAAATCCAGCCCGGCCACGCCGGCAACATCATCTGCGGCTTCGGCCGGATCGAGGGCAAGTCGGTGGGCTTCGTCGCCAACCAGCCGATGGTGCTGGCGGGCGTGCTCGACATCAATTCATCGAAGAAGGCGGCGCGCTTCGTCCGCTTTTGCGATGCGTTCGATATCCCGATCGTGACCCTGGTCGACGTGCCGGGCTTCCTGCCGGGCACGTCGCAAGAGCATAACGGCATCATCAAGCATGGCGCGAAACTGCTGTTCGCTTATGCCGAGGCGACCGTGCCGAAGATCACCGTCATCACGCGCAAGGCCTATGGCGGCGCCTATGACGTGATGGCGTCAAAGCATCTGCGCGGTGATCTCAACTACGCCTGGCCGACCGCCGAGATCGCGGTGATGGGCGCGAAGGGCGCGGTGGAGATCATCTTCCGTGGCCTCAACGAGGAAGGCATCGCGGAAAAGACGCGCGAATATGAAGCACGCTTCGCCAACCCGTTCGTCGCGGCGGCCAAGGGCTTCATCGACGAGGTGATCCAACCGCACTCCACCCGCCGCCGCATCGCGCTGGGCCTGCGGAAACTCCGGGGCAAGAGCCTGGAGAATCCGTGGAAGAAGCATGACAATATTCCGTTGTAAGTGATGTGCTCCCGCAAAGGCGGAAGCACAGGCCGGCCTCCCGCACTTGCGGGGAAACACTGAGGAATTGGATATGCAGCTTGGAAGGCTGAATCACGTCGGCGTCGCGACGCCGTCGATCGCCAAGTCGATCGAGACCTATCGCTTGCTGCTCGGCGCGACCGCGATCGGGGATCCGTTCGACCTGCCGGCGCAGGGGGTGAAGGTGTGCTTCATCGATGCGCCGAACACGCAGATCGAGCTGATCGAGCCATATGACGAAACCTCGCCGATCGCGGGCTTCCTCAAGAAGAACCCGGCCGGCGGGCAGCATCACGTCTGTTTCGAGGTGCCGGACATTCACGAAGCCGCCGCGCATATGAAAGCGAATGGCGCGACCGTGCTGGGGAGCCCGCGCATCGGCGCGCATGGCACGCCGATCGTGTTCGTCCACCCCAAGGATTTCGGCGGCATGCTCGTCGAGCTAATGGAAACGCCAAAAGGCGAGCACTGAGGAGAGCGACATGGCTGAATACGAAACGATCCTGACCGAAAAGAAGGGCGATGTCCTCGTCATCACGCTCAACCGCCCCGATCGGCTCAACGCCGCATCGTTGCAGATGGCGGAAGATCTGACGACCGCGCTTTATAACCTGCAAGGCGCGCGCGCGGTGCTGATCACCGGCGCGGGGCGTGCGTTTTGTTCGGGCGCCGATCTTCAGGCACGCGGCGGCGCGAGCGCGGTGAGCGGCGGCGATGCGAGCCACCGTGCGCTGATGAACTATTACAACCCGGCATTGTCGCAGATCATGCGGCTGTCGGTGCCGGTCGTCACCGCGGTCAATGGCGCGGCGGCTGGCGTTGGCTGCTCGATCGGTCTGGCCGGTGATTTCGTATTCGCGGGCAAGTCAGCCTATTTCCTCCAGGCGTTCGTCAACATCGGGCTGGTGCCGGATGGCGGATCGAGCTGGCTGCTGGCCAAGACGATCGGTAAGGCGCGCGCGACGCAGATGATGATGCTGGGCGAGCGGATCGGCGCGGAGCAGGCCGAAAGCTGGGGCCTGATCTACAAGGCGGTCGACGATGCCGCGTTGCAGGAAGAGGCGCTGGCGCTGGCGACGCGGCTCGCCGCCGGGCCGACCGTCGCGCTGTCGACGATGCGTCGCAACATCCTGACCGCGCTCGACGGGTCGTTCGAGGAGGTGCTGCGCGCCGAGGCCGAGGGTCAGCGCACCGCCGGTGGTTCCGAAGACGCACGCGAGGGCGGGATGGCCTTCCTCGAAAAGCGCAAGCCGGTGTTCAAGGGCGCGTAACGCCCCGGAGTTAGAGTGACATGACCGATAGCAAGCCGACGCTCGATAACTGGTCCGCCGCCGCCGCCAAGGAGGTGAAGGGCAAGGATCTCACCTGGCAAACGCCGGAGGGGATCGCGGTCAAGCCGCTCTACACCGCAGCCGACGTGACGGTCGATCCGGGCCTGCCCGGTTTCGCGCCGTTCACGCGCGGCGTGCGCGCCTCCATGTATGCCGGGCGGCCGTGGACGATCCGGCAATATGCCGGTTTCTCCACCGCCGAGGAATCGAACGCTTTCTATCGCCGCAATCTCGCGGCCGGGCAGAAGGGCCTGTCGGTCGCGTTCGATCTCGCGACGCACCGTGGCTATGACAGCGATCACCCGCGCGTGACGGGCGATGTGGGCAAGGCCGGCGTGGCGATCGACAGCGTCGAGGACATGAAGATCCTGTTCGACGGCATTCCGCTCGATCAGATGTCGGTTTCCATGACGATGAACGGCGCGGTGATCCCGATCCTCGCCTTCTTCATCGTCGCGGGCGAGGAGCAGGGGGTCGAGCGCAAGTTGCTCGACGGGACCATCCAGAACGACATCCTGAAGGAGTTCATGGTCCGCAACACCTATATCTACCCGCCTGAGCCGAGCATGCGGATCATCTCGGACATCTTCGGCTATACCAGCCGCGAGATGCCGAAGTTCAACAGCATCTCGATCTCCGGCTATCACATGCAGGAAGCGGGGGCGACGCAGCTTCAGGAGCTGGCGTTCACCATCGCCGATGGCATGGAATATGTGAAATACGGCGTCGCCTCCGGACTTGATATCGACAAGTTCGCCGGGCGGCTGAGCTTCTTCTTCGCGATCGGCATGAACTTCTTCATGGAGGTGGCGAAGCTGCGCGCGGCGCGCGTGCTGTGGCATCGCGTGATGACCAAGCTGGGCGCGAAGGACGAGCGCAGCAAGATGCTGCGCACGCACTGCCAGACGAGCGGCGTCTCGCTGACCGAGCAGGATCCGTATAACAACGTCATCCGCACCACGATCGAGGCGATGGCGGCGATGCTGGGGGGCACCCAGTCGCTCCACACCAACGCGCTCGACGAGGCGATCGCGCTGCCGACCGACTTCTCCGCCCGTATCGCGCGCAACACGCAGATCGTGATCCAGGAAGAGACGGGGATGACCAAGGTCGTCGATCCGCTCGGCGGCAGCTATTATATCGAGAGCCTGACGCAGCAGCTCGTCGATGGCGCGTGGGAGATCATCGAGCGCGTCGAGCGCGAGGGCGGCATGGCCAAGGCGGTCGCCGCCGGCTGGCCCAAGGCGATGATCGAGGAAGCCTCGGCGGGCCGCGCCGCGCGGGTCGATCGGGCTGAGGACGTGATCGTCGGCGTCAACAAATATCGCCTCGCCAATGAGGACGAGATCGAGATCCTCGATGTCGACAACCATGCCGTGCGCGAGGCACAGATCCGCCGCATCAATCAGGTGAAGGCGACGCGCGATCAGGCGGCCTGCCAGGCGGCGCTCGATGCGCTGCGTGAAGGCGCGAAGGGCGACGGCAACCTGCTCGAACTCGCCGTCGCGGCGGCGCGGGCACGCGCGACGCTCGGCGAAATCTCGCTGGCGATGGAGGATGTGTTCGGACGCTTCGGCACCTTCCCGACGCCGGTGAAGGGCATTTACGGCGGCGCCTATACCGATGACGAGCGCTGGACGCGCTTGCTGCGCGGCGTCGATTCCACCGAGAACCGGTTGGGCCGCAAGCCGCGTATCTTCGTCGCGAAGATGGGGCAGGACGGGCATGATCGCGGGGCAAACCTCGTCTCGTCGATGTTCGGCGATCTCGGGTTCGAGGTGGTCGCCGGGCCGTTGTTCCAGACGCCGCAGGAAGCCGCCGCGCTGGCGCTGGAGAAGGACGTTGACGTGGTCGGCGCCTCCAGCCTCGCGGCCGGCCACAAGACGCTGATCCCCGAACTGATCGGCCATCTGAAGGATGCCGGCCGCGCCGACATCAAGGTGGTGGCGGGCGGCGTGATCCCCGCGCAGGACTATCAGGCATTGTACGATGCCGGCGTGCAGGCGATCTTCGGCCCCGGCACCAATCTCATCAAGGCGGCGGAGGACGTATTGCGGTTGCTCGGCCACAACATGCCGCCTGAATCGGAAGCAGCGGAATGACCGACCAGCATATCGAAACCCTCGCCGTCCATGCCGGCACGGCGCCCGATCCGACCACCAAGGCGCGGATCACGCCGATCTATCAGACGGCATCCTATGTGTTCGACGATGTCGATCACGCGGCGGCGCTGTTCAACCTCGATGCGCCGGGCAATATCTATACGCGGCTGATGAACCCCACCAACGGCGCGCTTGAGGGCAAGGTCGCGGCGCTGGAGGGCGGCGTGGCGGCGCTGGCGGTGGCATCGGGCCATGCCGCGCAATTCCTCACGTTCCACACGCTGATGGAACCGGGCAAGCATATCGTCGCGGCGAAGCGGCTTTACGGCGGGTCGCTCAACCAGATCGGATCGAGCTTCAAGAAGATGGCGTGGGACGCCACCTTCGTCGATGCCGACGATCCAGCCAATGTCGCGGCGGCGATCACCGAGGATACTCGCGCGGTGTTCATCGAGAGCCTCGCCAACCCCGGCGGCGTGGTGCAGGATATCGAAGCGATCGCCAAAGTCGCGCATGACGCTGGCGTTCCGCTGATCGTCGACAATACGCTGGCGACCCCGGTGCTGTGCCGCCCGATCGAGCATGGCGCGGACGTGGTGGTGCATTCGCTCACCAAGTTCCTGAACGGCCATGGCAATTCGATCGGCGGGATCATCGTCGATGCGGGCACGTTCGATTGGACGAAGGGCGGGAAATATCCGTATCTGAGCCAGCCGAACGAATCCTATCACGGCAAGGTGTTCACCGAAGCGTTCGGCAATGCCGCCTTCATCCTGGCGTGCCGCGCGCTCGGCCTGCGCGATCTCGGCCCAGCGCTGGCGCCGATGAACGCCTTCCTCGCGCTGACCGGCATGGAGACGCTGGCGCTGCGCATGGAGCGCCATTGCGCCAACGCGCTGGCGCTGGCCGAATGGCTGTCGAACCATCCCAAGGTGGCATGGGTATCCTATGCCGGACTGCCGGGCGACCATTATCACGCGCTCGCGCAACGCTATCTCGGCGGCAAGGGTGGGGCGGTGTTCACCTTCGGGCTGAAGGGCGGATATGAGGCGGGCATCGCGCTCGTCTCCGGGGTCAAGCTGTTCAGCCACCTCGCCAATCTGGGTGACACGCGCTCGCTGATCATCCATCCCGCATCGACCACCCACCGCCAGCTTCCCGACGCGGAACGCGCCGCCTCAGGCGCGGGGCCGGACGTGGTGCGCGTGTCGGTGGGGATCGAGAATATTTCCGACATCATCGCCGATCTGGCGCAGGCATTGGACGCTGCATGAACGACATGACCACCCGCAATGACTGGACGCGCGAGGAAGTCGCCGAGCTGTTCGCGTTGCCATTCGACGAACTGATGTGGCGCGCGCAATCCACGCATCGCGCGCATCACGCGGCGGGCGAGGTGCAGATGTGCACCCTGCTCTCGATCAAGACCGGCGGCTGCCCCGAAGATTGCGGCTATTGCTCGCAGTCCGCCAGCGCCGAAAGCGGCGTCAAGGCGACCAAGCTGATGGACCCGCGCGCCGTGCTCCAGATGGCGGCGCAGGCGAAGGACAGCGGCTCGCAGCGTTTCTGCATGGGCGCGGCGTGGCGCAACCCGAAGGACAAGGACATGCCCGCCATCATCGAGATGGTGAAGGGCGTGCGCCAGATGGGCATGGAAACCTGCATGACGCTGGGGATGCTTACCCCAGCTCAGGCAAGCCAGCTCGCGGATGCCGGGCTCGATTACTACAATCACAATATCGACACCTCGCCCGAGCGCTATGACTCGGTCATCACCACGCGCACCTTCGCCGATCGGCTGGAGACGCTGGAGAATGTCCGCAGCGCGGGCATCAATGTGTGCTGCGGCGGGATCGTCGGCATGGGCGAGACGCGCGAGGATCGCGTCGGCTTCGTCCACGCGCTCGCCACCTTGCCGCGCCACCCGGAAAGCGTGCCGGTCAATGCGCTGGTGCCGGTGAAGGGCACGGTGCTGGGTGACATGCTCGCGGACACGCCGCTCGCCAAGATCGACGATATCGAGTTCGTCCGCACCGTCGCGGTGGCGCGCATCACCATGCCGATGAGCATGGTGCGGCTGAGCGCGGGTCGCGAGAGCATGTCGGAAGCGACGCAGGCGCTGTGCTTCATGGCGGGCGCGAACTCGATCTTCACCGGCGACAAGCTTCTCACCACCGGCAATCGCGGCGACAGCGCGGACGCGGCGCTGTTCGCGAAGCTGGGCGTCCGGCCGATGGTGGCCGAGGAGCCAATGCGGGTGTGCGAGGCGGCTGAGTGAACACGCCATTGCGCGTTGTGATGATTGATTAAATTCCGTTCCGGCGTGTTCACGCCCGGCGATTGAGTTGAGGAAGCTGATGTTCAAGAAAATCCTTGTCGCCAATCGTGGCGAGATCGCTTGCCGGGTGTTTCGCACGGCGAAGAAGATGGGGATCGCGACGGTCGCGGTCTATTCGGATGCGGATGTGCGTGCGCCGCATGTGTTGATGGCGGACGAGGCGGTGCGGCTCGGACCGGCACCGGCGGCGGAAAGTTACCTCAAGGCCGATCTGATCCTTGCGGCGGCCAAGGCGACCGGCGCGGATTGCATCCATCCCGGCTATGGTTTCCTGTCCGAGCGTGAGAGCTTCGCCCGGGCGTGCGCGGACGCGGGCATCGCCTTCGTCGGCCCGCCGCCCAAGGCGATCGCGGCGATGGGCGACAAGATCGAATCGAAGAAGCTCGCCAAGGCGGCTGGCGTCAACGTCGTACCCGGCTTCCTCGGTGAGATCGCGGATACCGAGGCGGCGGTGAAGATCGCGTCCGACATCGGCTATCCGGTGATGATGAAGGCCTCGGCCGGCGGCGGCGGCAAGGGGATGCGGCTCGCCTGGTCCGAAAAGGACGTGCGCGAGGGCTTCGAGGCGACCAAGCGCGAGGGTCTGGCGAGCTTCGGCGACGATCGCGTGTTCATCGAGAAGTTCATCGAAAGCCCGCGCCACATCGAGATTCAGGTGCTCGGCGATCAGCACGGCAACATCGTCTATCTGAACGAGCGCGAATGTTCGGTGCAGCGTCGCCACCAGAAGGTTGTCGAGGAAGCGCCGTCGCCGTTCGTCACGCCCAAGATGCGCAAGGCGATGGGCGAGCAGGCGGTCGCGCTGTCGCGCGCGGTCGGCTATTACAGCGCGGGCACGGTCGAGCTGATCGTCTCCGGCGCGGACAAGACCGGCGAGAGCTTCTACTTCCTCGAAATGAACACCCGGCTTCAGGTGGAGCATCCGGTGACGGAGGAGATCACCGGGCTCGATCTGGTCGAACAGATGATCCGCGTCGCGGCCGGCGAGAAACTGTCGTTCGCGCAGAAGGACGTGAAGATCAACGGCTGGTCGGTCGAGAACCGCGTCTATGCCGAAGATCCGTATCGCGGCTTCCTGCCCTCGATCGGTCGCCTCGTGCGCTACAATCCGCCGGCGGCGACCGATGGCGTGCGCGTCGATGACGGCGTGCGCGAGGGCGGCGAGGTCAGCATGTTCTACGATCCGATGATCGCGAAGCTGATCACCCATGGCAAAACGCGCGAAGAGGCGATCGACAAGCAGATCGCGGCGCTCGATGCGTTCGAGATCGCCGGGCCGGGCACCAACCTCGATTTCGTCTCCGCGCTGATGCAGCACCCGCGTTTCCGTTCGGGCAACATCACCACGGGGTTCATCGCGGAGGAATATCCCGATGGCTTCCATGGCGCCCCGGCATCGGATGCGCTGGTGCGGACGCTGGCCGGCGTTGCGGCGCATGCGGCGGTCGAATGGGCGGAGCGCGCGCGGCTGGTCGATGGCCAGCTTGGCGCCACGCTCGCGGCGCCGGACGAATGGGTGGTGCGGATCGGCAAGGCCGATCACGCGGTGACGATCGATGCCGATGGCGTGACGGTGGACGGCGTGGGCGTCGATGGCGACATCGTCTATGCCCCCGGCGATCGCATCGCGACGGTCGACGGCAAGGAGCCGCTGACGGTGAAGATCGCGCGCACCAGCACCGGCTTCACGCTCAACGTGCGCGGCGCGACGCACAAGGCGCGCGTGCTGCCGGCGCGGATTGCACCTTATGCCAAGCATCTGATCGAGAAGGTGCCGCCCGATCTGTCGCGGTTCCTGATCGCGCCGATGCCGGGCCTGCTCGTCCGCCTGGACGTGAAGGAAGGCGACAAGGTCGAAGCAGGGCAGGCACTCGCGGTGGTCGAGGCGATGAAGATGGAAAACATTCTTCGCGCCGAAAAATCCGCCGTGGTGAAGACCGTCAGCGCCGCTGCGGGCGAGAGCCTGCAGGTCGATCAAGTGATCCTGGAGCTGGAATAACGGAAAGATTGCCGGGGGCGGTGGATGAATTCACCGCCCTCGCGCTTCCGGGGCGTTGACGAGCGCGCGGAGCTGCTCCAGCTCCTCCGGCGTGTCGACGTCGATCAACTCCTGCTCATTGGCGACGACGTGGACGCCGGCGGAGATCATGTCGCGCGCGCCCTGATCGCCCGTGATCGCGAGCACCTCATCAAAGCGCGCCGCGCCGAACAGCACCGGCGGCAACGGAAAACGGCCGTTGCTGGAAGCCACCACGGCATGTTCCCCATCCGCGGCATCGAGCAGACGATAGATGTGGGTCGCGGTAACGCGCGGCATATCGGCCAATGCGATGATCACCGCCGTCGCGCCGTGCGCTCTTGCCGTCTCCACCCCCATTCGGACCGATGACGCCATGTCGCGTTCGGGCGCATCGTTGTGGACGATCGTGAAATTATGCCGGGCGTAATCGATTTTGGTGCCGTTGACGATCGCGATCCGCTCCATGAACGGCACGTCCTCCAGCGTCACCGCGATATGCAGCCCCAGTGGGCGTGACAGAAACAGCTCGTCGAGTTTGGAGCTGATATCGCCGAACCGCTCGGATTTCCCGGCGGCGAGCAGCACGAGCACGGTTTTCTCAACCTTGATCATTGAATCGTCCTATCATTGCTGCGGCGATGGAAAGCGCGATCTCCGCCGGGCCGATCGCGCCGATATCCAGGCCCACCGGCGCGTCGATACGGTCGAGCGCATCCGATGCCACGCCCGCCGCGCCCAGCCGTTCGCGCCGCGCGGCGTGGCTGCGGCGGCTGCCGAGCGCGCCGACATAGCCGGCGCGGCTGGCGAGCGCGGCGATCAACGCGGGATCGTCGATCTTGGTATCGTGGCTCAAGGTAACGACGGCGGTGGAGGGGCCGGGGCGGTGCGCGGCGACGGCTTCGTCGGGCCAGCGGTCATCGAGCGTGGCGGCCGGGAAGCGTTCTTCGGTCAGGAAACGGCCGCGCGGGTCGATCACCACCGTCTCGATGCCCAGCGTATGCGCCAGCCCGACCAGCGCCTGCGCGATCTGCACCGCGCCCACGATCAACAGCCGGCGCGGCGGATCGTAACGGTTGACGAAGGCATCGGCGGTGCTGGGCAAATCCATGCCGCTATGCCCGGTGGAAAGATCGGTGGTGACGGAAAGCGCCGTTCCCGCATCGCGCGCGGCACGGATACGATCGAACAGCGCGGGGTCGAAGCCCGCCGCCGCCACCGGTTGCACCAGCACCGCGATCTCGCCGCCACAGGGCAGCCCGACCTCCCACGCGCTCGCGTCCGCCACACCATAATGTTTGAGCTGGAACGGCGCGCCGGCGATCACCTGCGCGGCGGTGTCCAGGATATCGCCCTCCACACAGCCGCCGGAAACCGATCCCTCGAACCGGCCGTCGGCATGGACGAGCATATGGCTGCCCCGCGGGCGCGGCGCGGAGCCCCAGGTCGAAACCACGGTGGCAAGCGCCATCGGCGCGCCTTTCCACGCTTCGGCGGCGGTCAGGACTGTATCATTGTCGGCCATCAGATCGGCGGAAGCCCCATCAGCAATTTATCCGGTGTAATCGGCATGTCGCGCACGCGCACGCCGCACGCATCGAAGATCGCATTGGCCACCGCCCCGCCCGCGCCGGAGATGCCAAGTTCGCCGATCCCCTTGGCGCCCAGCGGATTGGCGTGACGATCGATCTCCTCGACGAACCAGGCCTCGATCTGCGGCACATCGGCATTGGCGGGGATGTGATATTCGCCGAAATCGCGGTTGACGATCGCGCCGCTGCGCGGATCGACATGCGCTTCCTCGTGCAGCGCATAGCCCAGCCCCCAGATCATCCCGCCGATCGCCTGACTCCGCGCGGTCTTGTGGTTGAGGATACGCCCGCAATCGAACACGCCGAGCATCCGCTTCACACGCACCTCGCCGGTCACCGCATTGACCCACGCCTCGCAGAATTGCGCGCCATGCGTCGCCTGAGCGAAGCGGCGGTTGTTCGCGCCGGGGTGGATCGTGCCAATCGCGGACAGCGATGTGTCGCCAACCAGTTCGCCCAGCGGCACGCGGCGGTTGCCGGCGATGGCATGGCCGTCCTTCAACGTCATATCCTCCGGCGGTGTGCCCATCGCCTCGGCCAGTTTCGCCACGATATCCTCGCACGCCAGCGCGACCGATGAGGCGGACGAAGAAGCCCCGAACGATCCGCCCGATCCCGCGCCGGTCGGCAGATCGCTGTCGCCGAGCCGCACCGTGACGCGTTCGATCGGCAGCCCGAGCGCCTCACCCGCAACCTGCGCCAATATCGTATAGGTGCCGGTGCCGAGATCGGTCATGTCGGTCTCGACGATCGCGTTGCCCTCCGGCGTTAGCGTCACTCGCGCGCTGGAATCCACGAGGAAATTCACCCGCGCGGCAGTCGCGACGCCATGGCCGATCAGCCACTCGCCCTCGCTGCGCCGCTCGCGGGTTTCCCAGCCGAAGCGCCGCGCGCCTTCGTCGAAACACTCGATCAGCCGGCGGGACGAGAAAGGCCGGCCGGTGGTGGGATCGTTTTCCGGCTCGTTGCGGCGGCGCAGCTCGATCGGATCGAGGCCGAGTTCGCGCGCCAGCTCGTCCATCGCGCATTCCAGCGCGATCATGCCGACAGCCTCGCCCGGCGCGCGGACCGGGCCGTGCGCGACGAGATTTACCGGCGCGATCCGCGTCGTGAAGCTGCGATGCTCGCCGCGATAGAGCGCCACCGCACCCAGCGGCACCGGCTCGAACGAGCGCGCACCGACTTTCTGGCTGACGAGGCTATCCTGCCCACAACCGATCAACCGGCCATCGGCATCGGCGGCAAGCCGGATGCGCTGATAGGTGTCCGACCGGCCATAACAAGCGTGGAAAATCTGTTGCCGTGCCAGCGCCACCTTCACGGGGCGCCCGAGCCGTTTCGCCGCGACGGCGGCGAGCAACGCGTCCGCGCTGACATTCTTCCCCCCGAAGCCGCCGCCGATGAATGGCGAGATCAGCCGGATATCCTCGGCCGCGATGCCGAGCGAGTTCGCCAGCACCGGGCGCGCCTGTCGGAAAATCTGCATCGAACAGCGCAACGTCAGCTTGTCGCCATCCCACTCGGCGATCGCGCCGTGCGGCTCCATCGCGCCATGGACCTGTCGCGGGGTGGAATAATGCACGTCGATCGCCACCGCCGCCTCGGCCATCGCGCGATCGATATCGCCGCGCACGATATTGGGGAGCAGCGCGCCCTCCGGCGGATCGAAGGCGTCGTCCGCGCCGTCCTGCGTGGTGAACACGCCGTCTTCGGCCGCGCAGGTGACGATCACCGCGCGGGCGGCGGCGCGCGCCGCCTCGAAGCTCTCGGCGACCGCGACGCCGACCACCTCGCCCCAGCTCTCGATTGTGCCGTCATAGGGCTGCGCGCGATCCTGCCCGAACACCGGGGTCTGGCGGGGGAGGGCGGCGTCGCCGGCATAGATGGCGATAACGCCCGGCATCTTTTCGGCGGCGCGCGTGTCGATCGCGGTGACGCGGCCCTTGCCCACGGCTGCGGTGATCGCGACGCCCCAGGCCATGTCGGCGAGCTGATGCTCCAGCGCATAGGTCGCGCTGCCCGTCACCTTCGCCGGGCCGTCGATCCGGTCGAGCGGCTTGCCGAGCACGCCCTGCACCCCGCGATCGAGCGCGAGCCCGGCGTGCGCCTCGTCCATGCGATATTCGCTCATGCGGTCAAATCCCGTAGCGCGGCGATCAGTACGCGGCGGGCGAGCGGGATCTTGAAATCGTTGTGCCCGAAGCCGCGCGCGTCCTTCAGCAACGCATCGGCGGCATCGGCGAAGGCTTCGGCTGTCGGCGCCTTGCCGACCAGCGCCGCCTCCACCACGGGATCGCGCCACGGGCGCGGCGCGAGGCCGCCGAAAGCGAGCGCCGCCGATGCGATTTTGCCGCCGTCCATCCGCACCACGCCCGCCAGCGAGACAAGCGCGAAGGCATAAGACGCACGATCGCGCACCTTGCGATAGAGGTGCCGCGCACCCGCCACCGGCGCGGGCAGCTCGACATGGGTGATCAGTTCGCCGGTCTTCAGCATCGTCTCCATCTGCGGCGTGTTGCCGGGCAGGCGATAGAAATCCGCGATCGGCAGGCGTCGCCGGTCGCCACCTGGCGCGAGCGTGACGATCACCGCGTCGAGCGCCTGCATCGCCACCGGCATGTCACCCGGATGCGTGGCGATGCACTGGTCGCTCGTGCCGAGCACCGCATGGATGCGGTTGAACCCCTCGCGTGCGTCACAGCCAGCGCCCGGCGTCCGCTTGTTGCAGCGCGCGGCGGTGTCATAGAAATAATAGCATCGCGTCCGCTGAAGCAGATTGCCCCCGGTCGTCGCCTTGTTGCGAAGCTGGCCCGAGGCGCCGGCGAGCAGCGCACGGCTCAGCACCTCATAACGCTCGATCACTCGGGCGTCGGCGGCGAGATCGCTGTTCGGCACCAGCGCGCCGATCGTCAGGCCGCCATCCGCGCGTTCCTCGATCCGCGCGAGATCGAGCCGGCTGATGTCGATCAGCCGCTCGGGCGTTTCCACTTCGAGCCGCATCAGATCGAGCAAATTGGTGCCCCCGGCGATGAAGCGCCCACCTGCCGCCACCGCGCCTTGCGGGCTTTGTGCGCGAGAATAGTCGAACGCCCTCATGCGGCAGTCTCTCGCGCCACGTCGCGGATCGCATCGACGATATTGGGATAGGCCGAGCAGCGGCACAGATTGCCGCTCATCCGCTCCGAAATCTCATCGTCGTCGAGCGCGGGGTGGGCGAGATCGGCGGAAACGTGGCTCGGCCAGCCCTTCGCCATCTCATCAAGCATCCCCACTGCCGAACAGATCTGCCCCGGCGTGCAATAGCCGCATTGATAGCCGTCATGCCGGACGAACGCGGCCTGCAAGGGATGGAGATCGCCGATCGAGCCAAGGCCTTCGATCGTCGTAATGTCATCGTCCTGATGCATCACCGCCAGCGTGAGACACGCATTGATCCGCCGCCCGTTCACCAAAATGGTGCACGCCCCGCACTGCCCGTGGTCGCAACCCTTCTTGCTGCCCGTCAGGCCGAGATGTTCGCGCAGCAGATCGAGCAGCGACGTGCGGATATCGACATCCGCCTCGTATCGCGCCCCGTTGATCGTAAAATACATGGCTCGCTCTCCGTCTGCCGACAGGGTAACGCTGGGTGCAATGTTGGTTTCCATGCGAACGATAACCATTCCATTGGCTTTACTGGTGTCGGCGTGTGGAACCGGGCAGGATCGGCGGATGCCCGAGTCGATTGCGCCGCTTTCCGATCCCATTGTTATCGCGCATCGCGGCGCGAGTGGAGAGCGTCCCGAACATACGCTTGGTTCCTATGAACTGGCGATCGCGGAGGGGGCGGATTTCATCGAGCCCGATCTGGTGCCAACGAAGGACGACGTGCTCATCGCGCGGCATGAGAACGAGATATCGGAGACGACCGACGTTGCCGATCATCCCGAGTTCGCATCGCGCAAGACGACCAAGACGATCGACGGGCGGAACCAGAGCGGCTGGTTCGTCGAGGATTTTACGCTCGCCGAGTTGAAGACGCTGCGCGCGAAGGAGCGCCTGCCGCTGCTGCGCCCCGATAACCGCCAATATGACGGCAAATTCGCGATCCCGACGCTGGCAGAGATCATCGCGCTGGCGAAGCAGCACAATGTCGGGATCTATCCCGAAACCAAGCACCCGACCTATTTCGCGTCGATCGGCCACCCGACCGATGAATTGCTGGTGCGGCAGTTGCAGGCGGCGGGATGGAATACGCCCGAGGCGCC
Source organism: Candidatus Sphingomonas colombiensis (assembly GCA_029202845.1). Classification (NCBI taxonomy): domain Bacteria; kingdom Pseudomonadati; phylum Pseudomonadota; class Alphaproteobacteria; order Sphingomonadales; family Sphingomonadaceae; genus Sphingomonas; species Candidatus Sphingomonas colombiensis. The sequence continues at coordinate 607,488 of CP119315.1, read as the reverse complement.
GGTGTTCATCCAGTCTTTCGAGGTGAACAACCTGAAGCGTATCCACAAGCTGACCGGCATCCGCCTCATCCAGCTTGTCGACAAGGAGGGCGGCCCGGCGGATGGCGCCGCGCCGAGCTATGACGAGATGCTGACGCGCGACGGGATGCGCGATATCGCGACCTACGCTTTTGGTATCGGCCCGAACAAGGCGATGCTGTGGGATGGAAAAGTGCCGACCGGGCTGGTCCGCGCTGCCCATGCCGCAGGCCTGCGCGTCCATCCATGGACTTACCGCGCGGAGAATTACTTCCTGCCTTCCGGCTATCGCGACGGGCTCGACCCGCGCGGCCACGGCGATCTCGATGGCGAAATTTCGGGGGCGCTGTCGCGGGGGCTCGACGGGTTCTTCACCGATTTTCCCGCGATCGGCGTCGCGGCGCGCAATCGCGCGCGTGAAGCGCGGCACGCGAAATGAGGCGCGGGGTCACGGCGTTGCTCGCGCTTGGCGTGCTTATCGGCACGGCGGGTTGCGTGCGGACCGTTGCCACCGTGGTCACGGCGCCGGTGCGCGTGACTGGCAAGGTGATCGACTGGAGCACGACCAGCCCATCCGAACGGGACCGGAAATACACCCGCGAAATGCGCAAGCGCGAGGAACGTTGCCGCAAACATCCTGACCGCGAGGAATGCGCGCAGGGCGGCTACGCGGAGGCACCGCCGAGATAGGCGGTCGACAGGATTCGGCGAAGCAGGCGCGATAAACGCGCTGGCGGCCGGTCCCGCCGCGACGGCACCGCGCCACAGCCTTCCGGCGATGGCGCGGCGCTGCGCGATCAGATGTGAATGGCTTTTCCGCGCACGGCCATCGCGGCTTCCTTGATCGCTTCCGAATGCGTCGGATGGGCGTGGCAGGTGTAGGCGATATCCTCGCTGGTCGCGCCGAATTCCATCGCCTGCGCGGCCTGAGCGATCATCGTGCCCGCGACGCTGGCGATGCACCACACGCCGAGCACGCGATCGGTCTTCGCGTCGGCGATCACCTTCACGAAGCCGTCCGGCTCATGGTTGGTCTTGGCGCGGCTGTTGGCCATCATCGGGAATTTGCCGACCTTCACCTCGCCGCGTTCCTTGGCGGCTTCCTCGGTCAAGCCGACACCGGCGATTTCGGGCCAGGTATAGACGACGCTCGGGATCACATCGTGGTTCACGATGCCGTGCTGGCCGGCGATATTCTCCGCTACGGCAATGCCCTCGTCCTCCGCCTTGTGCGCGAGCATCGGGCCGGGAATGACATCGCCGATCGCCCACACGCCCGAAACGGCGGTGCGGAAATCATGATCGGTCTCGATCTGGCCGCGCTGGTTGGTGGCAAGGCCGATCTTGTCGAGCGCGAGGCCGTCGGTATTCGGCCTGCGGCCGATCGACACCAGCACGCTATCCGCCTCGATCGCCGTCGCTTCGCCGCCAGCAGCCGGCTCCACCGTCAGCGTGGCCGTGCCGCCATCGACCTTCACGCCGGTCACTTTGGTGCCGAGCTTGAATTCGATGCCCTGCTTGCGGAAAATCTTGTTCGCTTCCTTGCGGACCTCGCCGTCGAAGCCGGGCAGGATCTGATCGAGGAACTCGACGCAGGTCACCTTCGCGCCGAGCCGCCGCCACACCGAGCCAAGCTCCAGCCCGATCACGCCGCCGCCGATCACGACCATATGCTCGGGCACCTTGGGCAGTTCCAGCGCGCCGGTCGAATCGACCACGACCTTTTGGTCGATCTCCACGCCGGGCAGCGGGGTGACCGAGGAGCCGGTGGCGATGACGATGTTCTTCGCGGTGACCTTCGCGCCGCCGACGGAGACGGTATGGGCATCCTCGAACGCGGCGCGGCCCTTGAGCCAGGTCACCTTGTTCTTCTTGAACAGGAATTCGATGCCGCCGGTGAGCTGCTTCACCGCATCGGTGCGCTGGCCGTGCATCGTATCGAGATCCAGCTCGGGCGTTACCTTGATGCCCAGCTTGGCGAACGCGCCATTGGCCGCCGCATCATAATATTCGGACGCATGGAGCATCGCCTTGGATGGAATGCAGCCGACATTGAGGCAGGTGCCGCCCAGCGTCTCGCGCGACTCGGCGCATGCCGTCTTCAGGCCGAGCTGCGCCGCGCGGATCGCCGCGACATAGCCACCCGGACCTGCGCCGATTACCAGCACGTCAAAGTCGAATTCGTCAGCCATGGTCGTTTGCTCTTCGATATCGGGGGTGCTGCGCGACATAGACCTTGCCCACGGTGAGGCAACCCCCGGCGTGTCCGTCACCGCGACCCGGCGGCGAAACGGGGGAGGGCGGCGCCTATTTAAGCAGCACCAATTCCTCCGCCATCGTCGGGTGGAGCGCGACGGTTGCGTCGAACTGCGCCTTGGTCAGCCCCGCCTTCACCGCGATCGCGGCGGACTGGATGATCTCCGCGACATCAGGCCCGATCATATGGATGCCGACGACCCGATCCGTCTCGCCATCGCACACCATCTTGTAGAGCGCGCGCTCCTCGCGCCCTGCGAGCACGTTCTTCATCGGCCGGAAATCGGAAGAATAGACCTTCACCGCGCCAAGCTTGTGCCGTGCCTCCGCCTCGGTCAGGCCGACCCCGGCGATCGGCGGGTGACTGAAACAGGCGTTGGGCACGCAATCGTAATCGACCGGCGGGCTACCCTTGCCGAACAGATTCTCGGCCAGCGCCTGCCCCTCGCGGATCGCGACGGGGGTGAGCTGGATGCGGTTGATGACATCGCCGATCGCGTAGATCGACGGGCAGGCGGTGCGGTTGTTCACATCGACCTTCACCGCGCCCTGCGCATCGACCTCGACGCCAGCGCTCTCCAGCCCCAGTCCTTCGGTATTGGGCAGGCGGCCGGTGGCATACATCACGCAATCCACCGTCACCGGCTCATGGCCGGACATATGGACCGTCAGGCAGCCGTCATCGCCCTTCACGATCTTCTCGAACGTTGCATCGAAGCGGAATTCCAGCCCCTTGGTGATGCTGATCTGGAGCAGCCGGTCGCGGATTTGCTGGTCGTAGCCGCGCAGGATTTCCTTCGATCGGTTCATCACGATCACATGCGCGCCGAACTGGTGGAAGATCCCGGCGAATTCATTGGCGATATAGCCCGCGCCGGCGATCAGCACGCGCTTCGGGATGGCCTCCAGATGGAAGGCCTCGTTCGAGGTGATGCCATGCTCGCTCCCCGGAAAATCGGGGACGTGCGGCCGCGCGCCGCTGGCGATCAGGATTTTCCCGGCGGTTTTGACGGTCCCATCGGCCAGCGTGATCTCATTGGGGCCGGTGATGACGGCGCGTTGGTGGATGATTTCCACCGCGTTCGATTCGAGCGTCGTCGTATAGGCGCGATTGATCCGATCGACCTCGGCGAACATGTTCGCCTGCAGCGTCTTCCAGTCGAACGCGCAATCCTTCGGCACTTCCCAGCCGAAGCGGCGCGCGTCCTTCAAATCCTCCGCGAAATGCGCGCCATAGACGAGCAGCTTCTTGGGCACGCAGCCCCGGATGACACAGGTGCCGCCGACGCGATATTCCTCCGCCACCGCCACGCGCGCGCCATGCGCCGCCGCGACCCGGCTGGCGCGCGTGCCGCCGGAACCGGCGCCGATGGTGAAAAGGTCATAATCGTAATCGGCCATTCGTTTCACTCCGCGCGGGTTCCGCCCGCAGATATGGGGCCGGAGCCCTAGGCGGAAGGGCGGAAATGTCGATCACTGTGAGAGTCTGCTTGGTGACCCGGCACCAGCCCGCTCCCCCACCCGGCCTCTCATCAAGGATATTCTGTGGGAGGTCGGGTGGGGGAGCGGGCTGGTGCGGCCCTAAGCGATACGGCTCAGCCCAGCCCGGCGCGGCGGATCAGATCGTCGGTGGAGGGGTCGAACGTGCCGCCGCCCTTGGCCGCCGCCTTGGCCATTTCCTTGCCCAGCTCGACGCCGAACTGATCGAACGAATTGATGCCGAGCAGCACGCCGTTCACGAACACGCGATGTTCGTAGAAGGCGATCAGCGCGCCCATCGTGCGCGCGTCGAGCTGATCGAGCAGCAATGTCGATGACGGCCGGTCGCCGGGATAGGCGCGCGCCGGATCATCCGGGTTGGCCTTGCCCTGCATCAGCGCCGCACCCTGCGCGAAGGCGTTGAGCAAGAGCTGGCGGTGATGCTCCTCCGGCAGCGTGTCGGCCTGTTCGATCACGCACAGAAACTCAACCGGCACGAGATGCGTGCCCTGATGCAGAAGCTGGAACACCGCGTGCTGCGCATCGGTGCCCACGCCGCCCCAGGTAATCGCGGCGGTGGGATAGGTGACCGGCTTGCCATCCACCGTCACGCCCTTGCCGTTCGATTCCATCTCAAGCTGCTGGAGGTAGCTCGGCAACAGCCGCAGCCGCTCGTCATAGGCGAAGGGCGCGCGCGTCTCGGCGCGGCGAACCTGCGTGTAATAAAGGTCGGCGAAGGCGGCGAGGGCGGGGGCATTTTCGTGCAAGGCGGACAGGCGGAAGTGGCGATCCATCTCCGCCGCACCTTCCAGCAATTCCTCGAACTGGTCCCAGCCGAGCTTGATCGCGGCCGGGAAACCGATCGAGGACCACAATGAATAACGCCCGCCGACGCCTTCGCTGAACGGCAGGATGCGGGTTTCGTCCACCCCCCATTCGATCGCCTTGTCCGGGCTGGCGGTCAGCGCGATGACCCGGCCGTAAGGATCTTCGACGCCGTGCTCGGTCATCCAGGCGATCACGCTTTCGGCGTTCATCATGGTTTCGGTGGTGGTGAACGTCTTGGACGCGACCACCAGCAAGGTCGTCGCCGGATCGAAGCGTTCGAATACGTCTTCCAGCGCCATGCCGTCGATGTTCGAGACGATCGCGACATCGTAACGATCCGAATCGCGCCCGAGCGAATCGACCAGCAGATGCGGCCCGAGCGCGGAGCCGCCGATCCCGACATGGAGGATATAGCGTACCGGCCCGAATGCCTCGGCCTCGATCGCGTCGATCAGCGCCCGCATCCGCGCGTGATAGCTCCGCGCGCGGCTCACGCTTTCAGGATTGCCCTCGCCGCGTTCGGCGGTGTGTTCGACCGGGCGATCCTCGGTAACGTTGACATGCGCGCCGCCGAACATCGCCTCGCGCTTGCCGGCAAGGTCGCTCGATTTGGCCAGCGCCTCGAACGCCGTCACCATGTCTGCGGTCAGATGGGTCTTGGACAGATCGAAGTGGATTCCCGCCACGTCGAGCGAGAATCGCTTCAGCCGATCCGCGTCGTCGGCGAACAATTGGGTGAGCCTTGCCTGCGGCAATGCCTCGATCGTCGACCAGTCCGCCATCTTCGTCATCCTGATTTTTTGCGTTGTAGAAGGCCGAACCGCCGTTACCGACAGAGCGTTCCACGCGCCAGCGGCTTGACGCAGGCGCGGGCATAAGCGACGCCGCGCCTTATGGCCGATCAGGATACCCCGCCCGACGATATTCCGCAGCCGATCGGCAAGGCGCCGGCAGGCGCGCCGCTGAAGAAGAAATCGGAAACCGGCGACACTTTGCGCTTCCTCGTGAAGCTGGCGATCGTCGTATGGCTGTTCCGCAGCTTTCTGTTCGCGCCTTTCTCGATTCCCTCCGAATCGATGCTCCCACGCCTGCTGATCGGCGACTATCTGTTCGTCTCGAAATGGAATTACGGTTATTCGCGCTGGTCGCTGCCGTTCGGCTTCCCGCCGATTCCGGGGCGGCTGCTCGGCGGCACGCCGACGCGCGGCGATACGGTGGTGTTTCGCGGGCCCCCGGCCAATGATCATGACGTGATCAAGCGCGTGATCGGCCTTCCTGGCGATACCGTGCAGATGCGCGGGGGCGTGCTGATCCTCAACGGCCAGCCGGTGCCCAAGGATCATCTCCCCGATTTCATCGTGCCGCTCACCCCGAATTACGGCGCGGACAAGTGCCAGCCGCAGTTTCAGGACGTGCAGAACGGCCAGCAGATCTGCCGCTATCCGCGCTTCCGAGAGACGCTGCCGGGCGGCCGCTCGTATGAAGTGCTCGATATGGGGCAGTCGATCGCCGACGATACCGAGCTGTTCACCGTGCCCGCCGGCCACGTTTTCCTGATGGGCGACAATCGCGACAATTCCAAGGATAGCCGCTTCAGCCAGGCGTCGGGCGGCTTCGGCTATGTCCCGCTTGCGAATGTCGAGGGCAAGGCCGTGGTGATCTTCTGGTCGACCGATGGCTCGGCCAATTGGTTCCTGCCGTGGACGTGGATCACCGCGACCCGCTGGAACCGGATCGGAGGCGGGTTCTGAGCGGGGCCGCGACGGGCGACGATCTGGCCGATTGGCTCGCCGAGGCGCTCGGGCATCGCGCGCCCGATCTGGCTGACTACGAACGCGCGCTGACCCATGGCAGCCGATCCGACGCCAATTACGAGCGGCTGGAGTTTCTCGGCGATCGCGTGCTCGGCCTCGCGATCGCGGAGTGGCTTTACGAATGCTTTCCGGGCGAGCCGGAAGGCGCGCTGTCGAAGCGTTATAACGCGCTGGTTACCGGCGCGGTCTGCGCGGATGTGGCGCGTGGGCTGGGCGTGCCGGCGCGGCTGCGGCTCGGCAAGCAGGCGCGCGATGACGGCGCACACGACAGCGACAATGTGCTGGGCGATGTGATGGAGGCGCTGCTCGGCGCGCTCTATCGCGATGCCGGGTTCGATGTGGCGCGTGCGGCGATCCGCCGGTTGTGGGCGAAGCGCATCAGCGCCGACGCGGCCGCGCCGCAGCATCCGAAATCCGCGCTTCAGGAATGGGCCGCCGCGCACCAGCGCAAGCCGCCGGTTTATGAGGTGGTCGATCGCTCCGGCCCCGGCCACGCGCCGCGCTTCACGGTGAAGGCGATGATCCCCAAGCTCGCCGACGCGCTGGCCGAGGGGGGCAGCAAGCAGGAAGCGGAAACCGCCGCGGCGCGCGCTTTGCTGGCCAAGGTAAATTCGCGGTGACGCAGTCGCCGCTCGCCCCGAGCTTGTCGAAGGGCGTCCTGACACAAATATGGAAATACCAGATATGACCCAGTCCTGCGGCCTAGTCGCCGTCGTTGGCGCGCCCAATGCCGGCAAGTCCACGCTCGTCAACGCGCTGGTCGGGCAGAAGGTGGCGATCGTCAGCCCCAAGGCGCAGACCACGCGCACCCGCCTGATGGGCGTCGCGATCGAGGGCGATACGCAGCTGTTGCTGGTCGACACCCCCGGCATTTTCGATCCCAAGCGCCGGCTCGATCGCGCGATGGTCGCCGCCGCGTGGGGCGGCACGGAGGGGGCGGACGTGCTCGCCTTCGTCGTCGATGCCAAGGGCGGCCTCGCGCCCAAGGTGATCGAGATCGCGGAACGGCTGGCCGACCGCCCGGAGCCGCGCTTCCTGATCCTCAACAAGGTCGATCTGGCGGACAAGCCGCGCCTGCTGCTCCATGCCGAGAAGCTCAACGCGCTCGTGCCCTTCGTGGAGACGTTCTTCATCAGCGCATCGACCGGCGACGGCGTGCCCGAACTGAAACGGGCGCTCGCCGGCGTGATGCCGGAGGGGCCGTGGCATTATCCCGAGGATCAGGTTTCGGACGCGACCGAGCGCGCGATGGCGGCGGAGGTGACGCGCGAGCAGCTTTATCTCCAGCTCCACGCCGAACTGCCTTATGCCAGCACGATCGAGACCGAGAAGTTCATCGATCGCGAGGATGGCTCGGCGGAGATCCACCAGCAGATCCTCGTCGAACGCGCCACCCAGCGCGCGATCGTGCTCGGCAAGGGCGGCACCCGCATCCGCGAGATCGGCGCGCGGGCGCGTGCGGAACTGGCGGTGTTGTTCGATCGCCCCGTCCACCTTTATCTCCACGTCAAGGTGAAGCCGGGCTGGGACGAGGATCGCGGCGTCTATCGCGATATCGGGCTGGACTGGGTGGACTGAAGCGCCAGCGTGTCGGCCACCCATGCCGGCACCAGCTCTGATGCCGGGCCGAGCCGCGTTTCGCCGAACCACCCGCTCCCGGCCGACGGTTCCAGGTTGAGTTCCAGCGTCGTCGCGCCGTGATAGCGCGCGGTCTGCACGAAACCGGCGGCGGGATAGACCGCACCCGATGTGCCGATCGATACGAACAGGTCGCACGCCGCCAGCGCGCGCTCGATCGCGTCCATGTGATAAGGCATCTCGCCGAAGAACACGATGTCCGGGCGCAGCGCGGGCGTCTCGCATGTGGCGCATGGCGTGCCGGGGGCGAGGGCGTTGCTCCATTCGGCGCGTGCATCGCAGGCCGCGCATAACGCCGAGTTCAGCTCTCCGTGCATATGGAGCATGCGCCGCGCGCCGGCGCGTTCGTGCAGATCATCGACATTCTGCGTGACGACCAGCAGCTCGCCCGCCCATTCGCGATCGAGCCGCGCTAAGGCGTCATGCGCCGGATTGGGCATCACCCGCCCCAACGCCGCACGCCGTTCGTCATAGAAACGATGCACCAGCCCCGCATCGCGCGCCAGTGCCTCTGGTGTGCAGACATCCTCCACGCGATGCCCCTCCCATAAGCCCCCCGGCCCGCGGAAGGTGGCGAGCCCGCTCTCCGCCGAAACGCCGGCGCCAGTGAGGATCACGATATTGGCGACATTTCGCATTCCGGTCTCGTTGCTCGCGCTTGCACTGCCCGAAAGCGACGATAGCATGTTGGAGGGGAAAATGGGGGGATCATGAGGAAATCCGTATATCTGGCCGGTATCGCGCTGATCGCCGCGCCGGCACAGGCCGAGCCGTCGCGCGAGGCGAAGGCGTTTGGCGCGCGCGAATATATTCAGGATATCAGCCTGTCGCCGGACGGGAAGAAAGTGGCAATGATCCAGGCGGATGGCGCGCGGGGCGCGGTGCTGACCGTGGCGGATTTCAGCTCGGCCGCGCCTAAGCCGATCCTGCGAACGTCGGGCATGCCCGAGCAATTGCAATATTGCCGGTGGACCACGCCGAGCCGGCTGATCTGCCGGGCCGATCTGCAGATCCAAAGCGTGGGGAGGCTGATCGGCTTCTCGCGGATGGTTGCGCTCAACGATGATGGGAGCGGCCTGAAGGAACTTACTAAGCGCCCGGACAACGATCGCGCGCTGCGCATCATGCAATTTGGCGGTTCGGTGATCGACTGGACCGGCGATGGCAAGGGGGCTGCCATCCTGATGATGCGCGATTACGTGCCGGAAACCACCATCGGCACGAACGTCAAGAACGAACGGGACGGTCGCGGCGTCGATCTGGTCGATACGGTATCGTTGGGGCGCAAGACGGTGGAACAGCCGCGCTCCAATGCGGTGGAATATATCAGCGACGGCCTTGGCGATGTGCGGATACTTGGTACGCGAGGCGAGAAAACGAGCGGATATAGCGAAGACAGCATCGCATACAGTTTTCGCAAGCGCGGCGAGCGCAACTGGCAGCCGCTGGGCAAATACCGGCTCGGCCTGAGCGGCGGAGCGGGCTTTAACCCGATCGCGGTCGATTCTGCGCTCGATGCGGTTTATGGTTTCGACGATGCGGATGGGCGGCAGGCGCTCTATCGGATGTCGCTCGACGGCAATTTCAAAAAGGATCTGGTTTTCGCGCATCCCGAGGTCGACGTCGACGATCTGATCCGGATCGGGCGGCAGCGGCGCGTCGTCGGGGTGTCGTGGACTACCGATCAACGCCACGCCGAATTCTTCGATTCCGAACTGGCGAAGCTTCGCACCGCATTGGGCAAGGCGATCCCGAACGCGCCGCTGATCCGCTTCATCGATTCCAGCGCCGACGAGAAGCAATTGCTGCTCAACGCCAGCAGCGACAACGATCCGGGCCGTTACTATCTGTTCGACAAGGCGACGCGGACGATGGGGGAGGTGATGCCCGCGCGTCCCCAATTGGCCGACATGACGCTCGCGAAGATGAAGCCGGTCAGCTATCGCGCGGCGGACGGCACGATGGTGCCGGGTTATCTGACGCTCCCGGTGGGAAGCACAGGCAAGAACCTGCCCACCATCGTGATGCCGCATGGCGGCCCCGGCTATCGCGACGAATGGGGTTTCGACTGGTTGGCGCAGTTCTTCGCCGCGCGAGGGTTTGCAGTGCTCCAGCCCAATTTCCGCGGTTCATCCGGCTATGGCGACGCCTGGTTTAAGAAGAACGGTTTCCAGTCTTGGCGTACGGCGATCGGCGATGTGAACGACGGTGGCCGCTGGCTGGTGCAGCAGGGCATCGCCGATCCGGGCAAGCTGGCGATCGTCGGCTGGTCCTATGGCGGCTATGCGGCGCTGCAATCGGCGGTGCTCGATGGCAATCTGTTCAAGGCGATCGTGGCGATCGCGCCGGTCACCGATCTGGAATCGCTGCGGAGCGAGGCGCGGGACTATACTTCCTTCCCGCTGGTCGATCGTTTCATCGGCAATGGCCCGCATGTCCGTGAGGGATCGCCGGCGCGCAACGTCGAGGCGATCAAGGCGCCGGTGCTGCTGTTCCACGGCGATCAGGATGCGAACGTGCGCATCGCTGAATCGCGGCTGATGGCGGGCAAGCTGCGCGATGCGGGCAAGCCGGTCGAACTGGTCGAGTTCAAGGGGTTGGATCACCAGCTCGACGATTCCGCCGCGCGGACGGAGATGCTGGACAAGGCCGACACGTTCCTGCGTGCGTCGCTTCATATGTAGCAGATACGAAAAGGGCGGCCCCGTCGCCGGAGCCGCCCTTTCGTTACCCGATGGGCCAGATCAGCGCGAGTAGAACTCGACGACCAGATTCGGTTCCATCTTCACCGGATAGGGCACTTCGTCGAGCGCCGGCACGCGGATGAAGGTCACCTTCGCGTTGCCGTCCTGCGCGACATAATCAGGCACTTCGCGCTCGGCGAGGCCCTGTGCTTCCATCACCAGCGCCATTTCCTGCGCCTTCTTGCCCAGCGAGATTTCGTCGTTGAGCGCGCAACGGCGCGAGGCGATGTTGCACTTCACGCCGTTCACATAGATGTGGCCGTGGCTGACGAGCTGGCGCGCGGCGAAGATCGTCGGCGCGAACTTGGCGCGATAGACGATCATGTCGAGGCGACGCTCGAGCAGGCCGATCAGGTTCTGCGAGGTATCGCCCTTCATCCGCGCGGCTTCGTCATAGCAATGGCGGAACTGCTTTTCCGTCACGTCGCCATAATAGCCCTTGAGCTTCTGCTTGGCGCGGAGCTGGATGCCGTAATCGGACATCTTGCCCTTGCGGCGCTGACCGTGCTGGCCGGGGCCGTATTCACGCTTGTTGACCGGGCTCTTCGGGCGACCCCAGATGTTTTCGCCCATCCGGCGGTCGAGTTTGTACTTGGCGCTGTTGCGCTTCGACATGATCTTTCCTTACAATCTGCGAACTACGTTGCTCCCGGTATCGCTCTGACGTTCCACATGAGGAAACGCAGGGCCACCGCTTCACCGGGGATACGGGGCCGAATTGCGAAGGCGCGCGCCTAGCGGGAGGCGCACGCGGAGTCAAGAAGCGGGCGCGATCGCCGGCCTAGCGAGCCGGCGCGGAACTGCTGCGATGGAAGTCCTCAAGCGACTGCTGGGCATCATTTTCCTGCTGTCGCCATTCGGCGGCGGTGCGACAGACGCGCTTCCCGCCGACCCGGCTGCCCGTTTCCTCATAATAACGGCAGGTGACCTTTTCGGGCGGCTTTTGCGGGGCGGGTGCGGCGCCCGGCGTCGTGGTGGCCTGCAACAGAAGCAGCATGCTCGCGATCATTGTTCATCCCCCCGGCCTGTTTCGCCGCGAGAATGTGGCGTCGGGCAGCCGCCGTCAATCGCATGACTGGACAGCGCCGCCGCCGCCCGTCACAGCGCGCGCATGACCATCCTTCCGGGACAGCAATGCACCACGATGGCGCAGGTGCGCGCGGGCGTCGATCAGGTCGATCGTGAGCTTGTCGCGCTGCTGCGTCGCCGTTTCGACTATATGGACGCCGCCGCGCGGATAAAGCCGGAGCGGGGCGCCGTGCGCGATGAGCCGCGCAAGGCGCAGGTGATCGCCAATGCCCGCGCCGTCGCCGAAGCCGCCGGGTTGCCCGGGGATGAGATCGCCGCGCTGTGGGATGCGCTGGTCGAGGCATCGATCGCTTATGAGTTGAAAGCGTTCGACCGCCGCTAACGGCTCTTTAGGGGGCGCCGTTGCATGAGCGAATCTCGAAAGGATTCGCCCGACCGATGCAGCGCCTTCCCCTCATCTCTCCCAACCCGCCGCGCATGGCGGAATATCTGGCTGCGCTGGAACGGATCGAGGCGTCCGGCATCTACAGCAATTTCGGCCCCGAAGCGCGTCGCTTCGAGGATGCCGCGGCCGCGCGGCTGTTCGGCGGGCGTGGCGCGTGCCTGACGATGGCCAATGCGACGCTCGGCCTGATCCTCGCGCTCAAGGATGCGGTGGGCGAAGGGCAGGGCCGTTATGCGGTGATGCCGGCGATGACCTTCGCCGCCACCGCGCAGGCGGCATGGTGGGCGGGGCTCACGCCATTGGTATGCGATATCGATCCGACGGACTGGACTGCGTGCGCGGCGGCGGAGGAGCGGCTGCTGCATCAGCATGGCGATCGCATCGCGGCGCTGGTGCCCTATGCCACGTTCGGCCGGGCGATCGATCTCGATCGCTATGTTTGGCTGGCGAAGCGCTATGACGTGAAGGTGGTGATCGACGCCGCCGCCTCGCTTGGCACGACCGATGCTGCGGGCGAGAGCTTTGGCAGCGATGCGCCTTTCCCGGTGATATTCTCGATGCACGCGACCAAGCCGTTCGCGGTGGCGGAGGGCGCGCTGATCCATTGCGGGGATCGCGACACGATCGAACGGTTGCGCGCGATGGCCAATTTCGGTTTCGCCGGCGCGCGCAGCGCCAGCGTCCCCGGCCTGAATGCCAAATTGCCGGAGGTGCTCGCCGCGATCGCCAGTGCGAAGCTGGAGACGTTCGAGGCGACCTGTGCCGCGCGCGAAACGGTGGCCGCCGCCTATCGCGCGACGATCGGTAATCGTTACGCGATCCAGCCGGCGCCGGTCGGGCGGCAGGCGTTGGGTTTCTTCCAGCTCCTGCTGCCACCCGGCACCGATCGGGCGCGCGTCGCCGCCGCGCTGGATGCGGACGGCATCGGCAGCGGCGCCTATTTCAGCCCCCATATCGGCCAGCAGCCATGGGTGCGGCAGGTGGCGATGATCGAACCCACCCCCGTGGCGGACGATGTCGCCGCGCGCATCCTCTCGCTGCCGCTCAGCGATACGATGACGGCGGCGGATGTCGAGCGGGTGATCGCGGCGCTCGATCGCGCCTGCGCCGCGCCGCATGTCGTCGCTTCCGCCGAGCCGTCGCGGATCGCGGAGACATTGGTGGTCGGCGGCGGCCCGGCGGGCACCGCCTTGCTCACCGCCGCCAGCAAACAGGGCCTGCTCGCGGCGCTCTCGCCGGGGCTGGTGCTGGTAGAGCGTGATCTGGCGATCGGCGGCGGCCAGCTCGGGCGTTATGCGATCACGTCGGATTCCACCGCGCAGACGTTCCTCACCGCAGTCACCGACAATCATTATCCGGAGATCGCCGCGCTCGCGGAGCATCCGGCGGCGTGCGCGGTGGGCAGTTATCGCGATGCGCTGGGCGTGCCGCTGGCCGAAGTCGGCCCGCTGCTCCGCGCGACGGGGGATCGGCTGCACCATCTCGTCACCGAAAATGGCGGGACGATACTCACCGGGCATGAGGTGATCGCGATCCGCCGTGACGGCGACGGGCTGTGGCGCGCGCGGCTGCGCGAGGTGGCGACGGGCGCGGAGCATGAGCGGGTCGCCCGCAATGTCGTGATCGCCACCGGGGGGCACCAGCCGCTCGATCGGCTGGTCGGGCAGCGTGTCGCCGGCGCATCCCTGCCGGAACTGGCGCGGCATCGGCTGGTCCAGTCCGATGATGTGCTGACGGTCGGCGGGTTCGAAAAGGTCGCCGATCTGCTCGGCAACACCCGCGCCCCGCGCATCGCGGTGATCGGCGGATCGACCAGCGCGCTCGCCACCGTCGCGCTGCTGCTCAAGCGACAGCCCGCGCTGCCGCTTGGCGCAGGCGCGATCACGCTGTTGCACCGCCGCCCGCTGCGCCCCTTCTATCACTCGATCGAAGCGGCCGAGGCGGAAGGGTTCGACGATTTCGGGCCGGGGGACATCTGCCCGGTATCCGGCTTCGTCTATCGGCTCGCCGGTTTCCGGCTGGAGGCGCGCGAGCTGGTGTTGCGGATGTTGCGCGTCGATGGGCGAGAGCCCGATCCGCGCGTCACGCTTCACCGCATTGGCGATGACGAGGCGCGTGCGCGCGAGGTGATCGCCAGCGCGGATCTGGCGATCGCCGCGCTTGGCTATCGTCCGCGCGCGCTGCCGATCGAGCAGATCGACGGCACGTCTTTGGCGCTGGCGGCGGACGATGGGCGGCCGATGGTCGATCGCCATTGCCGCGTGCTTGATGCGGGCGGCGTGGCGGTGCCGGGGCTATACGGCATCGGGCTCGCGGCGGGTTTCGTGCCATGGGGGCGGCTGGGCGGTGAGGCGAGCTTCGTCGGGCAGGCCAACGGGCTGTGGCTATGGCAAAATGACGTCGGCATGATGATCGTCGAGCAATTGCTGGCGAGCCGCGGGCGCCGCGCCGCGTGAACCCGCCGACGGTCAGCGTCATCATGGCGGCGTATAACGGCGCCGCGCTGATCGGCGAGACGCTGGAAAGCCTCGCGACGCAGACGATGGGCGATTTCGAGGCGATCGTGGTCGACGATCGCTCGACCGACGATACGCTGGCGGTGCTGCGCGCATGGCCCGACCAGCGGGTCCACGTGATCGCGCTGGAGGAAAATGGCGGCCCGGTCCGCGCGCGCAACCGCGCCTTCGCGGAGGCGCGCGGGCGCTATATCGCGGGGCTGGATCAGGATGATCTCTGCCGCCCACAGCGGTTCGCGCGACAGGTCGCCTATCTTGATGCCAATCCGGATGTGGCGCTGGTCGGCAGCGACACGGCGGTGCTGACCAATGGCGCGATCCGGCCGCCGCGCCACCCCGCCAACACCACGCCGCGGCTCACCGAATGGTTGCTCAGGATCGAAAATCCGCTGGTGTGGTCATCGGTGATGATCCGCGCCGATGTCGCGCGCGGGCTGGAGCCGTTCACCCGGCCGGAATTGCTCTATGCGGAGGATTTCGACCTTTATCACCGTATCGCCCGGCGGGGACGCGTCGCGCGGGTCGATGCGGACCTGCTGATCTATCGCCAGCACGTCGGCGGTGCGTCGCAGCGTTTCGTCACCACCATGACCGAGAGCGCGACACGGGTGCTGGCGGAAGCCTATGCCGACGTATTCGGCGATGGCGCGGGGGAGATCGCGGCGCTGGTGGCGCGCAACCTGATGGGCCGCGCGCCCCCGCCGGATCGCGCGACGCTTCGCCGGCTGGGCGAAGCGATGGCCGCGCTACAGGAGGATTTTCTCGCCCGTCGCGCGTGCGACGCGCATGATGTGCGGCTGATCCGCTGGGAAACGGCGCGGCGCTGGGCGGCAGTGGCGCGCGCCGGGTTGCGCGCCGGCACGTTATCGCTCGGTGACGCGCTCGCGGTGCGGCCGCCGCACATGGGGCTGGGCTATGCCGGGTTCGAGGAACTGATCGTCGCGCGCGTTATCGGCAAGATGCGCCAACTCACGCGGCGCACGCCTCACACCTTCGCGGCGTAGATCATCCGCCCCGGCCCGAGCCGCTCGAACACCTCGGCCAGTTCGTGCTCGCCGACTGCGAAACACCCCTGGCTACGCCCGAGCATCCCGCGCGTGTTGATCATGTCGCGATTGGCATACCATGCGCCATGGACGACGATCGCGCGGGCGAGCGCATTGTTGTTGGTGGGATCGAGTCCGATCAGTCGCTGCGACCGGCCGTGCTTGCCGACATAATAGTCCGAGGCGAGGAATGCGCCTTCCGAAGAGGCGTTGGAGCCGTCCTGATTGGAAAAGCGATGCAGGAAGCCGGTATGCGCGGGATCGGACCCGCTGCCGTGCGCGACGAGCTTGGAGAGGCTGGCCCCGCTCGCGAGGTCGATGAAATGGAAGCGCGGCTGCGCGGAGGGCGCGCTGAAATCGACGATCGCCATCCGATCGCGTTGCAGGCGATTGCCATGACGCTCCAGCGCGGCAAGCGCGCGACGCATCAATTCGGGGTTTACGGTGCGCGGAGAGGTTAGCGGCATCGCGGGGAGCGAGGCGGCGCCCACGGCCTTTGGCAACATCGCGCCGGCGAGGATCAATCCCCCGGTCTTCAGCAATCCGCGACGTGTATGCGTCGCGCTGTCAATCACGCTCATCGGTCGGTCAAATCCCCACACCCGCTGAAACCGATATAATGACGATTTTTTACGATTTCATCACCCCGTGGCTCAATCTGGCCCGTCATTAGCTTGATCCGTCGCGCGTCGGGCTCTTTCCTTTTCGTTCCGGCATCGCGAAACTGCCGCGAAATATTGGAGGGGAATCGCGATGCGCTCACCGGTCTGCGTCATGCTGGGGATCGACTTTCCTCTGCTCGCCTTCAGCCATTGCCGTGACGTGGTGGCAGCCGTCAGTCGCGCGGGCGGGTTCGGCGTGCTGGGCGCGACGGCGCATACGCTGGAAAGCCTTGAGGCGGAGCTCGCGTGGATCGACGCGCATGTCGACGGCAAGCCTTATGGCCTTGACGTGCTGATCCCCGAAAATCTCGTCACCGGCGGCGCGAAGGGCATCACGCGCGCCTCGCTCGCCGAGAAAGTGCCGGAGCAGCACCGCGCCTTCGTCCGCGATCTCGCGGGGCGACATCACGTCACGGTGCCGGAGGAGCGCGCGGACAGCAATGCGCCCGCGCCGTTCGATCCCAATGTCGCGCTGGAAATGCTGGAGATCGCCTTCCGCCATCCGATCAGGCTGATCGCCAACGCGCTCGGCGTGCCGCCCAGGGCGATGATCGAGATGGGGCGGGCGCATGGCGTGCCGGTCGCCGCGCTGGTCGGTGCGAAGGAACATGCGTTGCGACAGGTCGCCGCAGGGGTCGATATCGTCGTCGCGCAGGGCGGCGAGGCGGGCGGCCATTGCGGCGAGGTATCGACCATGGTGCTGATCCCGGAAGTGGTCCGCGCGCTGGAGCAACACGGCCATGGCGGCGTCCCGGTGCTCGCGGCTGGCGGGATCATGACTGGCGCGCAGATGGCGGCGGCGATGGCGATGGGCGCGGCAGGCGTCTGGACCGGATCGGTGTGGCTCGCCACGCCGGAGAGCGAATGTTCGGACGTGTTTCGCGAGAAGATGGTCGCGGCCACCTCGCGCGATACGGTTCGTTCCAAAAGCCGCACCGGCAAGCCCTCGCGCCAGCTCCGCTCGGCATGGACCGATGCGTGGGAGGGGCCGGATTCACCGGGGGCGCTGCCGATGCCGTTCCAGTCCCTCATCAGCGAACCCGCGATCCGCGCAGCCGATCGTGCGGCGGAAAAGGGCGACGCCGCCGCGCGGGAGATGGTGACATATTTCGTCGGACAGGGCGTCGGGCTGGTCGATCAGGTGCGCGGAGCGGGGCAGGTGGTGCAGGATTTCAAGATGGAATTCGCCGAGGCGCTGGAACGAATGACGGGGTTGGTGGCGGAATAGCGTCGCGATCCTGGGCCGGGACCGCGCGGTCAGAAAAAATTCCATTTGAATGGGCCCGCAACATTTTGTTGCGTGGCACCCAAGTCTCCGCTCTGATAGCTGGCGCCTATGCAGCTATCCGCCGCCGCCTCCGCCCGCGAGATCCTCGTTCGTCTTCACGATGTCATGGCCGCGCGTACGAATGCGCAGGCGAAGCTCAATCAGGTGGTGGAGATTATCGGCGGCGCGCTGCACAGCGAGGTCTGTTCGATATACCTGCTGCGTGAAGGCGTGCTGGAATTGTTCGCGACGCGCGGGCTGGATACCAGCGCGGTCCATGTCACCAAGCTTGCGCTGGGTGAGGGGCTGGTCGGCACGATCGCCGGCGATGTGGAGGTGCTCAACCTCGATGAAGCCGCGAGCCATCCGCATTTCGTCTATCGCCCCGAAACCGGGGAGGATCGCTTCCAGAGCTTCGCCGGCGTGCCGATCATCCGCCGCGAGCGCGCGGTCGGCGTGCTCGCCGTACAGCACACCGAAGCGCGCAAATATGCCGATGTGGAGATTGAGGCGCTCCAGACGGTCGCGATGGTGCTGTCCGAACTGATCGCGAATGCCGGGCTGATCGATGAGGCGGGCGGGCGCGGCGACGCGCGGCAGCAGTCCACCGCCAGCATGCGCATTCCGGGGCAGAAGCTCGTCGACGGCATGGCGGTCGGCTATGCCGTGTTCCACCAGCCGCGCATCACGATCGAGCATACCGTCGCGGAGGATACCGAGGCGGAGCGCCACCGCGTCTATGCCGCGTTCGACAAGATGCGCGAGCAGATCGAGCGCATGACGCGTGAGGCCGAGTTCGGCGTCGGCGGCGAGCATGACGAGGTGCTCGCGACCTATAAGATGTTCGCTTACGACGAGGGCTGGGGCCGCCGCATCAACGAGGCGATCGATTCCGGGCTGACCGCCGAGGCGGCGATCGAGCGCGTCCAGCAACGCACCCGCCAGCGGATGCGCCAGATCGACGATCCGCTGCTCGCGGAGCGGATGCACGATCTGGAGGATCTCTCCAATCGTCTGTTGCGCATCGTTTCGGGCCAGATGGGCACCGCCGCGCAACTTGGTTTGCGGCGCGACACGATCCTGCTCGCGCGCAATCTCGGCCCGGCCGAATTGCTCGAATATGATCGCCGCCGGCTGAAGGGCGTGATCCTTGAGGAGGGCTCGCTCACCGCGCACGTCACGATCGTCGCGCGGGCGATGGGGGTGCCGGTGCTTGGCCGGGTGCGCGACGTGCGACGGTTGATCGCGGATGGCGATCAGTTGCTGCTCGATGTGAGCGAAGGCTCGGTCGTCGTGCGTCCCTCCACCGCGATGGAGGAGGCGTTCGACGCGAAGCTCGCGTTGCGCCAGAAGCGCCGCGCCGCTTATGCCGCGCTGCGAGAGGTCGCGCCGGAGACGAAGGACGGCGATCGCGTCACCCTGATGGTCAACGCCGGGCTGCGTGACGACGTGGCGTCGCTCGATCTCACCGGCGCTGACGGGATCGGGCTGTTCCGCACCGAATTCCAGTTCCTCGTTTCCGCGACCCTTCCCTCGCGCGAGCGCCAGCAGCGGCTGTATCGCGAGGTGCTCGACGCGGCCGGCGATCGCCCGGTGGTGTTCCGCACGATCGATATCGGCGGCGACAAGGCGCTGCCCTATCTCAAGGACAATCCCGCCGACGAGGAAAACCCGGCGATGGGCTGGCGCGCGCTGCGGCTCGGGCTGGAGCGCGAGGGGCTGATGAAGGTGCAGGCCCGCGCGCTGCTGGAGGCTGCGGCGGGGCGCACGCTCAACGTGATGTTCCCGATGGTGTCCGAAGCATGGGAGTTCGACGAGGCGCAGGCGCTGTTCGAGGCGCAGCGCGAATGGCTCGCCACGCGCGGGCGCCGGCTGCCTAATGAGATACGCTATGGCGCGATGCTGGAGGTGCCGAGCCTCGCCTATCAGCTCGATCTGCTGCTGCCGAAGCTCCAGTTCCTGTCGGTCGGCACCAACGATCTGACGCAATTCCTGTTCGCCGCCGATCGCGCCAATCCCAAGCTGGCCGAGCGTTACGACTGGCTCTCCACCTCGATCCTGCGTTTCTTGGCAAGCGTGGTGGAGCCGGTGCGCGCCGCCGGCGTAACGCTCACGGTATGCGGCGAAATGGGCGGCCGCCCGCTGGAGGCGATGGCGCTGCTCGGGCTGGGGATCGAGCGATTGTCGATCACCCCGGCGGCGGTCGGCCCGATCAAGGCGATGATCCGTTCGCTCGATCGCGGGGCGGTGATGGCGGAGATGAACCGGCTGCTCGTTGCCCCGCCACGCGATTTACGCGCGGCGTTGACGGAGTTCGCCATCGCGCGAGGCGTCGAATTGGGCTAGATGATGGACCAGCGACGGGCCGGCGCGATTGACACGCAAGTCCGGCTTTGGGACACGTCACTTAATAGCGGGCCTGAAGTATTGGGCAGGGTCGCGGCCCGCAGCCGGAGATATCGATGACCGACGCCGCCACCGGCGAACAGACGACGCTTTTCCCCCGCCCGGTCGGGGAGCGATTGCGTAGCGCGCGAGAAGCGCAGGGGATGACGCTGGCGGAAATCGCCGCGCGCACCCGCGTGCCGCAGCGCCACCTCGAAGCGATCGAGAGCGGCGATTACAATTCTCTTCCCTCGCCCACTTATGCGGTGGGGTTCGCGCGCGCTTATGCCCGTTCGGTTGGGGAAAATGAGGTCGAGATCGCCCGCGAAACCCGCGAGGAGGTTGCGCGCACGGGTCGGCCGACGGCGCAATATCAGCCTTATGAGATCGCCGATCCGGCGCGCGTGCCGTCGCGCGGGCTGGTGATCGTCGCCGCGGGCATCGCGCTCGCGGTCGTCGTCCTCGCCGTGTTGTGGTTCGCGGTGGGCATGTGGCGCGGGAATGGCACCGGCAACGAAACCCCGGCCGCCGCGCCGGCCGTTGCCGTTCCGGTTCCCGCTCCGACGCCCTCCGCCGCCGTCGCCCAGGCCGGCCATGTCTCGCTCACCGCCAGCGATGCGGTGTGGCTGCGCGTCTATGATGCCGACAACAAGACGCTGTATCTCGGCACGATGAAGGCCGGCGATCGCTATGATGTGCCGACCGACGCGAAGGATCCGAAGATCAACGTCGGCCGCCCGGACAAGCTCACCGTCACGCTGAACGGCTCGGCGCTGCCGCCGCTTGGCGATGGCTCGCATCCGATCAAGGATGTCGCCGTCAGCGCCGCCGCGCTCGCCGCGCGTGCCGCTGGCGCGCCGGCCGCCGCCACCGTTGCCCCGACGCCGACGCCGACAACGACCGCTCGGCCCAGCGCCGCCGCCGCGCCGGCTGCGCGTCGCCCTGCGGCGTTCGTCGATCCGGCGCCGCGCGCGCCGGACGCGAATCCTGATCCGACGCCGCCGCTCGGCGCGCGGGATTGATCGCGACGATAGCAATGAAGTCTTGGTTGGCAGGGGGCGCATCGGCGCCTCAGGGGATGACGGCGATGCGCAAGATGGTGTTGTTGGCAGGTGTGGCGATGTGCTGGGCGGTGCCCGCTGCGGCGCAATCGGGGCTCGATGGCCGCGTCGGCAAGCTCGAAAGCGAAATGCGCGCGGTGCAGCGCAAGGTGTTCCCCGGCGGCGCGGGCGCCGTGCCGTCGATGGAGCCGCAGATCACCGGCGCGCCGGCCCCCGGCCGCGAGATCGGATCGCCGGCAACCCCGGTGATCGCCGATCTCACCCAGCGCGTCAGCTCGCTCGAAGGGCAGATGGCGTCGATGACCGGGCAGATCGAGCAGACGCAATATCGCATGCGCCAGCTGGAGGAGCAGTTCGCCGCCTATCGCAAGGAAGTCGACGCGCGTTTCGGCAGCGCCGGCCCCACGCCGGGCATGGGCGGACCGGTTGAAAGCGTCGGCACCGCCCCGAGCGCGTCGCCGCCCCCCGGCAAGAAGCCCGATGCCCCCGCGCCGGCTGCCGGCAAGGATCCGGCGCGCGCGAAGCTGGTCGCCGCTGTCGAAAAGCCGTCGACCTCGCAGCCTGATGAAGACGAATATATCTACGGCTATCGGCTGTGGCAGGCGAAGTTCTACCCGGAAGCGGCGACGCAGTTTAAGAAGGTCGTCGCCGATTATCCCCGTTCGCGCCGCGCCAGCTATGCGCAGAATCTGCTCGGGCGCAGCTATCTCGATGATGGCAAGCCGAGCCTCGCGTCGATCGCTTTCTACGACAATTACAAGAAGATGCCGGATGGCGAGCGCGCGCCGGAAAGCCTTTTCTATCTCGGCCAGTCGCTGATGAACCTCAAGAAGCCGGCCGACGCATGCAAGGTCTATGGCGAATTGACCGACGTGTACGGCACGAAGATCAGCGCGCAGATGCAGGCGGACATCACCCGCGCGCGCGCGACCGCGAAGTGCAAGTGACGTGCGCGGGCGCTTGAGGCGCCCGTTTGAAATTGGGTGTGCGGCGCCAAAGGGCGCGCATGTCGGCGCAATGATGTCGCTTTGACTATATCGTGGCACGGGGGGAACCTTGTGCCACGACCTTCGCCGTCAATGGGCCTTGCTTTCTTGCCCGTAACCCGCGGTCGCGCGTCTTCGCGTTTGGTTGCCCAGATCTGTCAGGCACCGCCGAAGTAAAAGTGCGGGGGGTTGTTAACACTCGGCAGATAAGCCGCGGTTATGCGCTCTTCGACTGGCCAGCACTGGATCGCGCTCGATCACGTTCGTGCGGTCGCGGCGTTTCTCGTGTTCACCTGGCACTTCATGCATTCGACCAATGGCTACCCGGTAGCAGTGGAGGGCGCGCCGGCATTCTTCCCCTTGGCGATACTGGACGAGGGGCACACCGGTGTCGCGCTGTTCATGACGTTGTCGGGCTATTTGTTCGCCAAGCTCCTTGAAGGTCGCGCGGTTCGTTATCCGCTGTTCTTTTTGAACCGCGCCCTGCGGCTTGCGCCGTTGATGGTCGTGGCGATCCTCATTGCCGATCTAGACCGATATCTGCGCACCGGGGAGGTGGCGGTGGTCGCGCCCTTCGTAACGGTGGCGGCGGGTTTCGTCAGCCTTGCGCCGCTCGCTAACGGGCTGTGGTCAATCGTGGTGGAGACGCATTTCTATTTGGTCCTGCCGCTCCTGATGATGATCTCGCGCGACAATCGCTGGGCGCTGTTGATCGTGGTCGGCGCGGCGCTTGCTGTGCGACTTGGATCATCGCCGCTGGGCGAGAATGCGCGCGAAGCTTCTTACTGGACGATTTTCGGCCATATCGACCAGTTCATCCTGGGGATTTTCGCGTTCCAGAATCGCGCGATCGTCCGTGGGCGGCATCGACTGGCCGCCGTTACCGCGCTTGGCTTTGCGTTGTTCTATTATTGGTTCGACGCCGCCGGAGGTTTGTATGGCATGCGGGGCGAGGGCTGGCACGCGCCTGTCTGGGCTGTACTGCCGACGATCGAAGGAGCGGCCTATGGGCTGCTGATCGCCTATTACGATGCCAGCTTCCGCCCGCGTGATACCGGCGTATCGCGACTGATCGGCAAGGCGGGCGCCTATAGCTATTCGATCTATCTGCTGCATTTTTTTGTCGTATTCCGCATGGCGCGCTTCATCGACGAGCACATCATGGGCCTGTCGAATTTCTATATCGCCTGTCTCTGGTCGTTGGTGTGCTTCGCGTCGATGGTGCCGTTCGCGCAATTGTGTTTCCGCTGGATCGAGGCGCCGTTCCTGAAATTGCGTCGGCCCTATTCCCGGCCGTTATCGCCGCGCGAGCCGCCGGCTTTGGCGATTGACGGAAGCGGCGCTTCGGAAGCTTAGCGTCGGCCTGAGCAAGGCTCGGAATCTCCTGCCCTGGAGGTTGGGCCTTGCCGGATCGCAACCAGTTCGCGCCACGAAATTTCGGTGATTCAATCCGCTAGCCTTTCGCGCTAAGGCGGTTTCCATGCCGATGTTCGCTTTCCTCGCCGCCGCCGCGATCGTGTCGCAGGCCGCCCC
Source organism: Candidatus Sphingomonas colombiensis (assembly GCA_029202845.1). NCBI lineage: Bacteria > Pseudomonadati > Pseudomonadota > Alphaproteobacteria > Sphingomonadales > Sphingomonadaceae > Sphingomonas > Candidatus Sphingomonas colombiensis. The sequence continues at coordinate 583,781 of CP119315.1, read as the reverse complement.
CGTCGACACTGCGGAGCCGAAGACGATCACCGTCACCGGTCGCTCGACGCTCGACAACGCTTCGGCGCTGACCGCGGCCAAGGCGCTGAAGGCGGGTGAATATATGTGGGCGCCACAAACCGCGCCGGCCGGCCCGATCCTGATGGTCGTCAATCTCGCGACGCAGCGTGCCGTGGTCTATCGCAATGGCCTGCCGATCGCGATCACCACCGTCTCGTCGGGGAAGAAGGGGCATGAAACGCCGACCGGCATCTTCACCGTGCTCCAGAAGGAGAAGGAGCACCACTCCAACCTCTACAATAACGCGCCGATGCCGTTCATGCAGCGGCTGACGTGGGACGGGATCGCGCTTCACGCCGGGGCGCTGCCGGGCCACGCCGCGTCGCACGGGTGCATCCGCCTGCCGGCGAAGTTCGCACAGACGCTCTACGGCGCAACCCCGCTCGGCATGACCGTGGTGGTGACGAAGCGTGAGGCGCTGCCCGCGGTGGTGCCCGCCGGGGACGTGATCGCGGCGGCGGCGAAGGGCGGGGCGCCCATCGCCAGCAACAGCGATTTCTGGGATCCCGCGCGCGCGCCCACCGGCCCGGTCTCGATCGTCGTCAGCACCACGGATCGCGCGTTGTTCGTGATCCGTGGCGGGCGGATCATCGGCCGTGCCGCGATCAACGCCAATCGCCAGATCAGCCACCCCTATCTCTATTCGCTGCAATCCGCCGACGCCGCCGGTGCGCGCAAATGGGCACGGATCGGGCTGCCCGGCCAGACGGTCGATGAGGATATGCAGCTTGGCGATATCGACATGACCGCCGCCACCCGCGCGGCGATCGACAGCGTGCTGGTGCCGGGCACGACGGTGGTTGTCACGCCGGATGCGCTGACCGACGTCAGCAGCCTGAAGGATTTCGTGATCGGGAAGTAACGGCCCGGCCGGGGCCGCGCGCGATCAGACCGCGCGGACCTCGGTCACTTCCGGCACATAATGTTTGAGCAATTGCTCGATGCCGTTCTTGAGCGTCGCAGAAGAGGAGGGGCAGCCCGAGCACGCGCCCTGCATCCGCAGATAGACCTTGCCCTTGTCGAAGCCGCGATAAACGATGTCGCCGCCGTCATTGGCCACCGCCGGGCGGACGCGGGTGTCGATCAATTCGCGGATCTGCGCGACGATATCGGCATCGGCCGGATCGTCGGCGAACTCCTCCTCGGCCGGCGGAACCGAGAAATCGGCCGACGCGCGATTGAACAACGGCATCTGCGCGGTGAAGTGATCGAGCAGGATCGCGAGCACGTCGGGCTTCAGCCCGGACCATTCCACGCCCGGCGCGGCGGTTACCGACACGAAATCGCGGCCGAAGAACACGCCGGTCACGTCGCCCAGCCCGAACAGCGCATCCGCCAGCGGGGAGGCTTCCGCTTCCTCGGGTGTCGCGAAATCGCGCGTGCCGTTATCCATCACGGTGCGGCCGGGAAGGAACTTCAGCGTCGCGGGGTTCGGGGTGGCTTCGGTCTCGATCAGCATAGGCCCCATGTGGCGACCGCCCGCCCTCGGATCAAGCGGTGATCGCGCGCGGGCTCACACGTCGAGTTGCTTCACCGCCGCATTCCATGTCTGGATATTGTCGCGCGCCTCCTGCACGAAGGCGGAGCGGCGGATCACGCGCAGGAACGTCTCCGCGATCCACTTGCCCGGATTGCGCAAGGGCCGCTCGAACTGGATCAGCAGCACGACGCGCGTGCCATCGGTGTCGTTCCACACCTCATGCTGATAAGTGTCGTCGAACACCAGCGTTTCGCCTTCGGACCAGCGCACGATGCGATCATGTACCCGCATCCGCACATCGCCGTCGCGCGGCACGACAAGGCCGAGGTGACAGGTGATCAGCCCCTTGGTCACGCCGCGATGATCGGGGATATGCGTGCCCGGCGCGAGGATCGAGAAAAACGCCGAATTCAGCCCCGGAATCCGTTCCACCAGCGCGGCGGTGTTCGGGCAGCGATCGGCATTTTCATCGATGCGGAAGCCATAGCCCCACAGGAAGAACGAGCGCCATTTGTTGACCTCCGCGATCGAGCGATGGTCCGGCGAGATGGTCGACAGGCTGGGGGCGGCATTGCCGCGCAGCGCCACCGCCACCGCCTCGGCACGGATCGCCTGCCAATTCTCGCGCAGCATCTGCGTCCAGGCGAAATCGCGCACGTCGAGCACCGGCTCGTTCGAAACGAGCGAGGAGGAAGCGATCAGTCGATCGAAAAAGCCTCGGAAATGCTTGCCGATCGAAATGATCAGCGGCCGGCCTGGCTCGACCTTCATCCCGGAGCCGGGGGCAGGTGCGCCGGAAATGACGTTGAGATCGGGCACCATCAGCGGGTCGGCGGCGAGCGCGCTGCCCGAATTATGCCCCATTTTCCGGGGCGGCTGCCTTAGATCGAGCTCCACGCGCTTCAGTCCATCCGTTACACCGGCGATATAGCTGCCGGGAGGAAACGCAGCGCCGCAGCAAAGAGGTCCGCAGGGGCCGCAGCCAAATCGCTACCCCTCGTTCGGGTCCAAAACATGGCATGAAAGCGGAAATGTGAAGTTGATGTCGGCGGCGTTGCCGATCGACCACGGTCTCCGTACAAGCAGATGCATGTCGTTCCTGATACGCGCGGTGGCGACGCCGCTGGTCGCCTTTGCCCTTGTCGCCAATGCTGCTGCGCCCGTCCCGGTCGCGCCTCACAAGAAGGCAGTCGCCGCCGCTCCGGCGCCGGTAACGGTCGATACGGCCCCGTGGCTATTCGAGCGTTCGGATATCCCGCCCGATCCGCAATGGCATTTCGGCAAGCTTTCCACCGGGTTGCGCTATGCCGTGCGCAAGAACGGGGTGCCGCCGGGGCAGGTTGCGGTGCGCGTCCGGATCGATGCGGGCTCGCTCAACGAGCGCGATTCCGAACAAGGCTATGCGCATCTGATCGAGCATCTCTCGTTCCGTGGCTCGAAATATGTGCCCGATGGCGAGACGAAGCGGGTGTGGCAGCGGTTCGGCGCCACCTTCGGATCGGATTCGAACGCGCAGACCACGCCGACGCAGACCGTCTATAAGCTCGATCTGCCCGCCGCGACGCAGGACACGCTGGACGAGAGCCTCAAGATCTTCGCCGGCATGATGGCGGAACCGGCGATCACCGAAAAGGGCCTCGCGTCGGAGCGGCCCGCCGTGCTGGCGGAGCAGCGCGAGGCGCCGGGGCCGCAGGTGCGCTGGTCCGATGCGATGCGCGAATTGTTCTTCGCGCATCAGCCGCTGGCCAATCGCTCCCCGATCGGCAATTTGAAGACGCTGGAGGCGGCCACGCCCGCGACTATCCGGGCGTTCCACGATCGCTGGTATCGCCCGGCGCGGACGGTGGTGATCATCTCCGGCGATATCGATCCGGCGGTGGCGGCGAAGCTGGTGGTCAAGAATTTCGGGGACTGGCACGGCAAGGGCGCCGATCCGGCCGATACCGATTTCGGCAAGCCCGACGCTTCCGCCCCCGAAACCGCGACGATCACGGAGTCGGCGCTGCCGCCGGTCGTCTCGATGGCGGTGCTGCGGCCATGGATCTATCGCGACGATACGATCATCTTCAATCAGAAGCGCTTCATCGATTTTCTCGCGGTGCGCGTGATCAACCGCCGGTTGGAAACACGCGCGCGGGCGGGCGGCAGCTTCCTGCAGGCCTCGGTCAGCCTCGATGACGTGTCGCGTTCCGCCAATGTCACCTTCACCAACATTCTGCCCGTGGGCGATGATTGGCATGCCGCGATGAAGGATGTGCGCGCGGTGATCGCCGATGCGATGGCGACCGCGCCGACCCAGCCGGAGATCGAGCGCGAATATGCCGAATTCGATGCCGCGATGCGCAACGAGGTCGGCACCGCGCGGGTGGAGGCTGGCGCGAAGCAGGCCGATGACATGGTCGGCGCGCTCGACATCCGCGAAACGGTCGCGGGGCCGCAGGCGTCCTACGACATACTGAAGCAGGCGCATGACAAGGGCATGTTCACGCCCGATGCACTGCTCGAATCCACCCGTCGCCTGTTCGCGGGCATCGCGACGCGCGCGATCGTCAACACCCGCACCGCCGATGGTGCGACCACGGCGGCGGTCGCGGCCGCGCTCAAGGAGGATGTGTCCGGGCTGGTCGGCAGCCGCAAGGATCAGGCGAGCGTGGATTTCTCGCGCCTGCCGAAGCTGGGCAAGCCGGGCAAGGTGAAGTCGCAGGAGCCGGCGGGCGATCCGGGGCTGGAGAAGATCGTCTTCAAGAACGGCGTGCGGATGCTGCTCTACGCCAATTCATCGGAAACCGGGCGCGTCTATCTGCGCGTCCGCTTCGGGCGCGGCTATGCGACGATGCCGGCCAAGACGTCCACTCCGGCCTGGGCGGGGGATATGGCGCTGGTGCCGTCAGGGATCGGCGATCTCGATCAGGGCGATCTCGATGCGCTCACCAACGGGCGGCGCATCGGCATGGATCTCGATATCGCCGACGACGCGTTCATGTTCAGCGCGATGAGCACGCCCGGCGATTATGCCGACAATCTGCTGCTCATGGCCGATAAGCTCGCCTTCCCGCGCTGGGATGCGGCGCCGGTGGCGCGCGCGCGCGCCGCGATGCTGGCGGGCTATCCGGGGCTCGATGCCTCGCCTGATGGCGTGCTGAGCCGCGAGCTGGAACGCCGCATCCGCGATGGCGATGTGCGTTGGGGCACGCCGGCGCAGGGCGAGGTGGAGAAGCTGACGCCGGAAAACTTCCGCGCCTTCTGGGAGCCGGTGCTGGCACAGGGGCCGATCGAGGTCGACGTGTTCGGCGACGTCAAGGCGGACGAGGCGATCGCGGCGGTCGCCCGCAGCTTCGGCGCGCTCAAGAAGCGCAAGGGCGACACGGCGCCGGTCGTGCCGGTGAGCTTCCCCGCGCACGTCGATACGCCCGTGATCCTCACCCATGGCGGCCCGGATACGCAGGCCGCGGCGGTGATCGCCTGGCCGACCGGCGGCGGGGCTGCGGAGCATGCGGAGATGCGGCGGCTCGACATCCTCTCCTCGGTCTTCGCGGATCGCCTGTTCGATCGGCTGCGTTCGGTCGCCGGCGCGAGCTACAGCCCGTCGGCGCAGAGCCAGTGGCCGCTCGGCATGACGAGCGGCGGCCGGCTCATCGCGGTCGGGCAGGTGCAGCCTGACAAGGTCGATCTGTTCTTCCGCTTGAGCCGCGAAATCGCCGCCGAGCTGGTCGCCAAGCCGATCGATGCGGATGAGCTGCGCCGCACGGTGGTGCCGACGCTGCAATATCTCGCGCGGGCTTCGTCGGGAAACCAGTTCTGGCTGATCCAGGCGAGCGGCGGGGCCTATGATCCGGCGCGGCTCGAATCGCTGCGCACGATGGTCGATGATCTGGCGGCGATCACCCCCGAGTCCCTGCAGGCCACGGCGGCGAAATATCTCGTGCCGGAGAAGGACTGGACGCTCGCGGTGCTGCCACGCGGCAAGGGGGAGGCGCCTGCCGCCGCCACGCCGGCGGCGGCGCCGGCCGCGCGGCCGGTCAGGCCCGCCACCAGATAATCGGCCGCGCCCCGGCCTTCGGGCCGGGCCAGGCGCGAGCGATGGGGCGTGGTGGCGCCGCGCCGCGCTAGCGGTACAGCGCCTCCAGTCGTTCGCCGTAAACCTGCTTCAGCACATGCCGCCTGATCTTCAGGCTGGGCGTGAGTTGCTCGTTCTCGATCGTGAACGGCCCGTCGGCGAGGATGAAGCGCCGCACGCGTTCGATCACCGACAGTTCCTTGTTGGTGCGATCGACCGCGGCGCTGAGCGCGGCGCGATAGGCGGCATTATCCGCCAGCGCGGCGGCATCGTTCGTCACGCCGTTTTCCGCGCACCATTCCTGTGTCCATTCCGGATCGGGCACGATCACCGCCACCATATGCGGCTTGCGATCCCCGGCGATCATCGCCTGCACGATCTCGGGCTGGAGCGTCAGCAGCCCCTCCACCTTCTGCGGCGCGACATTGTCGCCCTTGTCGTTGATGATCAGGTCTTTCTTGCGGTCGGTGATCTTGATCCGCCCGTGGTCGTCGATCTCGCCGATGTCGCCGGTGTGGAGCCAGCCATCGCGCAGCACGCGCGCGGTTTCCGCCTCGTTGCGCCAATAGCCGTGCATGACGAGTTCGCCGCGCACCAGAATCTCGCCGTCCTCGGCGATCACCACCTCGGTATTGGGCAGCGGCGGCCCCACCGTGTCCATCTTCAGCCCCGCCGCCGGGCGGTTGCAGGAAATCACCGGTGCGGCTTCGGTCTGGCCATAGCCTTGCAGGAAGGTGACGCCGAGTGACTGGAAGAATACGCCAACCTCAGGCGTCAGCGGCGCGCCGCCGGAGACCATCGCCTTCATCCGGCCACCGAATTTCTTGCCGATACGCGGCTTGAACATCGCATCGACCAGCAGCGCCTTGGGCCGATCGACCAGCCCGAGCCGCCCTTCATAGCGTTTCACGCCGACATCCAGCGCCATACCGAGCAGTTTCTGGCTCAGCCCGCCCTGCTTCTCGATCGCCTTGGTGATGCGGGTGCGCAGCACTTCGAACAGGCGCGGCACGACCACCATGATCGTGGGGCGCACCTCCTCCATGTTCGAAGCGAGCTTCTCCAGCCCCTCGGCGTAATAGATCTGCCCGCCCACCCCGATCGGGAAATGCTGCCCGCCGCTATGCTCATAAGCGTGCGAGAGCGGCAGGAAGGAGAGGAACACCTCGTCACCCCAGCCGAAATCCTCCGCGATAATTTGCGTGCAGCCCGCCACGTTGTGCAGGATCGCGCCATGATGCTGCATCACCCCGCGCGGCGCGCCGCCGGTGCCGGAGGTGTAGATGATGCAGGCCAGATCGTCGCGGGCGAAGCGGGTGGCCGCGTCCGCCTCCGCCGCCACCGGGTCGGCCGGGTGCGTGGCGATCAGGTCGTGCCAGTCGAGACAGGTGATCCCTGCCTGCCGCAACCGTGGCTGATCGATGCCGATCACGATCTCCGCATGCGTGGTGCGGACCACTGCGCGCATCACCACGTCGGCGAGCTTCTGGTTGGAGACGATCACCGCGCGTGCGCCGGAATTTTCGATGATGTGCGCGTGATCGCGCTCGGTATTGGTGGTGTAGGTCGGCACGGTTACGCAGCCGGCGGCCATGATCGCCAGATCGGAAATGCACCATTCGGGGCGGTTCTCGCTTACCAGCATCACGCGATCGCCCGGCCGCAGCCCTGCGGCCTTCAGCGCGGCGGAGAGGCTGGCGACCTGACGCGCGGCCTCTGTCCAGCTCGTCGCCTGCCATTGTCCGTCGCGCTTTGCCCATAGGAACGGCGCATCGCCCCGCTCCCGCGCGCGGGTGAAGAACATGGTGACGAGATTGGGGAAATGTTCGAGCGTTCGCATACCCTCTCCGAATGCCCGACTTTCGAGCCTTTGTCTTGTGGTGCGAGCTTTAGGCCGGATCACGCGGCGGGGCCAGCCGGCGTGGACGGCGCCGCCGGTGGTCGCTATCGCCGCTGTTCAATCAAAAAGGGTTGCAGGGAGCGTGCAATGAGGCTGGTCAAGACGCTGTATTCCACCGTCGTTGCCGTTGCGCTGGGCGCGTGCTCGGCCAGTTCCGCGCCGCCGCCCGCCGCCGCGCCGATCGCGAAAGCTCAGCCGACCGCGCGGATCTTCGTCGCGGCGGCCAATCCGCTGGCGGCGGAGGCGGGCATGGCGGTGTTGCGGCGCGGGGGCAGCGCGGTGGACGCGGCGATCGCGGTGCAGGCGATGCTCTCGCTGGTCGAGCCGCAGAGTTCCGGCATCGGCGGCGGCGCGTTCATGACCTTCTATGACGGCGCGACGCGCGGCGTGACCATCTATGACGGGCGAGAGACCGCCCCGGCCGGTGCGACGCCGGACATGTTCCTCGATGACAATGGCAAGCCGCTGCCGTTCGCCACGGCGGTGCTGAGCGGGCGTTCGACCGGGGTGCCCGGCGCGGTGAGGATGCTCGCGCTGGCGCATGATCGGCATGGCAAATTGCCGTGGCGCGATCTGTTCGGCGATGCCGAGCGCACCGCGCGCGACGGCTTCATCGTCTCGCCCCGGCTTGGCCGCTTCCTCGGCAGCTCGATGTTCCCGCAATCCTCCGCGCCGGATGTTCAGGCCTATTTCGCGAAGCCGGGCGGTGGCGGGCTGGTCGGTGCGGGCGATCGGCTGCGCAATCCCGCCTTCGCCGCCTTCATCCATCGGCTGGCGAGCGAGGGGCCGTCCGCGCTTTATGCCGGCAAGACCGCGCAGGCGATCGTCGATCGCGTCCATGTCGGCGCGCATCCCGGCGCGATGACGCTGGCCGATCTCGCCGGCTATCGCCCGGTGGTGCGCGAGGCGTTGTGCGGCCCGTATCGCGTCTATCTCGTCTGCGTGCCGCCGCCGCCGTCGAGCGGGGTGGGGCTGCTCCAGATGCTGATGTTGCTCAGCCACACCGATATCGACAAGCGCGGCCCGCAGGATCCGAAAGCGTGGCTCCAGTTCGCCGAGGCGAGCCGGCTGATGTACGCCGATCGCGATCGCTATGTCGGCGATCCGGCGTTCGTCCGCGTGCCGGTCGCGGGGCTGCTCGATCCGGCCTATGTCGCCACCCGCGCCGCGCTGATCGGTGAGCGTGCCGGCCCGGCGCCCGCCGCCGGCACGCCGCCGGGCGCGACCGCCGCCGGCGCGGACCGCACGCTGGAGCCGACCGGCACCTCGCATTTCATCGTGGGCGATGCGCGCGGCAATGTCGTGTCGATGACGACGACGGTCGAATCGATCTTCGGTTCGGGGCGGATGGTCGATGGCTTCTTCCTCAATAACCAGATGACTGATTTCTCCTTCAGTCCGCGCGATGCGGACGGGCGCGCTGCCGCCAATGCGGTCGCGGCGGGCAAGCGCCCGCGTTCGTCGATGACGCCGCTGGTGCTGCTTGACGAACAGCGCGGGTTCGCCGGCGCGCTCGGCTCGGCGGGGGGCAATGCGATCCTCGCTTATGTCGGCAAGTCGCTGGTCGGCGCGGTCGATTGGGGGCTGCCGATGCAGGAGGCGCTGGCGCTGCCCAACCTTGTCGCGCGCGGGGCGATGTTCAACGGCGAGGTCGACAAATTCTCGCCCGCGTTGCTGGCGGGGCTCGCCGCGCGCGGGGTGACGGTCAGGCCGGGGCAGGGCGAGGATTCGGGGTTGCAGGGTGTGATCGTGCGCAATGGCCAGATCGACGGCGGCTATGATCCGCGCCGCGAGGGCCGGGTATTGGTCGAGTCGATTCCCGCGCCGCGCACGCGCTGATTCGATTCAACAGCACGCGGAATCGAGAATATTCGGTGAATCCGCGTGGGATACGAGCCGCTATCTCATTCAATTGTATGAAAGTCCGTGGGGCGACGACGAATCCATCCAATACTTTGCAGCGGGGAAAGTGTCTAAAAGACCTGCGACCCGAAGAGCTTCTGGAAACAGGGGTTCTTACCTAAACGGCCCGGCTGCTTGTGCGGCCGGGCCGCTTTTCTTTTCAGCGATAATGCGATAGAATCGAGCGATAAAACGGGGCGCATTGTAACGTGGCAGACATTCAGCTGGACTATGTTGTCCCAGCCGAGGATCTTCGGCCATATGTTACGTTGTTCTATCATTTCCGCGCGAATGTGCCGTTCTTCGACGATGTCGAGCGCGCGGATCATGCACAGCTGCGGTTCCGTCTGTCGCGCCGCGACGCAAGTTATTCTTTTCCCGACGGAACGGTGCAGGCAGCCGGTGAGGTGCATATCGTAGGGCCGACCAGCGGCGCGATGCGGACGCGCGCGGAAGGCCCGGTCGACGTGATCGGCATGGGGTTGCAGCCGGCGGGCTGGGCGGCGTTGCTGCGCATTGACGCATCGACCATGCTCAACCGCGCGCTGGACGGGGAGGCGTTCTTCGGCACATCGGTGCGGCGGGTCAGCGATCGGATGCGCGCCGCGACGGGAACCGAGGACAAGGTGGCGATCGCCGCCGCCTTCGTGCGCGGCTCGATCGCCAGCGCGGATACCGAGGCGCTGGTCTTCGCGCGGCAGATCGACGCATGGCTGGCGGGCAGCCCCTCGCCCGATGTCGCCGATCTGGTGACGAATAGCGGCGTTTCCCGCCGTCAGGTGGAGCGGCGCTGCAACGCGCTTTATGGCGCGCCGCCCAAGTTGCTCGCGCGCAAATATCGCGCGCTCCGCGCCGCGGTGGCGCTGGCCCAGGGTTCGACGACGCTCGACGAGCTGATCGCCGAGGGATTTTACGACCAGTCCCATCTGATCCGCGAATTGAAGCAATTCACCGGCCTCACCCCGCGCCAGCTCCGCACCGAGCCGAGCCATCTCGCGCAGCTCACCATGTCGCAGCGGCTGGCGCTGGGCGGGCAGGTGCACCCGATCATTTCGGAGACCTAGGCATCGCGGCGACGCTCCGGCAAAGCCGGAGTGGGCGTTGGCACCCCTCGACGAGCGGGCTCGGCCATGTCGCAACCATCCTTCCCTGAAGGTCGCCCAAACACTATCGCCGCTGCTGGCCCGGCCAATAACGCGCCGCCGGCTCATCCATCCGCGCCATTCGCCGCCCCGCGCTTGATTTCCCGGGCCAACGCGACCATCTGCCCAATCGGAACGAATCAATCCGATTGGTCGAAACCTTAAAGTCATGCGCCTGTCGAGCCTTGCCGATTATGCGGTCGTCCTGATGTCCGCTGCCGCGCGCCATTGCGGCGGGGCGGGGCGTCTCAACGCGACCATGCTGGCGGAAGAGACGGGCGTGCCGTTGCCCACCGCGCAGAAACTGGTCAGCCGGCTTTCCGCCGCAGGGCTGATCGAAAGCGCGCGTGGCACCGGTGGCGGTTTCCGGCTCTCGCGTCCACCGGCGACGATCAGCCTTGCCGATATCGTCGAAGCGGTGGAAGGGCCGATCGCGCTCACGTCGTGCGTCGACGCGGGCGATCATGAGTGCGCCATTGAAGGGAATTGCCGCGTGAAGCCGCATTGGAATGTCGTGAACAACGCGGTGCGCGGCGCGCTCGCCGGGGTGACGCTGGCGCATCTCGCCGCGACGCCGCTGTCGGGCGAACCGGCGGCGCATCAGGAGGTGATGGCGTAATGGCCACCAAGAATGCCGAGGCGCTCGCTGCCGTCTCGAAGAAATATGAATGGGGTTTCGCCACCGATATCGAGCAGGATTTCGCGCCCAAGGGCCTGTCCGAAGATACGGTGCGTTATATCTCCGCCAAGAAGGGCGAGCCGCAATGGATGCTCGACTGGCGGCTGAAGGCCTATGCCAAATGGCTTGAGATGGAGAGCCCCGAATGGGCCAAGCTCAACATCCCGCCGATCGATTATCAGGATGCTTATTACTACGCCGAGCCGAAGCAGAAGAAGACGATAAGCTCGCTCGACGAACTCGATCCGGAAATCCGCCGCACCTATGAAAAGCTCGGCATTCCGCTTGAGGAGCAGAAGGTGCTCGCCGGTGTGGAGGGCGCGCGCAAGGTCGCGGTCGATGCGGTGTTCGACAGCGTGTCCGTCGCGACGACTTTCCGCGAGGAGCTGAAGGCGGCGGGGGTGATCTTCCTGTCGATCAGCGAGGCGATCCGCGAATATCCCGATCTGGTGAAGAAGTGGCTCGGCAAGGTCGTGCCGCAGCACGATAATTACTTCGCGACCTTGAACAGCGCGGTCTTTTCCGATGGCACGTTCGTCTACATTCCAGAGGGCGTGCGCTGCCCGATGGAGCTGTCGACCTATTTCCGCATCAATGCGGAGAATACCGGCCAGTTCGAGCGCACCCTGATCGTCGCGGACAAGGGCGCCTATGTGTCCTATCTCGAAGGCTGCACCGCGCCGATGCGCGATGAGAACCAACTCCACGCCGCCGTGGTCGAGCTGGTTGCGCTCGACGATGCCGAAATCAAATATTCCACCGTGCAGAATTGGTATCCCGGCGATGAAAACGGCGTCGGCGGCATCTACAATTTCGTCACCAAGCGCGCTTTGTGTCAGGGCAAGAACAGCAAGGTCAGCTGGACGCAGGTGGAAACCGGCTCCGCGATCACCTGGAAATATCCAAGCTGCGTGCTGGCGGGCGAGAACAGCGTCGGCGAGTTTTATTCCGTCGCGGTGACGAACAACCGGCAACAGGCCGATACCGGCACCAAGATGATTCACCTCGGCAAGAACAGCCGCTCGACCATCGTGTCGAAGGGGATCAGCGCCGGGCATTCGGACAACACCTATCGCGGGCTCGTCCGCGTCGCCCCGACGGCCGAGGGCGTGCGCAACTTCACGCAATGCGACAGCCTGCTGCTCGGCGATCAGTGCGGCGCGCATACCGTGCCCTATATCGAGGTGCGCAACCCATCGGCGCAGATCGAGCATGAGGCGACGACCAGCAAGATCAGCGAGGATCAGCTGTTCTACGCCATGTCGCGCGGGCTCGATCAGGAGGCGGCGGTCGCGCTGATCGTCAACGGCTTCGCGCGCGAGGTGCTCCAGCAGCTCCCGATGGAATTCGCGGTCGAGGCGCAGAAGCTGCTCGGCATCAGCCTTGAGGGGAGCGTCGGGTGATCCTCGCGGCGATGTTGCTTCTCGCCAGTGTTCAGGATGCGCCGCCGCCCGCGCAGCACGATGTCGTCGTGGCCGCGCTCAAGCGGCTGCGGATCGCGACGCAGGTGGAGGGCGGCAAGGTGCAGGGGTGCCAGGCGCGCGTGTCGAGCGGCGATGCCGATATCGACCGCGTGGCATGCGATGCGACCGTCGCCTGTTTCGACGGCGGCGTGACGCAGGCCGAGCCGCTGGCCAATTGCGTAGAGGTGAAGGTGGCCGCGTTCGTGCGGGGGCGGGACAGGCAATGAGCCGCCGCGATACAGGAATTGAAAGAAGCAGTGCATGTTGAAGATTGAAAACCTCCACGCCGAAGTCGACGGCAAGCCGATCCTCAAGGGGCTGACGCTCAGCGTCAACGCGGGCGAAATCCATGCGATCATGGGGCCGAACGGCGCGGGTAAGTCGACGCTGGGTTATGTTCTCGGCGGCCGCCCCGGCTATGAGGTGACGGAAGGCTCGGTGACGTTCGACGGGCAGGATCTGCTCGAACTCGAGCCGCATGAGCGCGCCGCCGCCGGGCTGTTCCTCGGTTTCCAGTATCCGGTCGAGATTCCGGGCGTGTCGAACGTCCAGTTCCTGCGCGAGAGCCTCAACGCCCAGCGCCACGCGCGCGGCGAAAAGCCGCTGTCGGGCGGCGAGTTCCTGAAGCTCGCCCGCGAACAGGCGAAGCAGCTCGAAATGGATGCCGAGATGCTCAAGCGTCCGGTCAACGTCGGCTTTTCCGGCGGCGAGAAGAAGCGCAACGAGATGGTGCAGATGGGCGTCATCGCGCCCAAGTTCGCGATCCTCGACGAGACCGACAGCGGCCTCGATATCGATGCGCTGCGCATCGTTGGCGATGGCATCAACCGCATCATGCGGCACGCTGACAAGGCGGTGCTGCTCATCACCCATTATCAGCGGCTGCTCGATTACGTGAAGCCCGATTTCGTCCACGTCCTCGATGACGGCCGCATCACGCGTACCGGCGGGCCGGAGCTGGCGTTGCAGCTCGAACGCGAAGGCTATGTGGAGGTGGCGGCGTAATGAGCGCCGTGCTCGATCTTCCTTCCCCCCGCGAGGAGGCGTGGCGCTGGGCCGATCTCGGGGCGCTGGCGAATGCCGCGACGCTCGCGCCGGTGGCAGCACCCGAGGCCGATTTCCTCGATCTGCGCGGCGCGCGCCTGCTGTTCGTCGATGGCGTGCTGGATGAGGCGCGCAGCACGCTGCGCCGCGTCGTGCTTGCGGAGATCGACGCGGGCACGCACCCGCTCGGCCGCCGCGCGACCGGCAAGGGCTGGGCGCTGCGGCTCGATGCCGAGGCGGCGGCGGACCCGGTGCAGATCATCCATGTCGCGACAGGCGGCGAAAGCCATCTGCCGGCAGAGATCGTGCTGGCCGACGATGCGGTGGCGGAGGTGGTGGAAACCTTCGTCGGCGCGGGCTGGGCGAATTGCTTCACCCGCGTTTCGCTCGGCACGGGCGCGCGGCTGATGCGCTCGGTGCGGCTGCTCCAGTCGGCGGGCTTCGTTTCGCTGCGTGAGGAAACCCGCGTCGCGACGGCGGCGAGCCTCGTCACCATCTTCCTCGGCGTCGGCGGGCAGAGCAGCCGGATCGACGCGGAACTGACGCTGGCCGGCGACGGCGCGTTCGTCGATTACGGCGGCGCGCTGCTGACGCGTGACGAGCAGCGGCAGGAATGCGCCGTCTCCGTTCGCCATGTCGCCCCCAACGGCGCCAGCAACCAGACCTGGCGCGCGGTCGCCGCCGATCGCAGCCAGACGAGCCTCGCCGCGCGGGTCGATGTCGCGCGCCACGCGCAGAAAACCGATGGCGTGCAGAGCCTGCGCGGGCTGCTGCTCGATCGCACCGCGACCGTGAACCTCAAGCCCGAGCTGGAGATTTTCGCGGACGACGTGAAATGCGCGCATGGCGCGACGGTCGGCGAACTCGATGCGCGCGCGCTGTTCTACATGCAGAGCCGTGGCATCGCCCCGGCCCGCGCGGAGGCATTGCTGACCCACGCCTTCGTCGCCGACGCGCTCGATCGGATCGGGCATGATGCGGTGCGCGACGTGTTCGCGGCGGACGCCGATGCATGGCTGGACGCGGCGCTATGACGACGCTCGCCGCCGCTGAACGCCTGCTCGACGTGGTGGCGGATTTCCCCGCAATCCCCGCCGGTTGGGCGTATCTCGATACCGCCGCGACCGCGCAGAAGCCGCAGGTCGTGGTCGATGCGATCGCGCGCGGCTATGGCGAAACCTACGCCACGGTGCATCGCGGCGTCTATCAGCGTTCCGCCGACATGACGCTTGCGTTTGAGGCGGCGCGGCGGCGGGTGGCGGAATTCATCGGTGGCCAGCCGGACGAATGCATCTTCGTGCGCGGCGCGACGGAGGGGATCAATCTCGTCGCGCAATGCTGGGCCGCCAATCAGCTCAAGGCGGGCGACCGCATCCTGCTCAGCCAGCTTGAGCATCATTCCAATATCGTGCCGTGGCAGATGGTGGCGGAGCGCGTCGGCGCGGCGATCGACGTTGTCCCGCTCACCGCCGATCACCGCATCGATCTGGACGCGATGGCGGCGATGTTGCGGCCGGAGCATAAGCTGGTCGCGCTGGCGCATGTCTCGAACGTGCTCGGCTCGGTGCTCGATGCGCGCCGCGCCGCCGATCTGGCGCATGGTGTCGGCGCGAAGATCCTGATCGACGGGTGCCAGGCGGTGGCGCGCCTGACGGTGGACGTCGCGGCGCTCGATTGCGATTTCTACGTCTTTTCCGGGCACAAGCTCTACGGCCCAACCGGGATCGGCGTGTTGTGGGCGCGTGCCGAGCTGCTCGATGCGATGCCGCCATGGCATGGCGGCGGCGCGATGATCGATCGCGTGACCTTCGCCAAGACCACTTATGCCCCGCCGCCCGCGCGGTTCGAGGCGGGGACGCCGCATATCATCGGGGTGATCGGGCTTCACGCCGCGATTGATTATGTCGCCGGGCTTGGGCTGGATCGCATCCACGCGCATGAGGCGGCGCTGGTCGCCGAGGCGCGTGCGCGGCTGATGCAGCTCAATTCGGTGCGGCTGTTCGGGCCGGCGGAATCGGCCGGGATCGTCTCCTTCACGGTCGATGGGGTGCATCCGCACGATGTCGGCACCATATTGGATGAAGCGGGTGTGGCGATCCGCGCCGGCCACCATTGCGCGCAGCCGCTGATGGAGGCGCTGGGCGTGGAGGCGACGGCGCGTGCCAGCTTCGGCGTGTATAATGGCGCGGCGGATATCGAAGCGCTGGTGAAGGGTATCGAGCGAGTGACGAGGATTTTCGGATGAACGACCCGATCCGCATCGAGGAAGTGGACGCAGTGGCGTCGCCGCCCCGCGCGCGTGTTGAGGATGCGCAGGAAACGGTAAGCGAGACGTTCGAGCGCAAGCGCGATTATCTCTCCGGCTTCCTCGCGCAAAAGCCGGCCGCCGCCGCTGCGGGCGAGCCGGGTGGCGCGCTTTACGAGGCGGTGCTCGATGCGCTGAAGGAAATCTATGATCCCGAAATCCCGGTGAACATCTATGATCTCGGGCTGATCTATGGCGTCGAGGTTACTGACGATGGCCATGCCGTCGTCACCATGACGCTCACCACGCCGCATTGCCCGGTGGCGGAATCAATGCCCGGCGAGGTGGAGATGCGGGTCAGCGCGGTGCCCGGCATCGCCTTCACCGATGTGAACCTTGTCTGGGATCCGCCATGGGATCCGGCCAAGATGTCGGATGAGGCGCGGCTCGAGCTGGGGATGTTGTGATGAGCGAGGTGAAGGCCCGTGTGCGCCCTGCCGCGCTCATCCTCACGCCGACAGCAGAGGTGCGGATCGCCGCGCTGATGGCCAAAGCGCCGCAAGGGGCGATCGGCGTCAAGCTCTCCACCCCGCGTCGCGGCTGCTCGGGCCTCGCCTATTCGGTCGATTATGTCAGCGAGGCGGTGGCGTTCGACGAGAAGATCGAAACGCCGGGCGGCACGCTCTATGTCGATGGCGGGTCGATCCTCTATCTGATCGGCTCGACGATGGATTGGGTGGAAGACGATTTCGCCGCGGGCTTCGTCTTCAACAATCCCAATGCCAAGGGCGCGTGCGGCTGCGGGGAAAGCTTCACCGTCTGATGCGCGTCGGCGCTTGCCGGGGGCGACCCCGGCATGCTTCAAGCCGGCATGATCGAAACCGTCGCCACCACGCCTTATCCTGATCAGCAGCCGGGCACCTCCGGCCTGCGCAAGAAGGTCCGCGTCTTTCAGCAGCCGCATTATGCGGAGAATTTCATCCAGTCGGTGTTCGACGTGGTGGAGGGGAAGCAGGGCGCGACGCTGGTGATCGGCGGCGACGGCCGGTTCCTCAACCGTGAGGTTACGGCCACGGCGATCCGCATGGCGGCGGCCAATGGCTTCGGCCGGGTCGTGGTGGGGCAGGGGGGTATCCTCTCGACGCCCGCCGCCTCGCATCTGATCCGCAAGCGCGGCGCGATCGGTGGGCTGATCCTGTCCGCCAGCCACAATCCCGGTGGCCCGGATGAGGATTTCGGGATCAAGTACAATGTCGCCAACGGCGGCCCCGCGCCGGAGAAAATCACCGAGGCGATTTTCCACAGAAGCGCCGCGATCGACACCTTTCGTATCGTGAACGTACCGGCTGTGGATATCGACACACCGGGAATTTCCACACTCGCCGGCCTCGAGGTCGAGGTGATCGACCCAGTCGCCGACTATGCCGACATGATGGAGCGCTTGTTCGATTTCGCCGCGATCCGTGGCGCCGGGCTCAGCATGAAGTTCGATGCGATGAGCGCGGTGACCGGGCCTTATGCGATTGAAATTCTTGAACGAAGATTGGGGTTCGCGCCGGGGACGGTGTTGAATGGAACACCGCTGGAGGATTTCGGCGGCCACCATCCCGATCCCAATCTGGTCCATGCGCGCGCGCTTTATGATCTGATGATGGCGCCCGATGCCTCCGATTTCGGCGCGGCGTCTGACGGCGATGGCGATCGTAACCTCATCATCGGACGCGGTATTTTCATCACCCCGTCCGATAGTCTCGCGATGCTCGCCGCCAATGCGCATCTCGCGCCGGGCTATGCCCATGGGCTGAAGGGGATTGCGCGCTCGATGCCGACCAGCGCGGCGGCCGATCGCGTCGCGGCGGCGCTCGGCGTGCCTGCGTTCGAGACGCCAACCGGCTGGAAGTTCTTCGGAAATCTGCTCGATGCCGGGATGGCGACGATCTGTGGCGAGGAAAGCGCGGGCACCGGATCGGATCATGTCCGCGAAAAGGACGGGCTGTGGGCGGTGCTGTTGTGGCTCAACATTCTCGCCGTCACGGGCAAGTCCGTGGCGCGGATCGCGCACGATCACTGGGCGCGCTTCGGCCGCAATTATTATGCGCGGCACGATTATGAAGCGATCGAAAGTTCACACGCCAATGCGCTGATGGTCGAATTGCGTGCCGCGAGCGTCCGCCTTCCCGGCCGCGCTTTCGGCCCGCTCACCGTCGCGGCGGCGGATGATTTTGCCTATCACGATCCGGTCGATGGCTCGGTCAGCGAGCGGCAGGGCGTCCGCGTGCTGTTCGAAGGCGGCAGCCGCGTCGTGTTTCGCCTCTCCGGCACCGGCACCAGCGGCGCCACGTTGCGCGTCTATCTCGAACGCTATGAGCCGGTCGGCGGCACGCTCGACGCCGATACGACCGCGATGCTCGCGGACATCGCCGCCGCCGCTGAAGCGATCGCCGGCATCACCCGCCACACCGGCCGCACCGCGCCCGACGTCGTCACCTGACACAAAGCGGTCAGAAGCCGCCCCCGACAATTTTCGCATCTCAATTCACGCGCCGGCCCGGCGTGAGGGGACGCCCATTGCGTTTGTGCCGTTCATTCACTCTGGTGAGAATTAATGTTGCAACCTACACGTCTTTGCGCCAACGTTTCGCAGCGGCGCCGGGGAAAGGGCGCTTAAAAGATTGGGGAGGATGTGATGAAGGGATTGGCATGGCTGTTGGGCGCGTCGGCGCTCGCATGTGCCTGGAGCGGCACCGCAGCGGCGCAGGAAGCGCCTGCGCCACAGACGGCCGCAACCGCCGACGAAAGCGACGTCATCGTCACCGCGCAGCGCCGCAACGAAAATCTGATGAAGACCCCGGTGTCGGCTTCGGTGCTGTCGGGCAACCAGCTTGAGAACAAGGGTGTTCTAAACGTCGATGCGCTCCAGTTCGCGATGCCCAGCGTGGTGGTTAACAACTTCGGCCAGGGCAATGATTTCAACGTCCGCGGCATCGGCAAGGCCGAGCACAACACGCAGACGACGACCGGCGTGATCACCTATCGCGACGGAGTGCCTTCATTCCCGGGCTATTTCCAGATGGAGCCCTATTTCGACGTCGCCAATATTCAGGTGCTGCGCGGCCCGCAGGGCACGATCGTCGGCCAGAATGCGACCGGCGGCGCGGTGTTCGTCAACACCAACGATCCGATCATCGGCGGCGGCTTTCACGGCTATGCCAATGTTAATTACGGCAATTACAACGATTTGGGCGCGCAGGGCGCGATCAATCTGCCGGTGAGCGATACGTTCGCGGCGCGCGTGGCCTTTTATGGGCAACGGCGTGACAGTTTCTACAATATCACCGGGCCGGGCGGCGCGGCCTATACCGGCAACAAGGGCGATCTGCGCAGCATCGCCGGGCGAGTGAGCCTATTGTGGAAGCCGAACGACCGCCTGTCGATCCTGTCGAAAACCGATCTCGATTACCTGGACATGGGTGGTTATCCGGCCAGCCCGTATCTCGATTATTACAAGAACTATCCCGGCACCTCGACGCCGAATCCGGGCCATCGCGACCTGTTCGACATGGCGCTCAATTCGCCGCAGGCGGCGCGGGACAAGTTCCTGCGCACGATCCTGAAGATCGATTATGAGTTCGACGGCGGCATCAAATTCCGTTCGGTCTCCGGCTTCCAGAACGGCAATACGATGTACCGTGCCGATCTCGATGGCACGGCGGCGACGGCCAGCACCGCGACGACGAAGAACTCGACCTTCTTCGACAGCGTCACCGAAACGCAGTTTTCTCAGGAATTCAACCTGATCTCGCCGGACGATCGCCGCGTTACCTGGCTGGTCGGCGCGTCGGGCTTGTGGAACACCTATTTCTTCCTGAAGCCCTATCAGTTCGTGATCGACGCGCCGGCGGCCGGCCAGCCGCTGGGCACGGCAGCGGGCCAATATAAGCTTCAGGGGCGCAATCCGGAGCGGTCGCTCGCAGTATATGGTCAGGTCGGCTTCGGCATCACGCCGAACTTGAAGCTCGAACTGGGCGGGCGCTATACCGCCAGCCGTTCGACCAATTATGTCGATGTGCTCCAATACGGGCTCTACATTCCGGCGGTTCAGACGACCAGTTCGGACAATTTCTCATACAAGGCGTCGCTCGGCTGGAAGGTCAGCGCGGATCATTATCTCTATGCTTTCGTCGCGACCGGCTTCCGCCCCGGCGGCCTTAACGTGCCGGTCGGCCTCGGCCAGCCCGATCCGTTCAAGCCGGAGGAAGTGATCTCTTACGAGGCTGGCTGGAAGGGCAATTTCGCCGGTGGACACCTCCGCACGACGATCACCGGCTTCTACAATGATTACAAGAATTTCCAGGTAATCATCGGCTATCCGACCTTCCCGACCTTCGGGATCGAGCTGAACGTTCCGAACAGTACGAAGATCTACGGGTTCGAGGCCGAGGCCGAAATACGGGCGGGTGGCTTCTCGTTCGATGCCGGCATCAACGTGCTGCACAGCGAGCTTGGCACTTTCTACGCCAGCGATCCGCGTATCCCGAGCGTTCTGCCCTGCGCGTCGCTCACCGGGCCGTCCAGCGTCACCTGCATCAACCTTGCCGGGCGGCGGCAGACTTATGCGCCGAACCTGACGTTCAATGTCGGCGCGCAATATGAGATCCGCGCCGGCAAGGACGACAAGATCATCCCGCGCGCCAATTTCGGCCACGTCGGCGCGCAATGGGCGACCCTGTTCGAAAACGCGGCGCTGGGCGACCGGCTTGTCGCGCGCAACATCCTGAATGCGCAGCTCGCGTGGGAGCACAAGTCCTGGACGGTTACCGCTTACGGTACGAACCTGACCAACCAGCATTATCCGGCGGCGCTCAACAGCGGGCTCTATTTCGCCGGTGCTCCGCGCCAATACGGCGTCAAGCTGCTCAAGGTGTTCTGATCCTCTCGGGCCGGTCGCTTATTGGCGGCCGGCCTTTTCTGTTCCTCCAAGCGTTCACGGTGCAATGCAAGCTTACGGCCTGACGGTAGACAAGTTCCTGGATCATGCCGCGAAGTGGTTTCACGACCGCGAAATCGTCGGGGGAGAAGCGGGGCATGGGGCAACCCGGATCGATTATGCGGGGCTGCGCGAACGCAGCAATCGCATGTCGGGGGCGTTGCTCTCGCTCGGGCTTGCGCCGGGGGATCGCGTGGGGACGCTGGCGTGGAACACGCAGCACCATCTGGAGCTATATTATGCCGCGATGGGCGTGGGGTTGGTGTGCCACACGCTTAACCCGCGGCTGACGCCCGCACATCTCGCGGCGATGATCAACGAGGCGCAGGATCGCGTGCTCGCGGTGGCGGCGGACCTGTTGCCGCTGCTGCGCGAGGTAGCCCCGATGTGTCCGGGGATCGAACATGTCATCGTGCTCGATGGTGTGGTGACCGAGCACGAATGGGGCGCGGCGCACCCGGCGCGGCTGTGGTTGCATGAGGCGCTGCTCACCGCGCATGGCGTGACCTGCACATGGGGCGGGTTCGACGAGAATGCGGCGGCCGGCCTGTGCTACACCTCCGGCACCACGGGTAATCCGAAGGGCGTGGTCTATACCCACCGCTCGAACTATCTTCACACGCTGCGCTCGCTCCAGGCGGACGCGATGGGGCTGACCGCGAGCGACACGCTGTTGCTCGCGGTGCCGATGTTCCACGCCAATGGCTGGGGCCTGCCGTTCGCCGGCCCCGCGGTGGGGGCGCGGCTGGTGTTGCCCGGCCGCGCGCTCGACGGTGCGAGCCTCGCGCGGTTGATGCGCGACGAGGGCGTTACGCTGGCGGTGGGCGTCCAGACGGTGTGGCTCGGGCTGGCCGATCACCTTGAAGCGACGGGCGAAGACCTGCCGGCGTTGAAGCGCGTGCTGATCGGCGGCTCGACCTGCCCGGATGCGCTGATCCACCGGCTTGAACGGCAGCTCGGCGTCGAGGTGCAGACCAGTTGGGGGATGACGGAGCTTTCCCCGCTCGGCACGATCGCGCCAGCCGGCGGTGGACAGAATCTTGCCGGTGCTTCGGGCCGGCCCCCCATGGGGCTCGATCTCAAGCTGACCGATGCGGCGGGCGATACATTGCCCGAACAGCGCGGCGTGTCCGGTCACCTGAAGGTCAGGGGGCATAGCGTGCTCGATCGCTATTACCGGGCGGAAAGCGATGCGCTGGACGCCGAGGGCTATTTCGATACCGGCGACCTCGCGACGATCGACGCGGGCGGCAATCTGACGATCAACGGCCGCGCCAAGGATCTGATCAAATCGGGCGGCGAGTGGATCAACCCGACCGAAATTGAGGCGATCGTCGGCACGCATCCTGCGGTGCGCCATGTCGCGGTGATCGGTCGCACCGATGCGAAATGGGGCGAGCGCCCGGTGCTGATCGTCGAGATGCAGGGCAGCGATACCGATCCGCGCGCGCTGCTCGCCATGCTTCGCGGCAAGGTGGCGGACTGGTGGGTCCCGCAACAGGTGGTGGAGATCGCCGAGATGCCGCTCGCGGCCTCGGGCAAGATCGATAAGAACCGGCTCCGCGCAAACTATGCCGATCCGGCAACGGTGGCGCACGCTTAGCCCGGGGTCGAGCGGGGCGCGATCAACCGTAAAGGTATCGCGCCCCGCGACACGGATTTAGTCGCCGCAACCGGGCGCTTTTGGCGGCAGCTTCGGCGCGGCCAGCCCGACGTTCCAGTTCCAGCCGATCTTGCCGGTCGCCTTACGGCGGCACATCACTTCCTCGTTGAGCGCGTACATGCCCGGCATCAGCCCGGTCGCCGGTTGCGGCGCTCCGGCGAAGTGCATGTAATTGCCTGCTGTTCCATAAGCGGACCATTCCGCCGTGTCGCGCGCCACGGGCTGCCCCGTGCGCGCGAAGCTCGTCCAGTAATCCGCCAACGCATCGGAAAGCGCCTGTTCGCGTGCGTCGCTTGGAATGCGCGGCCAGCGTGGCGGGGTGCGATCCATCGTGCCGAAGAGATACGGCAATTCGCTGGCGTGGAATGCATGCAATCCAGCCTCGTCCATCGCGGGATAGCCGTGATCGAACAGGTAGAGATAGGCAGGCTGGCCAAGCGCCGTCTGCTTGCGCGCCAGCCGTTCCGCCGTCCAGCTGTAGAGCCCGTCGCGCGTCGTCGCGAGAATGCTCTCCTCGTAATCGCTCGCTGGGTAAAGCCGCAGGAACGCATCGGCGAGTTCGCCGTAACGATCGCGGATCGCTGCCTCATAAGCAGCCGCGCTGTCGGGCGCCTTGGGGGCAAGCGCCATGAGCGAGCGGATTTCGCCCTGATTGAAACCGGCCATCAGCGGCACAGGCGCCTGCTTCCCCTCGTCGAACGCGGAGACCATCTGTTGCGGCAGCACCATTCCATCGACGGTGCCGAGCGGGATAAAGCCCATCTTCGCGGCGGCTTCGGTAACGGCCTGTCCGTCCAGCCCGCGCAGCGCCGCCAGACTGGGTGCTTGCAGCCCGCCCCCCAGCATCTGGCCCATCGCCTCGCCAGACGGCACGCCGAAGGCGATGCGCTTAAGCTCGGGGGTGGAGATCATATAGGCGCTTTGCGCGATCGCCTTGTGGAACAGCCCGCGCGCCAGCGGCGATTCGAGCAGGTACATCACGCTCAGGCCGCCGGCGGATTCGCCCATGATCGTCACGTTGCCGGGATCGCCCCCGAACGCCTCGATATTATGGCGCACCCAGCCGAGCGCGGCGATCTGGTCCAGCAGCCCGTAATTGCCGGAAACGCGCTGCGGCGATTCCTTGCTCAACTCGGGATGGGCGAGATAGCCGAGCACGCCAAGGCGATAGTTGAT
The DNA here is from genome assembly GCA_029202845.1 of Candidatus Sphingomonas colombiensis. Lineage (NCBI taxonomy): Bacteria > Pseudomonadati > Pseudomonadota > Alphaproteobacteria > Sphingomonadales > Sphingomonadaceae > Sphingomonas > Candidatus Sphingomonas colombiensis. The sequence goes on along the minus strand of CP119315.1, from coordinate 559,983 downwards.
CGATACGACGATCACGCCGCGCTCGGCGAGCTTGCGCCCGTCATACATCGGTTCGCGGCTCGATCCGCTGGTCAGTGCGCCGCCGTGGATCCACACGAGCACCGGCGCCTTGGCCGCATTGGCCGGCGCCCCAGATGTTGAGCGTGAGGCAATCCTCGCTCGTAGGCATCGGATCGCCGGAATAGATGTTGGGCGCCTTCACGGCCGGCTGGATGCAGGCGGCGCCGAACTCGGTCGCGGCGCGCACATCCTGCCAGCGCGCCATCGCGACCGGCGCGCGCCAGCGCAGCGCGTGGACTGGCGGCTGGGCATAGGGAATGCCCTTGAAGACGCGAAGATCGCCCTCCGTGCTGCCGCGCACGGCGCCCGAAGGCGCGTTGACTACGGGGCCGGTTTGCGCGGCGACAGGGCCGGCCAGTGCCGCGACGCCGAACGCGAGCAGATGATGAAAACGGATCATGCGTTGGTCTTTCCTTCGGCGCGCAGCACGCGAGCCAGCCACAGGAACAGGGCGATCGCGATCAGATAGAATGGCGATAGCGTGTAGAGCGAGGCCTGGAGCGAATGCGCCACGCCGCGCGCCGCGAACCAGTCGCTCGCCGCGCCGACATAGGTCGGGCCAAGGCCCAGCCCGATGAAGTTCATCACCAGCAGCAGCAGCGCGCCCGAAAGCACGCGCTGGTCGGGGCGAACCTCCTCCTGCACCAGCGCAACCGATGACGAGAGGTAGAAATAGTTGAAGAAGTTGACGACCGTGAGCAGCGCGAGCGCCAGTGGCCATTGCTCAGCCCATACGAAGGCGATGTAGAACGGCATCGCCAGCGCGAGTGATATTGCCGGTGCGGTGGCATAAGCGACGCGCGAACGGCGGGTGAAGCGATCGATCACGCGGCCCGAAACCAGCATTCCCGAGCCCATACCGATCAGCATGACGAGCGCGTACCAGATGGCGATCTCGCCCAGCGACATGCCCTTTTCGCGGATCAGGAACAGCACCGCGAAATTGCCAAGGCCATAAGTGACGAATTGCGTCGCGCCGCTGCCAAGCGAGGCAAGCATCAGCACCGGATTGGTGAAGAACATCCGCACCGTTTCCCAGAAGCCGGCCTTTGCGGGCTGTTCGAGGGCGGTCGCGACGGGTCCATCAAGCGCGCCGCGTGCGGGTTCGCGCATGAAGATGCGCAGCAACACGGCAGTGACAAGCCCGACGATGCCGATCGCGACAAAGGCGACGCGCCAGTCGAACAGTGCGGCGATCGTCGCGCCAAAAGCGATGCCCAGCGCCGCGCCGATCGGCGGCCCGAGATTGTAGATGCCGAATGCGATGCCGCGCCGCCCCGGCGGGAAGGTATCGGTAATCAGTGCGTAAGACGGGGGCACGCCGCCCGCCTCGCCGAAGCCGACCGCCATCCGCGCGACGACTAGCTGCGGGTAGGTAGCAGCGATTCCGCAGCACGCGGTCGCCGCGCTCCAGATCGCGCAGGCAACGGAAAGGACGGTAACGCGGTTGGCACGGTCTGCCAGCCAGCCGACCGGGATGGCGATGAAGCAATAGAAGAAGGCGAAGTATAGCCCGCCGATCAGCCCAAGCTGCCCGTCGGTGATGTGCAGCGAGTCCTGAATCGGCTTGGCGAGAATGCCTAGCAACTGCCGGTCGAGGAAATTGAGCACGTAAACAAAAGTGAGGACGGCAAGCACCACCCAGCGGCGTGCGGGGGTTGCGACCGTTTCCGGAGCGGCTGCGGCAGCGCCTGCCATCCGTCAGCGCGCCCGGCGGTTGGAGAGCGTCGATGGTGGCCGGCGATCACGATTGCATGTATCGCCCGACATCCGGGATCGGCTCTTCATTTTCCTGGTCATCCCGCCCCTCCCAGCAGTCATTTTTTGCTTATCGAGTATCATGGCTGCATCGCATCGCGGGTGTCAATACACACTATCGTGTGTGTGAATGATCTGCGATCCAACCAAGGCGCTTGACGGTCGGGCCGTTGGGCTGAAAGAGAAAGCTGGTGACGCAAAAGGTCAAACCTCAACGCTCGTCTCGCAAGGCTGAGCAACGTGCCGAGACTATCGAACAGATTCTCGACGCCGCCGAACAGTTGTTCGCCAAGAATGGCCTTTATGGCGTGACCTTGAAGGACGTCGCGCAGCGCGTCGGGGTCCACCACACGCTGCTTAATTACTATTTCTCGGACAAGAAGGCGCTATTCGACGCCGTGTTCGCGCGCCGCGCGGTGGTGACGAGCGAGCGTCGGATGAAAGCGCTCGATGAATATGAGGCGGCGAGCGGCGGCAAGCCGACCGTCGAGGGCGCGCTGCACGCGTTTCTCGATACCGATCTCGATCTTTATATCTCGGGCGGGGAGGGGTGGAAAAACTACGCCCAACTCACCGCGCAAGTCGCCAATACCCCAGAATGGGGCGCGAATTTGATGGATGAGCATTTCGATCCGGTCGTGCTGAGGCTGATCGGGTTGCTGCGGAAGGCGTTGCCCGACGGCGGTTCGCAGGACATTTTCTGGGGTTATCACTTCGTAACCGGCGCATTGATGCTGACGCTTGCCCGGACCGGCCGCATCGACAAATTATCTGGCGGCTTGAGTCATTCGGACGATTTCGTCGCGGTGAAGGAGCGGATGGCGAAATTCATGGCGGCGGGTTTCCGCGCGATCTGCGAATAGTTTTGCACAACGCGGGCAAGCTCACCAGACGTCAAAACATTCACTACCTTGATAGTGAAATAGTGATTGGATAGAGTTCCCTTTCCGCTTTTGATGGGAAGGGAATGGATGTCGCTGACTGGTAATGTGGCAATCGTGACGGGCGCCGGGGGCGGGCTCGGGCGGGCGCATGCGCTGTATCTTGCGCGCCAGGGTGCGCGGGTGGTCGTCAACGATCTCGCGCTGGATGCGGCAGAGCGGGTCGCGGCGGAAATCGTCGAAAGCGGCGGCGAGGCGATCGCGATCGCGGCATCCGTTACGGATGAGGCAGCGATTGCCGCATTGGTCAATACGGTCGTTACGCGCTGGGGGCGGATCGATATCCTCGTCAACAATGCCGGCATCCTGCGCGACAAGAGCTTCGCCAAGATGACGATCGATGATTTCCGGCTGGTGGTCGATGTCCATCTGATGGGGGCGGCGATTTGCAGCAAGGCGGTGTGGGAAACGATGCGGGCGCAGAATTACGGCCGCATCGTTATGACTACGTCGTCGTCGGGCCTGTACGGCAACTTTGGTCAGGCGAATTACGGCGCGGCGAAGATGGCGCTCGTCGGCCTGATGCAGACGCTGGCGATCGAGGGTGAGAAATATAACATCCGCGTGAACTCGCTTGCACCGACAGCCGCGACGCAGATGACGCATGGTGTGCTTTCGGACGAGAGCCTGCGGTTGCTTGATCCGGCGCTGGTCAGTCCGGGGCTGCTCGCCTTGGTCGGGCAGGACGCGCCGACGCGTGCGATCCTGTGCGCCGGTGCGGGGCATTTCGCGACGGCCGAGGTGACGCTGACGCCCGGCCTCTATGTCGGCCATACCGAGGATGCGGGCGACAGGCTCGTCACGCAATGGCCCGAGGTGTCGGCGCGCGATGGCGCGATCGTGCCGGCTTACGGCTTCACCCAGGCGGAGCGTGAGCTTGCCAGCGCGGGGCTGGAGCAGCCGGTGATGGCGGGGCGCTGAACCGGTCGCGCGCCGGGGCCCGATTCAGCCCCGGCGCAAGGTGCGGCTGAGTGCGTCGTTCCAGCCCGCCACCAGCGGGGCGCGGGTTTCCGCCGACATTGCGGGCTCGAAACATGCCTCGCGTGACCAGAGCGACGCGAGTTCGTCGAGCCCCGACCACAAGCCCACCGCGAGCCCCGCGTGGAAGGCGGCGCCGCGTGCGGTGGTTTCCAGATCCTCGGGGCGCTCGACCGGAGCTTCGAGCAGATCGGCGAGGAATTGACACAGCCAGTCGTTCGCCGCCATGCCGCCATCGACGCGCAACGTCGCCGGGCGCGCGCTGCCGTCCTCCACCATCGCAGTGACCAGATCGAGCGTTTGATAGGCCACTGCCTCCAGCGCGGCACGGGCGAGATGCGCCTGCGTCGATCCGAGCGTCAGCCCAAAGATCGCGCCGCGCGCAGCCGGATCCCAATGCGGCGCGCCCAGCCCGACGAAGGCCGGGACCATATAGACGCCGCCATTGTCAGGTAGTTGCGTCGCCATGCCATCGGTATCGCTTGCATGGGTGATCACACCGATCCCGTCACGTAGCCATTTGATCGCCGCGCCCGCGACGAAGATCGATCCCTCCAGCGCATAAGAGGTGCGCCCGTCGATGCGATAGGCTGGCGTCGTCAGCAGCCGGTGGTCCGACAGGATCGCCCGCTCACCGGTATTGAGAAGCATGAAGCAGCCGGTGCCATAGGTCACTTTGGTGCTGCCCGGGGCGAAACACGTTTGTCCGAACAACGCCGCCTGCTGATCCCCCGCAATCCCCGCTACCGGGATCGCAGCATCGAACAGCTCCGGCGCGGTGGTGCCATAAATGTGGGCGTTGTCGTGCACCTCGGGCAGCAGGGCGCGCGGCACACCGAACAACCTGCACATTTCCTCGTCCCAGCAATTGTCGCGGATATTCCACAACGAGGTGCGCGAGGCATTGGTGACATCCGTCGCGTGGACCCTCCCTCCGGTCAGCCGCCACAACAGGAAGCTGTCGATCGTCCCGAAGGCGAGTTCGCCGCGCTCGGCGCGCGCTCGCGCACCGGTTACATTATCGAGAATCCACGCGATCTTGGTCGCTGAGAAATAGGGATCGATCAGCAGCCCGGTGCGTGCACGCACTTCCGGCTCCGCGCCAGCAGCTTTGAGTTGCTGGCAATGTTCCGCCGTGCGCCGATCTTGCCATACGATAGCGCGGTGGATTGGTTTGCCGGTCGCACGCTCCCACACCAATGTCGTCTCGCGCTGGTTGGTAATGCCGATCGCGGCGATCCCGTCCGCGCCGATGCCGCTTTTCGCAATCGCCTGACGTGCGGTGGCGAGCGTGTCGCGCCAGATATCCTCGGGATCGTGCTCGACCCAGCCGGGGGCGGGATAATGTTGCTGAAACTCGATCTGTGTAGTGGCGACGCGGCGCGCGCGGTGATCGAAAACGACGCTGCGGGTGGAGGTCGTGCCCTGGTCGATTGCCAGGATATGCGTCTTCCCCACCTTCGTCTCCCCACCGATATGCCAGTTGGGATGCTCGATTTTTTTTGTTCGCCCGTCAACGATTTGGGCCTTAGCCTGAACGTATGAACGACGAGACGACAGACGCAATGGTCGATCTGCTGGTGGTTGGCGGTGGGATCAACGGCGCGGGGATCGCGCGCGATGCGGTTGGCCGGGGTCTGTCAGTCCTGCTGGTCGAGCAGGACGATCTCGCCAATTACACCTCGTCGGCGTCGACCAAGCTAATCCACGGCGGCTTGCGCTATCTCGAATATGGCGAGTTCCGGCTGGTGCGCGAGGCGCTGATCGAACGTGAGCGGCTGTGGGGGATGGCGCCGCACATCATCTGGCCGACGCGCTTCGTGCTACCGCAGACGCATTCGCCGCGCCCGGCGTGGATGGTCCGCCTTGGGCTGTTTCTCTACGACCATCTCGGTGGCCGCAAGAAATTGCCCGGGACGGAGACGATCCGGCTCGATCGAAGCGCCTATGGTGCGGGTTTGGCCGATCCGCACGGTACTGCGTTCGTCTATTCCGATTGCCGGGTGGATGACAGCCGCCTCGTCGTGCTCAATGCGCGTGATGCGGCCGATCGTGGCGCGGATATCCGCACGCGCACCCGGCTGATCTCGGCGCGGCGGGAGGGGGGCGTCTGGTCGGCGACGATTGCCGATGCCGGTGGTGAAAGCACGATCCGTGCGCGCGTGCTCGTCAACGCCGCCGGCCCATGGGTCTCCGACGTGCTCGCGCGCGTGCCGGGCGCGCGGGTCGAACGTGGCGTGCGGTTGATCAAGGGCAGTCATATCGTAGTGCCGCGGCTCTATGAGGGCGATCACGCCTTCATGCTGCAGAACGCGGATCGCCGCATCGTCTTCACCTTGCCCTATCAGGACGGCTTCACGCTGATCGGCACGACCGACGATCCATGGGATGGTGCGCCCGGTCGCGCGGAGATCAGCGAGGGCGAGACGCGCTATCTGCTCGACACGGTCAATAATTATTTCGCGCGGTCGATAGACGAGGCGGATATCGTGTGGAGCTATGCCGGCATTCGCCCGCTCTATGACGACAAGGCTGGCAACGCCTCCGCCGTTACGCGCGACTATGTGCTCGATCTCGATGCGGGGGTGGGGCGGGCGCCGCTGCTCAGCGTGTTCGGCGGCAAGATCACCACGTACCGAAAGCTCGCGGAGCACGCGATGCAGCATCTCGCCGTGCATCTTCCCGGTGCCGGGGCGGCCTGGACGGCGGGGGCTACGCTACCCGGCGGCGACATGCCGGCCGCGGATTTCGAAGCCTTCCTCGCCCAAGTGGAGCGAGCGCGACCGGGGCAGCCGCCTGCGCTGCTCCGTCGCCTCGCGCATGCCTATGGTACACGGATCGATGCGGTGCTCGGGGATGCTGCCACGCCGGCTGATCTGGGCGAGGATTTTGGTGGTGGGCTCACCGCGCGCGAGGTCGATTACCTGCGCGCGCAGGAATGGGCGAGGACTGCGGAGGACGTACTTTATCGCCGCAGCAAGCTGGGGCTTCACGTTCCTCGTGGCGCCGCCGAGCGGCTCACTGGCTATCTCGCAGCGGTCGAAATGGCGTGAGCGGCGTGGCGATAGCTTTGAGATGGTGCGGTATTTTGAACCGCTAAGATGTTGCTAGCGGCGGATCGAACCATCGGTTGCGAACATTGATCTCGCGTGGCGCGTTTGCCGCGTGGAGAGAAAATCATGGGTGAGTTCAAGGACAAGGCCAAGGGCCTCGCCAACGAAGCGGTTGGCAAGACCAAGGAAGCCATCGGAAAGGCAACCGGCGATCACAAGCTTGAGGCGGAGGGCATTGCGCAAAATGCGAAGGGCCATGTCCAGAAGGGCATCGGTGACGCAAAAGGCGAGGTGAAGAAACATCTCTGACGAGCACGGACGCGGCCGGGTGAAACGGGTCGCGTCCGTAGTTCAGCGAGATGACCCATCGTAACCAAATGCGGCCATCAATTGGCCGATAGTTCTGGGATGCAGAGCGGATGGCGCAGGTCTCGTGGTTTGTCGCCCGCTAGCGTTCGGAGTTTTACTGGGCCGCCTTTTCCGGAAAAGTATTGAGCAGGTCGGTCGACGAACTTTTCACGAGCACTGCGCCGCGAGCCGCGCAGCACCGCGATGCGGGCAATGTCGTTCAATTGGAGCATCGAAGCGGGGGTTGGTACCCTCAAATTACCGCCAGCGAGAGGTGATTGATTGCGAATGCGGATGAACGCTTGCGGCCTGACAACCGCTAAATACCGTGGATTTTCAGGGTCTGCCTAGACGAAGACGAGCGTCGGCGGACAGGGGGATGGAGCGGGTGAAGGGAATCGAACCCTCGTCGTAAGCTTGGGAAGCTTCTGCTCTACCATTGAGCTACACCCGCAACGCCTCGAAAGCGTCTGCCTTCGGCTAGTGCCACATCGCCATTCCGAGCTGCATTACCCCGGAAGTGGAAAGCGGTGCGGCGGGCCATAGTCGTGCGCGTGGCGCGACGCAAGTGGGCCCGGCTCTGCTGGGGGCTAACGCGGGCGATAGTGTATCGCCCGCGTTAGCCCCATAACGGCAGCGCTGAGTCAGAATTTCACCCGCGCCGCGACGCTGAAGTAGCGCCCCATGATCCCTGAAAAATACGTCCTTGTGCCGCCGCCGAGCGGGGCGGGGTAAGGCGGGGTTGCGTCGAACACATTGTCCACGATGAACTTCAGCCCAAACTGCTCATTCACTTTGATGCCGACCGTGGCATTGAAAAGCCACCAGTCGCTTACCCCCGTAATGTTGGCGGAGTTCGGCGCGGCATCCATGTCGAATTTGCTCTCGCCGACATATTGCGCCTGCAACAGCAGAGCGAGTGATTTGCTGTCGTAGCTGAGGTTCGCGGTGCCAGAATTGCGCGGATATCCCACTTCGCCGGCGATGTGATCAATGTCGTCGGTGCCGATCCGCGTTTCCAGCTTGTCGCGATAAAAGTAATTCACTGCGACGCCGAGCACGCCCGTATTCTCAAAGCCGATGCGCTCCAGCGGCAGGCGATAGGATGCGGTTGCCTGCAACCCGGCCGTTTTGTAGCTCGCCGCGTTATAATAACCCTCGCGGATCGTGGTGAGCTGGCCATTGGCATCGCGATTGAACAATTTGCAGAACGCGTTGGGATAGCTTGCGGAATCATAGCATGCGTTCAGGATCGAGGCGCCGTCCAGATTGACGATTGCATCCTTGAGGCTGATGTTTATCCAGTCGATGGCTAGGGAGAAACTGTATGCAAATCGCGGCTGGATGATCGCGCCGATAGTCCAGCTATTCGCTTTCTCATTACGCAGATCCGGATTGCCGCCGACGGTCACCGGAATGTACAAGTTGCTGAAATTGGAAGAGAAGGTTGCGGTGTTGATGCCGGCTGCCGCGCAATTCGCCTTGCGCACCGCCGGGTTCGGACCATTGCCGACGAAACGCGCGTCGCACGGATCCTGGCCGGCGTCATAAGCCTGCGAGCTGGGATTGAACGCTTCGGTGATCGCGGGCGAGCGGATCGAACGGGTGAAATTGCCCCGGAAGGTTACATCAGGCACGAAACCGATCCGGCCACCCGCGCTCCACGTAAGGTCGCCGCCCGATAGCGAATTGCGGACATAACGGGCCGACCCGTCGAATTCGAGCGTATGCAGCCAATTGAGGCGGTTCTTCGCGGTGACGAACGGCACGACGAGTTCGCCGAACACCTCGTTGGTGTGGAACTTGCCGGCGACCGGATCGACCGGGATCGAGCGGCCGAACGGCGCACGCGAGCCATCCGGTTGCGGATCGCCGTAGAAATAGGCACCCGGATCGAACCGTGTCTTTTCCTCGCGATGCTCATAGCCGGCGACGATATTCACATCATTGCCGAGCAGGGTGAACGCCGGCCCCTTGATATTGGCGTTGAACACGATCTGTTCGTTGATCGAACGCGGCGTCGCGGTGGCGAAGATGTAATCGCGCGCGGCCTTGCTCGCCAGACCGGAGCCGAGCACGTTGAGCGGCGCGCAGGTTGAGCTGATCGTCGGGATCGACGCATTCACCGCGCCGGGGCGGCAGATGATGTTGCCGGCGCCATCGGTCACCGCGTCCAGCGCGTTGAGGAAATTCTGCTGAACCAGCTTGTTGACGCGCACGTCCGTCTGCGAGCGGCCATAGACGGCCGAAGTCTCCCATTGGAAATCGCGACCGAACAGGCCGACGTTGCCGTCGAATCCGGCGACGAAGCGATAGGTTTCGACGGTCGCCTCAGCCCGACCCGTCGTCAGATCCGACAGCGCGCGGCCAAGGTAGAATTCCTGCTGCCCGGCGGGAAGATTGGCCGCGATCGTGGCGCGATCAGTGGCGGAGAGATAGGGATTGTCGAGCCGGATGACGATATTGCCGTTGATCGTCCCGGCAGCATCGAACAGCGCGGAATTGTAATTCGGCTCGTCGATCAGATTCACGCTCTTTGAGCGCGCATACCAGCCCTCGCCGAATAAGCGGACGTTGTCGGTGATCTGATAGCTTGCCTGAACATTGCCCAGATATCGTTCGGAACTGGTCAACAGGTTCGATTGCGCGGCCATATCGAAGCCGTTGCCACCGCTGCTGATAAAACCCTGACGCATCACGGTGCCGAGATCGAGCGGCACGAGCGTTCCGGACGAGCCGAACTGGAGAAGCTGGCCAGCGGCGTTACGGATGCCGGAGCGCGCCGCGAGATAATCGTCGGCGGCGAAGGGTACGCCGCCGGCGGTGAATGCGGTGAAGCGCCGTGCGGGAAATACCACCTGCGCATAAGGCGAGTTGAGCGATGCCGGCGGGGTGCCGAAGAAATCGCCGCGCGCGGTGACGGCGCGATCGCCTGCGGTCAGGCCATCGCCGCGATCATATTCGCCGGAGATGGTGATATTGCCGCGGCCGCCTGCGAAATTCTTACCCGCCAAGATGCTGAACTGCTGGTTGGGCGCATCGCCGCGTTGGGCAATGCCGCTTTGGCCGGCCAGTTCCAGCCCCTCGAAATTGCGCTTCAGGATGATGTTGACCGTACCCGCGATCGCATCCGAGCCATAGATTGGCGCGCCGCCGATCGAGACCGTTTCGATCCGGTCGATGAGGGACGTCGGAATATTGTTGAGATCGACCTGCGTGCCGGGATTGACCGGGCCGAAGATGGTGGCGGTATTCGACGATACGAAGCGCCGGCCATCCACCAGCACCAATGTACGTTGCGAACCGAGGCCGAAGAAGTCGACGAAGGTCTGCCCCGGGCCGAACGGCGATTGCGTACCGGCGCTGTTGTTGCCCGCGGGGCCAAAAGCGGGGATTTCGTTCAACGCCTGGCCGACATTGGTGTAGCCGCGATTTTCGATCTGCGACGCGCCAATTACCTGTGTCGGCTGGACCGTATCGAATTCCGGCCGCGCGATGCGCGAACCCGTCACCACGATCTCGGGGGCGTCGGGCTGATTCACGCCGGGGTGATCGGATGAAGCGCGCGGGGCCGCCTCCGGCGCGCCGAGTTGCGCGAAAGCCGGGTTGGCGACGAGCAGCAATGCGCCCGCGCTCGCTCCCCGCATGATGCACGCACGCACCGATGCCGTCTTCATGTGTGACCCCTTTTTGAACGCTGCCATTTTTATCTGTCGGCATCGAACCGAAAGGCTTTGGCCGCCGAAGGTGATCCACATGGCATTCACGCGACGCGATCCGGAGCCTTGATTCGTGCCCAGAGGCCGTCCTTGGCCCTACTTCCTCAAAGAATGGTTACTAAGAGCTCTGGTAAATCCGTCGTTTACCCGGACGCTGCGTTCGCGCGCGGGAACGAGAGCCAGCAGATCGCAGGCGGCCCGCGATGATATGAAAACGGCCCCAATTGAACGGACCGTGCGCCGGAAGCGTTACTGATTTCGGCAAAAGGAGATTTCTTATGCGTTTCAAATTTGCGGCCGCGCTTGCCGCCATCACCATGGCCGTGCCGGTCGCGCTGCCTGCGCCGGCTGTCGCGCAGCCGCGCGACTATCGCTGGAATGGCGATCGGCAGGGCTGGGATGCGTCGCATTCCTATCGGCCCGGCCGCTACAAGGAGCGCCGGCTGGGCCGTGACGATCGCATCTATCGCGGCCGGGACGGGCGCTATTATTGCCGTCGCAACGACGGAACGACCGGGCTGGTGATCGGCGGTGTCGCGGGCGGCCTGCTCGGCAACGCGCTGACCGGCAGCACGCTCGGCACGCTCGTCGGCGGTGCGGGTGGCGCATTGCTCGGCCGGTCGGTCGATCGCGGGCAGGTGCGCTGCCGCTGATCGCGGCAGCGCGGGTGGCCTGATCTGATCCGGCACCCGGCGGCAATTGCGGGAGAGCGTGGTGGCCAATCACGCTCTCCCGTTGCGTAATAGACGAAAATTCGGGTGATCGGGCGTGACGTCACCCGCCGGTTCGTGTGATCAGCCGGTCGCATGAGCCTGCTAACCCGCCGCATGATATTCGCTCAGGCGTGGCCGATCATTCTCGGCCAGGCGCTGGTGCCGATGGTCGGCGTGGTCGATGCCACCGTCATCGGGCGCACGGGCGATGCCGCGGCATTGGCTGGCGTGGCGCTGGGCGTCACGACCGTAAACCTGATTTTCTGGGCGTTTGGCTTTCTGCGGATGGGCGTGACGGGGCTTACCGCGCAGGCGCTCGGCGTGGGTGGGGGCGAGGAGTTGCGCGCGCTGCTGCTGCGCGCGCTGCTGCTTGGATTGGCGCTCGGCGTGGCATTGGTGATGCTTTCGCCGGTGATCGTGCCGACTGCATTGTCGCTGATGCACGTTCCCGCGCCGGCGGCTGATGCGGCTTACGGCTTCACTGCGGCGCGCTTTTTCGGCGCGCCGGCCGCGCTGGGCTTTTACGTTCTCAACGGCTGGCTGCTCGGACTCGGACGGACGCGGCTGGCGCTGGCCTGTCAGCTGGTGTTCAACGGCGTCAATATCGCGCTGGACGTGCTGCTGGTTGGCGGCCTTGGGCTTGGCGCGCGCGGCGCGGGCATCGGCACGTCGCTGGCGGAATGGATCGCGCTGGCGATCGGGCTATGGGCGGCGCGGCGCGTGCTCGGCCCCGGCTGGTGGCGCATCGATCGGGGCACGATCTTCGCGCCCGGCGCGTTTCGCCGGTTGCTGTCGGTCAACGCCGATATCATGATCCGCACCGTTGCGTTGCTCTTGCTGTTCACCTGGTTTGCGCGCGCCGGCGCGCGGCTGGGCGCCGTGCCGCTCGCCGCCAACCATGTGCTGATGCTGTTCGTCAGCGTGAGCGCGTTCGTGCTCGACGGTTTTGCCTTCACTGCCGAGGCGCGCGTCGGCGCGGCGATCGGGGCCGGCTCGCGCCCGGCGATGCTGCGCGCCGCGCGACTGACCGGCGAATTCTCGCTGGCGGGCGCGCTGCCGTTCTCGGCCGGCATCGCCATCGCGGCGCCGTGGCTGATCCCGCTCGTAACGCGCGATCCGGCGGTGCAGGCGCAGGCGATCGCGCTGGTGCCCTATTGCGCGCTGGTGCCGTTGCTCGGAATGCCGAGCTGGTTGCTCGACGGCATCTTCATCGGCGCGACGGAGGGGCGCACGCTGCGCAATGCCGCGATCGTCGCGCTGGCGCTCTATCTCGCCACGGACATGATGTTGCGGGGGCAGGGCGAGGCCGGCGTGTGGATCGCGTTGCTGGCGAGCTATCTCTTTCGCGCGGCGGCGCTGGGGGTGGCGCTTCCCGGGCTGGTCCGGCGCGTCGGTGTGTCATCGCGAGGTTACGCCTGACCCGATGTTCACGGCGCGCGGCGCTGCGCCTGCGCTTCCGCGAGATAGATGGCGAACATGTCGTCCGGATCGGTCCATTCGGCGAGCGGCGTCCAGCCGCCGGAGCGCAGCAGGATGCGGGCATCGCGCGGCCCGTATTTGTGGCTGTTTTCGGTGTGGATCGTCTCTCCGCGTGCGATTTCGAACGGCCGCCCGGCGATGGTGAAGGCGATGTCGCGCGTTGCTTCGAGATGCATTTCGATGCGCGCACGATCGGCATTCCAGATCGCGTGGTGGCGGAAAGCGTCGAGCGGGATCGAGCCGTCAAGCTCTCGATTGACGCGCGCGAGCAGATTGAGATTGAACGCCGCGGTGACGCCGGCGGCATCGTCGTAGGCGCGCTCAAGCGTCGCCTGATCCTTGAGCCGATCCATCCCGATCACCAGCATCGCGCCTTCGCCCAGCGTTCGGCGCATCGTGCGCAACAGATCCGTCGAGGCGAAGGGGATCATATTGCCGATGGTCGATCCAGGGAAAAAGCCGAGCTTGGGCAGATCGCGCACCTCCGCCGGCAAGGCGATCGGCTTCAGGAAATCGGTGGCGAGCGGGTGGATCGGCAGTGCCGGAAAACGCAAGGAAAGCGCATGCGCGGATTCGCGGAGGAACTCGCCCGAGATATCGATCGGGACATAGGCCGAGGCGGCGACCGCTTCGAGCAGCAGCGGCGTCTTGGTCGATGATCCCGATCCGAATTCGATCACCGCGCGGCCGTGCCCGGTGTATGCCGCGATTTCGCCGCCGATCGCGCGCAGCAGCGCTGTTTCGACGCGCGTCGGATAATATTCGGGAAGGGCGGTAATCTCCTCGAACAACTCCGAGCCGCGATGATCGTAGAACCACCGCGCCGGGATCGCGCGCGGGCGCTGGGCGAAACCCTCGATCACATCGGCAAGAAACGCCGGGTTGGGGCCGGCGCTGGTTTCATCGTCCAATTCGCGCTTGAGCATCACAGATCCTTCGCGAGCCGGACGCCGGTGAACTGCCAGCGCTGGTGTGGGTAGAAGAAATTGCGGTAGCTGGCGCGAACGTGGCCGCGCGGCGACGCGCATGATCCGCCCCGCAGCACGAACTGGCCGCTCATGAACTTGCCATTATATTCGCCGACCGCCCCGGCGGCGGCCCTGAAGCCGGGATAGGGGCGATAGGCGCTGCCGGTCCATTCCCACACATCGCCGAAAAACGCCGGGCGGGAGGAGGAATGCGGCTCGACCGGCCCGGCTCCATCGAGCTGGTTGCCGCCGCTGGGATCGTGCGTGCTCGCGGCGGCTTCCCACTCGGCCTCGGTCGGCAGGCGTGCGCCCGCCCAACTGGCATAGGCATCGGCCTCGAAGAAGCTGATATGCGTCACCGGCGCGGCAGGATCGATCGGGTGACGCCCATCCAGCCCGAACCTCGTCCACCCCGCATCGCGCTTTTCCCAATAGAGCGGCGCAGCAACGTCCTCGCGCCGCACCCAGGCCCAGCCATCGGAGAGCCAGTGCGATGGCGTCGCATAGCCGCCGTCGGCGATGAAATCCGCCCATTCGCCGTTGGTCACGGGGCGGGTGGCGATAGCGTGCGGGGCGAGCAAGGTCGGATGGCGCGGGCCTTCGCAATCGAAAGCGAAATGCGCGCCGTCATGGCCGATCCACGCCTCGCCGCCGGGATGTTCGATCCAGGCTGTCGGTCCCGGCATGGCGGCCGGGCGGCGAAGATTTGTCGGCCACAATGCGGGCTCGATCGGGTTTTCGGAAAGCAGGTGGAGGATATCGGTCAGCAGCAGTTCCTGATGCTGCTGCTCGTGGTGACAACCCAGCCGCACCAGTTCGAGCGCGTCGGCCGGCAATCGCGGCAGCGCATCGAGCAGCGCAGCATCGATCGCGGCGCGATAGGCACGCACGCCATCCAGCGTCGGCCGGGTGATCATGCCACGCCGCGCGCGGCCATGCCGCTTCCCCTCGGCCTCGTAATAGCTGTTGAACAGGAACGGGAAGCGATCATCGTACAGGCGATAACCGGCGACGAAATCGCGCAGTACGAAGGTTTCGAAGAACCATGTCGTATGCGCGAGATGCCATTTCGTGGGGGACGTATCCTCCATCGACTGCACGGTGGCATCGGCATCGGATAGGGGCGCGGCCAGCGCGGTGGTCAATTCGCGCACGGCGATATAGCGATCGCCCAGCGACGGAGCGGCCGGGCGATCGGCCGACCGCTTACTCTCCTTGCTCACGCTTTCTATCGTCATCGGGCTGGCACCAATCGGATGAACGAGGCTTAAGATCGCAACGCCGCCCAACCGCGTGAGGGCGGCCACGCGATCGTCGACACGCGACGGAAAGCCACAGAACGCTAACACAGCCGGATTTGTTCACACACCGGAATAATCGAGTGTCGCTGCCGGTTATGGCGAGGTGTGGGGGGTGATGGCGCCGCCGTGCGCTCGTGAGACGGGCAAGATTACAAAAGGTTCATTTTCAGCTATTGCAAATCAATCGCAATATGATCATAGCGCCGCCCACTCAAAACCTGGTGGTGACGATGCGCGCATCTTTCCTGACTTCGCTGCTTTCTAGTGGGGCGCTGCTTGCGTTCCTGCCCGCCGTTTCCGCCAGCGCCGCCCCGCCGGCGGATGACGCGAGCGGCGCGGACCAGTCAGCCAATGACGTGGTGGTGCGCGGCGCGCGACCGGAGGGGCAGGCCTCATCCGGCACCAAATCGGACACGCCGGTGGTCGAGACGCCACAGTCGATCAGCGTGATCAGCGGCGAAGAATTGCGCGATCTGGGCCTCGCCAATCTCAATCAGGCGCTGCGTTATGTCGCCGGCATCACGCCGGAAACGCGCGGAGCCAATGCCGAGATTTACGATCAGTTCAAACTGCGCGGGTTCGATGCGCCGCGCTATCTCGATGGGCTGAAGGTGTTCACCAGCGCGACCGGCTATGCCGATCAGCAGATCGACGTGTCGCGGATCGATCGGATCGAGGTGGTGAAGGGGCCTGCCTCGGTGCTTTACGGTCAGTCCAGCCCCGGCGGGCTGGTCGGGATCTCCAGCAAATTGCCGCTCGATCAGGATTTCTACGGGGCGGTTTCCGGCACCTATGGCACGTACAATCTCTATGACGTCGATGCCGATGTCGGGGGCAGGCTTTCCAAGGGCGTAGAGTGGCGCGTCTATGGTGCGGTGAACGGCGCCGATACGCAGCAGAGCTTCGGCAAGCGCCGTCGCGAAACGGTGAGCGGCGCGGTGACGCTTGGCGCGGGGAGCGATACCACGCTGACGCTGCTCGCGGCTTATTCACATGATCCGCAGAACGGCAATTACGGCAGCGCGCCCGCGCTCGGCACGCTCTTCGCCAATCCAAACGGGTGGATTTCGACCAGCTTCGCCGATGGCGAGCCGGGCGATTTCTTCAATCGTGAGCAAACCGGGCTGACCTATATCTTCACGCATCGCTTCGGTGGGGACTGGGCGTTCCGATCGAGCGGGCGCTATCAATATGTGTCGACACGGCTCGGCGCGATCTACCAGACGGGAACGCCGACCGACGCGACGCTCACCACGTTCGAACGCGCCGCTTATGCATCGAACGAGGCCATGCATAACTGGACGTTCGACAATCAGCTGACTGGCGAGATCAAAACCGGGCCGCTGACGCATCATCTGATCTTTGGCGTCGATCGGCAGGTGGCGCATTCGACGGAGCTGGCGGCGTTCGACAATGTCGTGAACGGGCAGATGGTCACGCCGATCAACGCTTATGCGCCGGTTTACGGCACTACCCCCGTGCCGCTGAGCCCGGCGGCGATCGGCTCGGCTTACGAATATGACGCGCGGCTGCGGCAGACCGGCCTTTACGCGCAGGATCAGATCGCGTGGGAGGGGCTGCGCCTGACCCTCAGCGGACGGCACGATTGGGCCGATACCGTCAATGGCGCGACGCAGCACGACAAGAAGTTCACCTGGCGCGTCGGCGGCCTTTACATGACGCCGATCGGGCTTGCTCCTTATGCGAGCTATTCCACGTCGTTCGAGCCGCAGATCGGGCAGGTGCAGCAGGCCAGTGGCGGCATCGTCGGCGCTAGCCCCTCGCTGGGACGCCAGATCGAGGCGGGGGTGAAATACCAGCCGCCCGGCACGCGAATCCTGCTGACCGCCGCGTGGTTCCGCATCGAGCAGACCAATTTGCTGACCGCGATCCCGAACAGCAGCTTCTCCACTCAATCGGGCGAGGTGCGATCGGAGGGCGTGGAGGCGGAGGCGACGGTGCCGCTGCCCAACGGCTTCACCATCCGCGCGGCATTCAGCCACCAGAATGTGAAGACAGTGCGCGATGACGAAACCCCGGCCAATATCGGCAAGGGGCTGATCGGGGTGGGCAAGGGCAATGCCGCGCTCAACGTCGACTGGTCACCCCCGGCCGGGCAACTCGCCGGGTTGACGCTGGGCGGCGGGATGCGCTGGGTCGACAAGGTTTATGGCGGAACCGTCTCCGCGGGCGATTTCGGCGGCACGGTGGCGGCGGGCGATTATAACACGCCGTCTTACACCCTGTTCGACGCGGTGGTGCGCTATGACCTCGGCCGTGCCAACCCGCGGCTGGCCGGGCTGGAGATCGGTGTGAACGCGGCGAATATCTTCGATCGGAAATTTCTCACGAGCTGCTACCTCGGCGGCGTCGGCTGGTGCTGGTATGGCCAGCGGCGCACCGTGCAGGGGACGATCGGCTTTCATTGGTGAAACCACGCCGCGCCCTATCCCCGCGTTATCGTCTGGCGGTGCTGTCGCGCGCGGTGGCGGCGGTGGCGGGCGGCTATGGCGTGGCGGTGATCCTGTCGATCGCGCTGGCGTGGGTGCTGCCGATGTCGCGAGAGGAAGCGGGGACGACCGCGACGATGATCGCGCTGCTCGCATTGCCGATCGCGATGATGGGCTGCTTCGCGGCACGTAATGCCGGGCGGGCGTGGGCGGGGATCATTCTCGCCGCGATGCTAGCCGGCGGCATCGCACTGGCGGCGGGGTGGCGCCCGTGAAATCGGGCTTTCGCAATGCGATGACGTGGCTGCACGACTGGTCCGGCCTGATTGTCGGGTGGTTGTTGTTCGCCATCGTGCTGGCGGGGACGCTCAGCGTTTTTCGGGCCGAGATCGGCAATTGGATGCGGCCAGAGGTGCGGTGCTGCGCGGTTGGTAGCGCCGAGGCAGGGAGCGCGGTGATCGACTGGCTGTCGCGCCACGCGGCCAAATCATCGATGTGGTATATCCAGCCGGCCGACGCGCGCTCCGCCACCAGTTATGCGGTGTGGAGCGATGGCGGCAGCGGCTTCGTCCAGAAATGGCTCGATCCGCGCACCGGCGATCCCGGGGCTGTGCGGGACACGCTGGGCGGCGATTTCTTCTATCGCCTCCATTTCGAGCTGCAATTGCCTTATCCATGGGGGCGGCTGCTCGCGGGGGCAGCGGCGGTCGTAATGCTGCTCGCGCTGCTCACCGGCATCGTCGCGCATCGCCGATTCTTCGTCGATTTCTTCACCTTTCGCGCGGGCAAAGGGCAGCGCAGCTGGCTGGACGCGCACAATCTGTTCGCGGTGACCGCGCTGCCATTCCATCTGATGATCGCCTTTACCGGCGCGCTGACGCTGGCCAATCTGATCATGCCGTGGGGCGCGGCGTCGATCTATCGCGGCGACGTTTCGGCGTTGCGCCACGATCTCTATCCGGCTGCGGTGGAGCGGCCCGCGCGCGGCATTCCCGCGCCGCTCGCGCCGGTCGGGCCGATGCTGCACGCGGCCGAACGAGCGTTCGCTGGTGGCGTCGCGCAGATCGCGGTGTTCAATCCCGGCGACGCGGCGGCGGTGATATCGGTGACCAGCGCCGAGGACAGCCGGATCGGCATCCAGCGTCAGACGATCAGCTTCGACGGGGTGACCGGGCGCCCGATCGCGATGCATGATGAGCGCCGCCCCGCGCTGCGCACGTTCAATTTCCTTTACGCGCTGCACACCGCGCGCTTCGGTGAACTGGCATTGCGCTGGATCTATTTCATCTGCGGGATGATGCTCACCGCGATGATCGGCGCGGGGCTGTTGCTGTGGACGGCCAAGCGGCGGGAGCGACGCCAGGGCATCGGCTTCGCAATCGTCGAGCGGCTCAACATCGGCTTCGTCGGTGGCGCGCCATTGGCGTTCGCGGCCTATTTCCTCGCCAATCGCATATTGCCGATCGGGCTGGAGCAGCGGCCGAATATCGAGGTGAAAGCGGTGTTCTGGACGTGGGGCGCGATCCTGCTTTTCGCGTTGTTGCGCCCAGCGCGGCGGGCATGGCGCGAGGTTTCGCTCGCAACCGCGCTGGCCTGTATCGCGATACCGCTGGTCGATTGGGGCGCGGGCACCGGACGGGCGGACGCGCTGGGGCTCACCATCGCCGCGACAGCATTGTGCATCGGCTGTTGTTACGCGTTCGCCGCCGCCATCGCGGGGCGATCGCCGGGGAAAACGGCTTGATCGCGTCGCTGTCGATCGCGTTTGTCGCGATTGTCCTGATCGGCGTGGCGACCCCGCGACAGGCGAGCCATTGGCTCGGGCGGCACATAGCTTCGCGGCGGCGGCGCGACATTCGGTTCGCGGGATTCGCGCTGCTGTTGCTCTCGCTTGCGATTATCCCGGGCGATGCCGAGCGAGCTCGCGCGATCGTGACATGGATCGGGGGGATCGGGATGGAGGGACTGGCCGTGGCGCTCGTGCTCGCGCTCCATCCCGGCGCTCGCCGCTCGAAGCGCCACCCGTAATCAGGGGCATCGGTGCGCAGGAATATGAGGCGTAAAGCTGCGCGCTGGGCTATCCGTGCAATGTCTCAGAAGAAAACGGTGTGTCTTGATGCGGTTTGAGGAACGGGCGGCAGAGTTTCCGGCGGAGATTTCGCGCGACTGGTGCGTGGCGCAGGATCAGGCCGATCCGCTGGCGCGCTTTCGCGATGCTTTTCTGATCCCCGATGGCGTGATCTATCTCGACGGCAATTCGCTCGGCGCGATGGCCAATGACGCCCCGGCGCATGCCGCGCGCGTGATCGAGCGCGAATGGGGCGGTGATCTGATCAAGAGCTGGAACAGCGCGGGCTGGTTCGATCTGCCGGTGACGCTCGGCAACACGCTCGCCCCGTTGATCGGTGCGGACGATGGCGAAGTGGTCGTGACGGATTCGACCAGCGTCAACTTGTTCAAGCTGTTGTGGGCGGCGAGCGCGATGCGTCCCGGCCGGCGCAAGATCATCCTGGAAGGGAGCAACTTCCCGACCGACAATTATGTCGCGCAGGGGATTGCTGCGGCGCGCGGGCTGGAGGTGGTGCTGCGTGAGCGGCACGAGATCGCCGATGCGATCGACGAGGATACCGCCGCGATCTGCATCACGCATGTTCATTACAAGACCGGCCATATCAACGACATGGCGGCGCTCACCGAACGGGCGCAGGCGGCCGGTGCGCTGGCGATCTGGGATCTGTGCCACAGCGCGGGCGCGATGCCGGTCGATCTCAACGGCTGCAATGTCGATTTCGCGGTGGGCTGCACCTACAAATATCTGAACGGCGGCCCCGGCTCGCCGGCATTCCTGTTCGTGGCGAAGCGGCATCTGGGCGCGGCGCGCCAGCCGATCACCGGCTGGTGGGGGCATGAAGCGCCGTTCGCCTTCGATCCTGGCTATGCGCCCGCGCCCGATATCCGGCAGTTCCTCACCGGCACGCAGCCGATCGTGAGCCTGTCGCTGGTCGGCGTCGGGCTCGATCTGATGCGCGCGGCCGACATGGTGGCGATCCGCGCGAAGTCCGTCGCGCTGACCGAATTGTTCATCGCGTTGGTCGAGCAGCGTTGCGCGCGCCACGGCTTCACGCTGGCCTCTCCACGCGACGCGAGCGAGCGCGGCAGCCAGGTCTCGTTCGCGCACGCCGATGGCTATGCGATCATGCGCGCATTGATCGATCGCGGGGTGATCGGCGATTTCCGCGCGCCCGATATCGTCCGCTTCGGCTTCACCCCGCTATACGTCCGCCATGCCGATGTATGGGATGCGGCGGACGTGCTCGCCGATGTCATGGAAACCGGCGCTTGGCGCGATCCGCGATACCACCAGCGCGATGCGGTGACCTGAGCGGCGCCCCTTAGCTTTTCTAACAGGCAGACCCTATGGACCCGCGCGACGGGTGCCGCGACGGGATGAGACATGAAGATTGACGGTTTCCTGCTGGCGATGCTCGCCGCGATCGTGCTGGCGTTCATTGCGCCGCATCTCGGAACGCCCGATGGGCCGTTGCATATGGGATTGGTGACGACGCTGGGCATCGGCTTCGTCTTCTTCCTGCACGGCGCCAATCTATCGCCGCAGGCATTGAAGGCGGGGGCGACCAACTGGCGCATCCATGTCGCGGTGCAGGCCACCACCTTCGTGCTGTTTCCGCTAATCGGCTTCGCATTGTTCTTCGGGCTGAAATCCGTGCTCGATTACGAGGTGCGGCTGGGCATCTTTTTCCTGTGCGCGCTTTCCTCGACCGTCTCGTCGTCGGTGGCGATGACGAGCATGGCGCGCGGGAACGTGCCGGCGGCGGTGTTCGACGCATCGCTCTCCGGCATCATCGGCATGGCCGTAACGCCTACTTTGGTCGCGACGGTCGCGGCGGTGAGCGGCCAGTCGTTCCCGATCCTGCCCGCGATCGCCGATGTGGCGATGACCTTGCTGCTGCCGTTCGCGGCGGGGCAGCTGTTGCGTCCGCTGATCGCGCGGTGGCTCGCGGCGAACAAGCGGCTCATCAATCTGTGCGATCGTGGAGTGATCGTGCTGATCGTCTATTCGGCATTCTGTGAATCGACCGCTTCCGGGCTGTGGTGGAGCTATTCCCCGTGGGTGATCGCGGAGATCGCGTTGATCGCCGCGCTGCTGCTCGGGCTGATCCTTTGGCTGACCACGATGGCTTCGCGCGCATGGGGTTTCTCGTTGCCGGATGAGGTGACGACGGTATTCTGCGGATCGAAGAAGAGCCTCGCCAATGGCGCGCCGATCGCGAAGATCCTGTTTGGCGCCAGCCCGGCATTGGGCATGATCATGCTGCCGATCATTCTCTATCACCAGATGCAATTGATCGTCTGTTCGATCCTCGCGCGGCGTTATGCCGCGCGCGCGGAGGGGTAAAACCGCCGCGATTGCGCGTGTTGCAATCCGCGATGGAATGAGCGCGACACCTGTGATATGGGGCCTGATCGATGACAGCTCGATCCGCTAGCGCCCTCAGCCGAGTGTCCGCGCTGCTCTGCGTCTGCACCGATCTCGCTTCAACGGGTTTCAGAGCAGCCGTGGTGGGTGCTTCGACGGCCGCTGATATTTAAGTCCACGGCCTTTCGCGGCCAGATAATCCGTGAGTTTCATGACCTTTTCCAATCTTCCGCCCGTTTTTGCCGAGGCGCTTTCCGAGCGTGGCTATGCCGCGCCTACGACCGTGCAGGCGGCCGTGATCGATCCCGAGGCGGCCGGGCGCGACCTGATTGTTTCCGCACAGACCGGCTCCGGCAAGACGGTTGCGTTCGGGCTGGCGATGGGCGCCGAATTGCTCGGCGACGAGGCGACCATGCCCTATGCCGAACGGCCGCTCGCGCTGGTGATCGCGCCGACGCGCGAACTGGCGCTGCAGGTGAGTCGCGAGCTTGAGTGGCTTTACGGCAAGGCGCGCGCGCGCATCGCCACCTGCGTCGGCGGTATGGACGCGTCGAAGGAGCGCCGCGTGCTGCGCGGCGGCGCGCATATCGTCGTCGGCACCCCGGGGCGCCTGCGCGACCATCTCGAACGCGGCGCGCTCGATCTGTCGGCGCTGCGCGTAGCGGTGCTCGATGAGGCCGACGAGATGCTCGACATGGGGTTTCGCGAGGATCTCGAGGAAATCCTCGACGCCACCCCCGAAACCCGGCGGACCCTGCTGTTCTCCGCAACCATGCCGCGCCCGATCGTCGCGCTGGCGAAGCGCTACCAGCGCGACGCGCTGCGGCTGGCGACTACGGGCGAAGAGCGTGGCCATGGGGATATCGCCTATCAGGCGGTGACCGTTTCGCCGTCCGAGATCGAGGCGGCAGTGGTCAACCTGCTGCGCTTTCACGGCGCTGAAACCGCTATGTTGTTCTGTGCCACGCGCGACAATGTGCGCCGGCTGCACGCCACGCTTCTGGAGCGCGGCTTCACCGCCGTTGCGCTGTCCGGCGAGCATTCGCAATCGGAGCGTAACCGCGCGTTGCAGGAATTGCGCGATCGTCGTGCGGCAGTCTGCGTCGCTACCGACGTTGCCGCGCGCGGGATCGATCTGCCGAGCCTGAGCCTCGTCGTCCATGTCGAGATTCCGCGTGATGCGGAGACGTTGCAGCACCGTTCGGGGCGCACGGGTCGCGCGGGGAAGAAGGGTACCGCCGTGATGGTGGTGCCTTATCCGATGCGCCGGCGCGTAGAATCGATGTTGCGTGGCGCGCGGATCAACGCGGAATGGATCTCCGCCCCAACCCCGGAAGCGATCCGGGCGCAGGACCGCGAACGCCTGCTGACCGCGCTGCTCGAACCGACGACCTTCGACGAGGAGGACCGGCTGCTCGGGGCGAAGCTGCTCGCCGAGCGTTCGCCGGAGGATATCGCCGCCGCCCTGGTCCGCGCGCATCGCGCCGCAATGCCCGCGCCCGAGGAGATGATGGAGGATACGCCCGAGGCGCGTCGCGCGGCGCAGCAGGAGCGTCATCGCCCCGGCTTTGACGATGTGACGTGGTTCCGCATGGATATCGGCCGGAGCCAGAATGCCGATCCGCGCTGGATTCTGCCGCTTATCTGCCGGCGCGGCCATGTTTCGCGCAACGAGATCGGCGCGATCCGCATTGGGCCGTCGCAAACCCATTTCCAGATTCCGCGTGCCATCGCCGCGAAGTTCAATGCCGCGCTTGCCCGCACCGCCGGTAGCGAAGACGACGAACATGGCGTGCGGATCGAGCCGTCCGATGGTCCGCCACCGCCCGGTGCGCGCGGTGACCATCAGGCGCCGCGTCGCCCGCGGACTGGCGCCCCCGGACGCAGCCCGCATGCGCATCCGCGTGGCGCGCCGCGCGAGGGCGGCGGGTTCGGGAAGGGGCCGGGGCGCAAGCCAGGCGGCCCGCGCGGCCGGCAGGGTTAAGCGGCCCGCTTCGTCACGCGCGCAGGGTCGCGCGCGTGACGCTGGCGGTTGGTGAATATTCCCCCTAACTGAGCGCGGTTTATGGGGAGCGAAGCCGTGATGGAGCGATTTCCGGCGGGCGCGGCACTGGCCGCGCTCGATGCCGCACTGACGATTGCGGTGGAGGCGGTGGCTGCTGCCTGCTCCTCCGACGGGCGATTGCACAGCGATGCGCTCGATGCGCATCAGGCGGTCACTTATGATCTCGCCTTGAGCTATGCGGACCTGCTTGCCGCCCGTCACGCCACCTCGGATGAGATCGAGCGATCCGCGCTCGATACGCGGCTTGGCGTTGCCTTCGCGGCGGAGGTGGTGCCCGCGGTTCTCGGGCGGCTGGAGGGCATCTATCTCGCGATGGGGCTGCCGATGGCTCCGCTGGATGCCGTCGGCCATGACGCACGCGGACTGCGGCGCGATGCGGGTGCGCCCGAAGCACTTGCGTCACTGGGGCAGGCTGTCGCCGATGCGACCGGCGAATTGGGCGATGTTCCGCTCGACGAGCAGACGCTGCTGGCGCGCGACGCCTTTCGCCGCTTCGCGCACGATATCGTCGCGCCGCTGGCCGAGGATATCCATCGCCGCGATCTGACCGTGCCCGAAACATTGCTCGGGCCGATGCGCGAGATGGGGGTGTTCGGGCTTTCCATCCCCGAACAATTCGGCGGCTCCGCCCCGGCCGAGGGCGAAAACACGCCGATGATGATCGCGGTGACCGAGGCATTGTCCGAAGCGTCGCTGGCGGCGGCGGGCAGCCTGATCACGCGACCGGAAATCCTCAGCCGGGCGCTGGTGGCGGGCGGGACCGAGGAGCAAAAGGCGCATTGGCTGCCACGCATCGCGACGGGCGACCCGCTATGCGCGATCGCGATCACCGAGCCGGACCACGGTTCCGACGTTGCCGGGCTGACGTTGCGCGGCACGCCGGTCGAGGGCGGGTGGCTGATCAATGGTGCCAAGACATGGTGCACCTTCGCGGGCAAGGCGGGGCTGCTGATGGTCGTCACCCGCACCGATCCCGATCGATCGCTCGGCTATCGCGGGTTGAGCCTGCTGCTGGTCGAAAAACCCTCGTTCGACGGGCATGAATTCACTTACGAACAGCCCGGCGGCGGCGCGCTTCATGGGCGCGCGATTCCGACGGTCGGTTATCGCGGCATGCATTCCTTCGATCTTGCGTTCGAGGATTTCTTCGTGCCCGATGCGAATGTCGTTGGCGGCGCGGCTGGCCTCGGGCGCGGTTTCTATCTCACCATGGCCGGCATGACCGGGGGGCGTATTCAGACGGCGGGCAGGGCGCTGGGCGTGATGCGTGCGGCGCTGAAAGCGGCAATCGCTTATGCGAAAGACCGCAAGGTATTCGGCGCACCGCTGGCCGATTATCAGCTCACGCAGGTGAAGATCGCGCAGATGGCGGCGCGCTTCGCTGCTTGCCGCAGCCTCGCTTATGCCGTGGGGCGTGCGCTTGACGAGGGCGGCGGGCGGATGGAGGCGAGCCTTGCCAAGCTGCTGGCCTGCCGCTCCGCCGAAATGGTGACGCGCGAGGCGCTCCAGATCCACGGCGGCATGGGCTATGCCGAGGAAAGCGCCGTCAGCCGCTACTGGATCGATGCGCGCGTGCTGTCGATCTTCGAGGGCGCGGAGGAAACACTGGCGCTGAAGGTGATCGGGCGCGGCCTGCTGGAACAGGCGCTGGTGCCGGCCACCTGATCGAGAGGCGGCCGGCGCGTGCGGCTTAGTAAAAGCGGATATTGTCGATCGTGAAGGTCATCGGCGCGCCGCCCGCGCGTGTGCCGCCGAGCTCGACCTGCACGATATCGTCGCCGGACCATGGCTTGCCCGCGCGATTACCCATCTTGACCGGCTGAAGCGCGCTGAACGGCACGTCGATGCTGGTCCAGCCGATCGCGCCTTTCACCGGGGCTGACCAGCCTCCCTCCAGCCCATTGAGGCGCAAGGCGAAATCGCCCGGCCCCTTGATGTCGAAGCGCACTCCCTTGTAGCGCCGCACATCGACCGGTTGGACCGAACCGCGCGTCAGGGGCACGGCAACGCCCGCATAGGCGCCGTCCTTCACCGCCATCCGCGCGGCGAGCTGGAGCGCGTGGCCGCCATCTGCGCGCGGCACGATTTGCGTGATCTCCACCGAGCGATCGATCCCGCCGTCGCCGGTTTCAAGCCGCAGCGTATCGAGCGAACTGCGCCCGTCGGCCTTCTCGAAATCGTCGACCAGCGCGGAAACGGTCGTGGCGGGCATGTGGGTCGTGAGGTTCGCGGCGGGCAGCGCGGGCGCGCCGGGGCCGAACACGAGCCGGCCGTCGATCAGCACCCGCGATATCTTGTACACATCGCTGATATTTTCCCACGGCTTGCCGTCGATCAGCACGAGATCGGCGCGCTTGCCCGGCGCGATCGTGCCGCGATCACCATCCTGCGCCATGATCTTCGCGCTCGTATGCGTTCCCGCGACCAGCGCCTGCGAAGGGGTGAGGCCGGCGCGGACCAGCAGTTCCAGCTCGTGCAGCGTCGAACTGCCGTGCGGGGTGGAGGGCATGCCGGCATCGGTGCCGACGCCGATCGGCACTCCGGCATCGAACAGCGTTTTCACATTGTGCAGCGCATGGGTGAACTTAGCGAGGCTCTGGCGATAACGCGGATCATCCGGCTTCGCGCCGCCCTTGCCGGGATCGTACACGGCGAGCGTCGGGATCACGGCCATTTTCGTGGCGGCAATCGCCTTTGCCTCTTCGGGCGTCATATCGCGGTCCTGCGGATCATGCGCCAGCGAGTCCACGCCGCTGCGGGCCGCAACCAATCCACGATCGACAGTGACGGTGTGGGTCAGCACCTTCCATCCCGCCTGATGCGCGGCATCGGTGAGGGCGTGGAGCGTCCAGCCGTCCATGCTGGTGTTGTCCGGCATCACGCCATAGCGCCAGCCATCGGTGAACGCCTTGATGAGATCGGGTTTGTAGGGCTTCAGCTTTTCGATCGCGGCGCGCGCGGCGGTGGGGGTGTTGATCCACACCGTTGTCGCCTGGTCCCCCCAATCCGCGCCGTGGCCGCCGGGCGTGCTGATCCGTGCGGCGAAGTTCACATGCGGCGAGACGAGCGTTTTCAGCCATTCGCGGCGCGGCGCATAGCTTTCGGGCTGCTCGTGAAAGTCGTTGATCGTGGTGACGCCCGATTTGACGTAATCGGTCGCGATCTGCGGAGTGGTGTTCGGTTCGCCCGCCGGGGTCCAATGGGTGTGAAGATCGAAGAAGCCGGGGAGCAGCGCCTTGCCGCGCGCGTCGATCACCCGCGCGCCGCTTGGCGCTTTGGCGCCGGGGGTTACCGACACGATGCGGCCATCGCGGATCACCACGGTCGCCACCTGCGGTGCGGCGCCGGTGCCGTCGAACACGGTTGCGCCGACGATCGCGGTGGCGCGGTCGCCGGGGGAGGCGGTCAACTGACTCGCCCCGACCAGTGCGCTGGTGGCGAGCAACACGAAACCGGCGCGGGAGAATGTCGAAAGCGTCATTGGAACGTCCTTGTCGTGATCGGCCCGGTCAGCCAGTCGTCTTCCCAGATGCCGTCGTCCCCGATCGGTGCGCCGGGCGGGATTTCCGGCGATTTCGCCACCGGCTCAGCAAGCGCGCGGAGTTGCGCGGCGGGGCCGGTGAGCATCGCGGCGAGATAGGCGCAGGCATCGGTTTCGGTCGAGTCACCCGTGCAACTGCGCAGCTTTTCGCCGAAGCGGGTCGCCGCGCCACGCACTACGCCGAGCGCGGTGGCGGAAAGCTGCTTGTCCTGCATCACCGTCGCCAGCCGCACCGCATAGCGCGCGCGGATGCGACGGCGCAGCTCGCCTTCGCGCCCGCGTGCGGCGGGGACCAGCGCGGCGGAAAGCTTGTCGAGCATCTCGCCGAGCGACAATTGCCCCGGATCGACCCGCGCCTGTTCGATCAGCCGGTTGAGCCGCTCCGGTGCGAGCAGCGCCTCCAGCGTTTGATCCGCCGCCGTTTCCGCCGCGCTGGGCAGGTCGAAGGTGGCGGCTGTGTTCGATGGGAACAGCTCCATCTGATATTGCGGATCGGGCGTGCCGGGCTGAATCGACGAAAGCTGCGCAAGCAGCGTGTCGGGCAGATCGAGCAATTTTGGATCGAGCGTGCCGATCAGCGCGGCCAGTGCCTCGCGCTGCCGGGCCGCGGGGACGATCGTCGCGCGATCGTGCCCGTCGCCCGCCACGGCATAGCCGTAATCCACCCCGGCGATCAGTTTCGACACCGCCGTCACCTGATAGCGGTGATAGAGATAGATCGGCACGATCATCCGCCGCAGGTCGGCTGCCGGCGATCCCTCGGGCAAATTATCGGGGCCGAAGCGCGACAGTGCGATGCGGCGCACCGCGAGCACGTTGGCGAGTTCCGCAACAGCGTCGGGGCCATTGTCCCACATATTGCCATAGGGCTGGGCGTCGCCCACGCCGCGCGTGTCTCCGTCGGTGACGTTGCGATAACCGTCCGCCTGCGCCTTGCGGGCGAGGGCATCGAGCCATGCCGCCTCGTTCGCGCCGCGTGGTGCGGCGCCATACAGCCATTGGATCGCGAACTTATCCCATGCGCCGACGCTGGTGGCATAAGCGTTGGAGAAATCGAGCTTATCGCCCTTCACGCTGATCAGCGGCGCGGGATAGTCCATGACCGAGGCGCGTCCGGCATAGGTGCTGCCGGCGAAATTGTGCGCGAGGCCGATCGCGTGGCCGACCTCATGCACCGCCAGCTGGCGCAGGCGGGCGCGGACCAGCATGATCGGATCGTCCGAGCCACCGCTGCCCTCGCGAGACGCGCCGATCAGCCCATCGAAGATCAGCCGATCCTGCCATGCGCGCAGCGAGCCGAGCTGGACGACGCCGCGCACGATCTCTCCCGTGCGTGGATCGACCACGGTCGTGCCTGTCGACCAGCCGCGCGTCGCGCGGTGCACCCAGGCGATGACGTTGTAGCGCACGTCCATCGGATTGACGTTTTCGGGCAAGGTCTCGACCCGGAACGCGTCGATATAGCCCGCAGCGTCGAACGCCTGTGCCCACCAGCGCGCACCCTCGGTCAGCGCGGTGCGGATCGCCTCCGGCGCGGCGCGATCGACATAGAAGACGATCGGCTTGACCACGCGGCTGCGTGCGGCGTGCGGATCGGTCTTCTCCAGCCGGAAGCGGCGCACCAATCGCGATACGATCGGCTGGTCGAGCGGTGCGGCATAATCGTTGCGGATCACCTGCGCGGAGGTGCCGGTGCGCGGATCATGTGCGCGCGGATGGAAATTCGCGTCGGGCAGGCGGACGAAACTATGGTGGATCGCGAAGGTCACCGATTTCGCGTCGGGCACGATGCGGTTGACGATCGCGCCCGGCTCGTCCGATTCGAAGGTCAGGACCGACTGGAATTCGACATTGTCGGGGAAGGCGACGCTTTCGGCGGTGTCGACATAGCTCAGCGTCGGCGCGAGTTTATACGCGCCGGCCTTGCCCTGTTTCAGCCGCCCGGCGAGGTTCATCACGTCGCGCAACAGGAAACCGGAAAGATCGACCGACACCGATCCATCCGGCATATCGCTCGCCTCGCCCGCCCACACGATGGAGGGCGCGAAGGAAGCGCGCACCGCGCGTTCCTCCCCCGCATCGCCGGACAGCGCGCGGAAGCGGTTGTTCTCGAACATCGCCAGCACGCGCTTGCCGACGCGACGGAACACGATGATCTGCGTCTGCCCCAACCCGGCACGATCGGCGGCGAGATCGGGCGCGCCGAGCCCGCTCGCGATCGAAGGGGTGTACAGGAAACGCCCGAGCACTCCCTCCGCGTCAGCGGCGGGAAGGCGGATCGTGACCCGCGCGTTGGCTTTATCCGGCGTGACCGTGAACAACGGCGCTTCGCCCGTCCGCGCCAAAGCGGGGACGGGCGGCAGCGCGGCGGACAGGAGCAGGAGCCCCCGAATCCAGCTCCGCATCATCAGAAGCGATACCGCATGTTGGCGTACCAATAGCGGCCCATCGGGGTGTAGAGCGTGCCGAGATAGCCATTCGCCGACAGCGACGGCGCCTCGTTGGTGAAGTTGCGCACGCCGAGCCGGATGCTGGCGCCCTTCATCGCGCCCGGCAGGCGATATTCGGCATACAGATTGCCGGTAAGCTGCCCGTCGACCACCCAAGGGGCGGCGGCGGCATCGATGCTCGTATCCTCCACGCTGCCGATATATTGCGTGAAGGCGCCGATCGACACATTCTCCAGCGACCAGTTGAACGAGGCCGACCATTTCCACGACGGCCGTGAATTCTGCCGCAGCAGGCTGCCACCGCCGGTGATGACGGTGTCCTTATTGATCTTTCCCGCTGCGCGCGCGGCGAGCAATTCGGCGATCCCCGGCGACGGATCCTGATAGAATTGGATCAGGTGGGAGACGTTCACCGAAATGTTGAAATCGCCGATCCCGGTATCGCGCACCGAATAGATTGCATTGAGATCGAGCCCGCGCACCGTTTGCGGCAGCAGATTCACGTACTTGTCCTTGACGTATAGCACCTGCCCGGCCGGGGCGAGGCCGGTGCCGTTGAAGGCGGCGATGTCGTCCGCCGTCGGGGCGGCGCGGACCACATTGGGATTGGTCTGCCCCGATTGACGGAGCAGATAATCGAGGATCAGGGCGTTGCCCTCGCCGAAGATGCCGATCAGCCCGGTCTGCTTCACGCGCCAGTAATCGGCGGTGAGGGTCAGGTGGCCGAAGCGATCGGGGATCGGCGGTTCGATCACCGCGCCGATCGACCAGGTGTTGGCGCGCTCTGGGTCGAGATCGGGGTTGCCCGAGCGCTGCGCCGTCACCGATAGCCGGCGCTTGGCACCCGGGACGGGCGAATTGGCACAATCCGCGAAGCTTGCGATAGCGCCCTTGAGCAAATCCGCCTGGCAGAAAATATAATCGGTGCGCGTGTTGGTGCGGGTGATGATCTGCGCGTTGACCTGTTCCAGGTTCGGGGCGCGGAATGATTTGGCCCATGAGCCGCGCAGCCGGATGCCTTTCACCACATCCCATGAACCCGCGACTTTCGGCACCGCGATATCGCCGAAATCGCTGTAATTCTCATAGCGGCCGGCGAACTGGAAGTTCAGGCTGCGGACCAGCGGGATTTCCAGCTCCGGCGATACAACCGGCACGGCAAGTTCGCCGTAAGCGGAAAAGACCATCCGCGTGCCATGCGTGCTCGGGTTCATGCTGAGGTTGGCAAAGTCGCTCGCCACCACGCCGGTCAGCGGATCGGTGTAGGTGATTTCGCCGTTGATACGCGGATCGCGCGCATCAAGCTGGGTTTCGCGCCGTGCCTCGATGCCGGATGCGAAGCCGACATCGCCGCCCGGCAGCGTGATGAGATCCTTTTTCGACAGACGGAAATCATAGGTGGCGAGCGTCGATTTGTCGAAACGGACGAGCGATTCACGCGCGGCGTTGATGCTGGTCGCATTGCTTGGCGTGCCATCCCCGACGGAAGGAGTAGTAAGCGAGCCGCCGTTGAACGGATTATAGGCCGCGGGCGTCGACAGCGCGAGAATCTGCGCCAGCTTGGTGCGCGAGATGTTGTCGCTCACGTCGCGGACGGTCGCTTCCGAATAGCTGCCGGCGGTTTCCCAGTTGAAGCCATGCCATTCACCACGCAGGCCGAACAGCAGCCGGAATTGCTTGTTCGTCACATCGACATTGATGGGCCCGAAATCGGTGAAGGAATAGCTGGCGATCCGGACCGGCAGGCCGGCGGCCGGGGTGTTCAGCCCCGGAATGCGGTTCGGATTGGCCGAGCCGTCCGCGAAGGTGACCGGGCCGAACGGATTCCAGTAATTGCTGGCCGGCACCGTGATCGGGATCGAGCTGAGCGTCGAGATCGGGTTCTGTTGCGCGTGGGTCTTGGCGCGATAATAACCCGCTTCCCAGAAAGCGGTCACATCGTCGAAATCGTAATGGCCGGTCAGGAACAGATTGACGCGATTGAGCCGCGGGATGATTGACGTGCCCTCGGCAGCGGCATCTTCCTTGAGCGCGGTGTTCAGCGCGCCGCTCGTTACGCAC
The DNA here is from genome assembly GCA_029202845.1 of Candidatus Sphingomonas colombiensis. Classification (NCBI taxonomy): domain Bacteria; kingdom Pseudomonadati; phylum Pseudomonadota; class Alphaproteobacteria; order Sphingomonadales; family Sphingomonadaceae; genus Sphingomonas; species Candidatus Sphingomonas colombiensis. Next base: position 527,660 of record CP119315.1, on the reverse strand, counting down.
AAGCCGTTGCCGAGCGAGGTGTTGCAGCCGCTTAGGCTCGATGGCTGGATCTGGAACGCGCCGGCGGCGGTGGTGACGGAGGTGCCGTTGGCCTTGACCGCGCCGAACCCGGTTGGCGTGATGACGCTGGCGCCGAGCCATGGTGTCGCGGTGCTGCGCCCGTCGAGGGTGGACTTGCCCGCGAAGCGGGTGTTCGCGAATAGCCCGCGCCGGTCCGACGAGGCGGTGAAATATTGCTCGGTGGACATCAGCCCGGTGCCGCGATCATAGGCGCCGAACAGCGTGATATTGCCTCTGCCGCCCGCGAAATTGGTGCCGACCACGCCGCTGACGTTAAGTTCGCGCAGGCGCGTGCCTTCGGCCCCGCCATATTGCACCGAGAAATCGCCGCCATTGTAGTTGGTCTTGAGGATCGTGTTCACCACGCCCGCCACCGCATCCGCGCCATAGATTGCGGCGGCACCGTCGCGCAGCACCTCGAGCCGTTCCAGCCCGTTCACGGGAATCGCGTTGGTGTTGTAGGTCAGCACCGGCACCAGCTGGTCGTTCGCCTGGCTGGTCGGGTGATTGACCACGCGGCGGCCGTTGAGCAGCACCAGCGTATTGCCGATGCCGAGGTTGCGCAGATTGACCGAGCCGATGTCGCCGCGTGCGGCGTTGCTGCTCTGTGGCAGATAGGCGCTGTTGAACGTCACGTCGCCGAATTGCGGGACCGAGCGGAACAGTTCGTCGCCGGAAACCGCGCCGGTATCCTGAATCTCGCGTTGGCCGATCAGCGTGACGGGCAGCGCGTCATTGACCTTCGCGCCTTTGATCTGCGAGCCGACGACCACGACCTCCGCTGGTGGAGTCTGGTCGATGTCTTGAGCGGCTGGAGCTGGTGCCGCGCCCGCGCCCTGTTCTGGCGTGACCTGCGCCGAAGGCGCGAAATTCACCGGGGTCGCGATGCGGTGCGGCGTGTTGCCGGCGGCTTCACGAACCGTCAGCGCGACGACCCGGCCGTTGATCGAGGCGACGCGCAGCGGCGAACCATCGAGAATCCTAGCGAGCGCGTTTTCGGCCGCATAACTGCCGACCACCGCAGGTGCGCGGCGGCTCGCGACGTTCGCGGAGGGGAACAGGAGGCGATAGCCGGACTGTTTGGAAAATGCCTGCAGCGCCTCGCCAAGCGGTTGCGCCGGAATATCGAACCGCATGGTCTGCGTCTGGGCCATTGCCGGCTGCGACAACGCCGCGACCGCCAATGCCGCGCTGCTCGCCTGCGCGACAAGCGCGATTCGCCCCATCCCGAAGATCATTTGTCGTCCCCCTCAATTGCCGGTTTTCCGGCCTTACTGAATCACTTGACGGGCAGGCGTCGCATAACCCCCACCTTGATCACGGAAATTTTTTGCAATTTTCGGTCTCGACAGAGCGGCCCCGGCGGAGTTTCATATCGCCCAGGGGAAAAAGCGCGCGGGACACGCTCGCGAAAGCATCGGGGGGCAAGCACTGATCGACCGGGACGACAGGCTGCATTGGTTCAAGACCGTTATCCTGCCGTTTCAGCCTGTGCTGTTGCGGCGGCTACGACGGCTGGTCCGTGATGCGGATGATCTGGACGATCTGGTCGCGGAGGTGCTGACGCGCACCTATGCTTATGCCGGCTGGCGCGAAATTCGTCACGGACTCGCGTTCATGACGCGGACCGCGCACAACATCCTGATCGACCGGCAGCGGCGGGAGATCATCGTCTCGATCGATTATGTCGCCGATCTGGAGGTGCTTCAGCGCAGCATTTCCTATGACGAAATGTTCGACGCGCGCGATGCGTTGCGCCATCTCGAACGCGTGATCGAAAACCTTTCACCCCAGCCGCGCCGCGCTTTTCTGCTGCGCCGGGTGCAAGGTCATTCGGTGGGCGAGGTGGCGGAAATCATGGGTATCTCCGTCTCAACGGTGGAGAAGCATCTGGCGAAGGCTCTGGCGCGCGTGATGAAAGCGCGGGCGGAGCAGGAGGATCAAGGCGTTGTCCAGCGGCCTGGAGAAGGCGAACGAACGGAAGGCGATCCGCGCCGAGGCAGCGACATGGGTCGTTCGCCTTGATTCGGCGGATGATGATCTTGTGCGTCGGGCGGCCAATGCCTGGATAGACGCCGATCCGCGTCATGCCGTCGCCTTCGCGCAGGCCGAAGCGGCATGGGAAGCCGCGCGTCACATCAGGTTGCGTGGCGACGCACCGGACGATGAAAATCAAGGCGAACTCGCCGCTCCTGCGGTGATCGTCTCGCCGTCGCTCCCGCTCATCCAGCGTCACATCACGCGGCGTTCGGCGACGATCGGGTTGCTTGCCGCATCGGCGGTGGGCGCGGCGGGGCTGGGGCGGCTGTTGCTTTCTGGTGGGGATCGTTTCGCCACGGTGCATGGGCAGCAGCGACTGACCCGGTTGGCGGACGGCTCGTCGATCCGGCTCAACAGCGCGACCACGCTCGACGTCAGCCTCGGCGGCTCGCGGCGCGTCGTCCGCATGATCGAGGGTGAGGCGCTGTTCGATGTGGCGCGCGATCGGCAACGGCCGTTCATCGTCGATCTCGGTGAGGCACGGGTGCAGGTGATCGGCACCAGCTTCAACATCCGCAGGCGCGAAGACCGGATCGAACTTACGGTGACCAGCGGGCTCGTCGCGGTGAGCGATAGCGCGGGGGATACGATCCGCGTCGGCGCGGGCGAAACGACGTTGATCCGCCCTGGCTTGCTCGCCACCGCGAATCCCGGCGAAGCACTGATCCGCCGGCGCACCGCGTGGCAGGACGGCTTCATCGAACTGAACGACGAGACGATCGAGGACGCGGTCGCGGAGTTCAACCGTTATCGCGATCAGCCGATCGTGGTGGCTGATCCGCGTATCGGTTCGTTGGTCGTATCGGGGCGTTTCGGCATTCGTGAAAGCCGGGAGTTCGTCGAGGCGCTGAAGAGCAGTTTCGCGATCACGGCGGTGCCGATGCCGAACGGCGCGATCGCCCTGTCGAAAGGCGAAGGCGCGTCGGTTCATGCGGAATAGCGCCGCCGGGCAGAGCGCGCGCTATTTCACCAGTTCGGGCTCCGCGGTCGCGCGCTCGAGCAGCGGCGCGAGATAATGGCCGGTGAAACTGCCCTTCGCCGCCGCGACATCCTCCGGCGTGCCTTCCGCGACGATCTCGCCACCCTTCACCCCGCCTTCGGGGCCCAGATCGATGATCCAGTCAGCGGTCTTGATGACATCAAGGTTATGCTCGATCACCACCACGGTATTGCCCTGCTCGACCAGCGCGTGGAGCACCTCCAGCAGCTTGCGCACATCCTCGAAATGCAGCCCGGTCGTCGGTTCATCTAGGATGTAGAGCGTGTTGCCGGTCGCGCGGCGCGATAGTTCCTTGGCCAGCTTCACCCGCTGCGCCTCGCCGCCGGACAGGGTGGTCGCCTGTTGTCCGACCTTGACATAACCGAGGCCGACCTCCGCCAGCATCGCCATCTTGTCGCGGATCGGCGGCACCGCCTTGAAGAATTCCGCCGCGTCCTCGACCGTCATGTCGAGCACGTCTGCAATCGAATGGCCCTTGAACTTCACCTCCAGCGTCTCGCGATTGTAGCGCGCGCCGTGGCATACGTCGCAGGTGACATAGACGTCTGGCAGGAAGTGCATCTCGATCTTGAGCACGCCGTCGCCCTGACAGGCCTCGCACCGGCCGCCCTTGACGTTGAAGCTGAAGCGGCCGGGCTTGTAACCGCGCGCCTGTGACTCGGGCAGGCCGGCGAACCAGTCGCGGATCTGGGTGAAGGCGCCGGTATAGGTCGCCGGGTTCGATCGCGGGGTGCGGCCGATCGGCGACTGATCGATGTCGATCACCTTGTCGAGATGCTGCAGGCCGCTGATTTTCTCATGCTTGCCGGCAAGGATGCGCGCGCCGTTAAGCTGTCGCGCGGCGGCGGCGTAGAGCGTGTCGATCGTGAAGCTCGACTTGCCCGATCCCGATACGCCGGTGATGCAGGTGAAGGTGCCGAGCGGGATCGAGGCGGTGACGTCGCGCAAATTGTTCGCCGTGGCGTTGTGCACGGTGAGCTTCTTGCCTGTGCCCTTGCGGCGCTTCGCCGGCACCGGCACCGCGCGCGTGCCGTTGAGATAATCGGCGGTCATCGAGCCTTTCGACTTCAACAACTGATCGAGCGTCCCCTGCGCAACGATCTCGCCGCCGTGCGCGCCCGCGCCCGGCCCCATGTCGATCACATAATCGGCGGTGCGGATCGCATCCTCGTCATGCTCGACCACCAGCACGGTATTGCCGAGATCGCGTAGCCGGCGGAGCGTGGCGAGCAGCATGTCGTTATCGCGCTGATGCAGGCCGATCGACGGTTCGTCGAGCACATAGAGCACACCGGAAAGCCCGCTGCCGATCTGGCTGGCGAGGCGAATGCGCTGGCTCTCGCCGCCGGACAAAGTGCCGGAGGTGCGATCGAGGTTGAGATAATCCAGCCCGACATTGTTGAGGAAGCCAAGCCGCTCGACGATTTCCTTCAGGATGCGCTCGGCGATCGCGCGCTGCTGATCGTTGAGTTGATCCGGCAGCGCATTGAACCACGCGAGCGCGTCGACCACGGACATGCGCGTGGTGTGGCTGATGTCCACGCGCGCGACCTTCACCGCCAGCGCCTCGGGCTTGAGGCGCGCGCCGTCGCACACCTCGCACGGCTGCGACGACTGGTATTTGCTCAGTTCCTCGCGCATCCACGCGCTCTCGGTCTGGAGCATCCGGCGGTTGAGGTTCCCGATCACGCCCTCGAACGGCTTCTTCACATCATATGATTTCTTGCCGTCAACGAAGGTGAGGGTGACGGGCTTGCCCCCGGTGCCGTGCAGGATGATCAGCTGTACTTCGCCTGGCAGATCTTTCCACGGAGTCTCCAGATCGAATCCGAACTCGCGGGAAAGGCTGCCCAAAACCTGCATATAATAAGGCGAGGGCGGGTTCGATTTGGCCCATGGGACGATCGCGCCTTTCTTGAGCGTGAGATCGTGATTGGGAACGACCAGATCCTCGTCGAAGATCAATTTTTCACCCAGCCCGTCGCACGCGGGGCATGCGCCCTGCGGCGCGTTGAACGAGAACAATCGCGGCTCGATCTCGGCGATGGTGAAACCGCTGACCGGGCAGGCGAACTTCTCCGAGAAAACGATGCGATTGGCGGGGATGCCGGCGTTCTTCATCTGGCCGCCCGCCGTCGCCTCGTCCTCGCGCCCCGGCACAACGCCGTCGGCGAGATCGACGAACGCGAGGCCGTCGGCCAGTTTCAGGGCGGTCTCGAAGCTGTCGGCCAGTCGCGTCGCGATGCTGTCGTTCACCGCGAGGCGATCGACCACCACTTCGATATCGTGCTTGTATTTCTTGTCGAGCGCGGGTGCTTCGTCGATCTCATATAGTTCGCCGTCGATGCGGACACGGGTGAAGCCGGCCTTCTGCCACTCCGCCAGTTCCTTGCGATATTCACCTTTGCGCCCGCGCACGACCGGGGCGAGCAGATAAAGCCGCGTCCCCTCCGGCAAGGCCATGACGCGATCGACCATCTGGCTGACGGTCTGCGCGCTGATCGGCTCGCCGGTAACGGGTGAGTAAGGCACGCCGACGCGCGCCCATAGCAGGCGCATGTAATCATAGATTTCGGTGACCGTGGCGACGGTGGAGCGCGGGTTGCGGCTGGTCGTCTTCTGCTCGATCGAGATCGCCGGGCTGAGCCCCTCGATATGATCGACATCCGGTTTCTGCATCAGTTCCAGGAACTGCCGCGCATAGGCCGAGAGAGACTCGACATAACGGCGCTGGCCCTCTGCATAAATAGTGTCGAATGCGAGGCTCGATTTGCCCGATCCAGACAGCCCGGTGATCACCGTCAGCGTGTCACGCGGGATATCCACCGCGACGTTCTTGAGGTTGTGCTCCCGCGCGCCGCGGACGGATATGTGAGTCAGCATGAAGAGGGTTCTACTTCTGTTCCGGGCAGCTTTCTAGCCCCGCGAAGATGGGGGCGGCGATCAAATGCGGCAAGGCGCACGGCAGGACTGGCGGATTGCCCGATGTGTCTTATATCACTGGTACAGTAGGTCGGCGCAGGATCGAACGATGGCGAAGAAGGACGGCAAGAAGGGCAAGCGGATTCCCAAGAAGATCGGTGGCATGAAGATCCCGAAGGAGCTTCGTCAGGCGGGTGAGGCGCTGCTCGACAAGGCGAATTCCGCCGCCGGCCGCGAGATCATCGCCTCTGGCCTGACGATGGCCGCCGCGGCGGCGGCGACCGCCGCGATGAAGCATCGCGTCAAGGCAGAGGCATCGACTTGCCGCTCAAAGCCGGGCGATCCGGGCATCATCGATCCCCAGCACGTGGTGGATACGGTGACCGAAGTGGCGGATGCGGTGCTCGATCGTATCTTCGGCGGGAAGAAAGCCGGCTGAACGATTACCGCGATTTCATCCGCCGGACGCGATCGTGTCAGGCGGCGGCTGGCAGAAGATGCCCACTCGCTCAGGAGGAAATCATGAAGCAATCGAAGTTGATGCTTGCTGCGGCCGCCGGCGCGCTGGCGCTCAGCGGATCGCCGGCGTTGGCCAAGGGCTGCATCCGTGGCGCGGTCGCGGGTGGTGTCGCAGGGCATTACGCCGGCCATCATGCTGTTGCCGGCGCGATGGCGGGCTGCGCCGCCGGCCATTATTATTACAAGCACAAAGCCAATGTCGCCGCGCAAAAGCAGGCGCAGGCCATGCATCCCGGCGCGCAGCCGGCGCACCAATAAGCCAGGGCCAATGAACCTCGCCCTCTCCCGGTAAGGCTGCCGGGAGAGGGCGTCGGTTGATTCCGGTTCCGGTAATTACGCGTCGCGGAAGCGTTATTTCCCGCGGCGCTTGCGATGCGTTTCGAGATCGAGGACAGCCGAATCCTCGCCCTCCGGCAATAGCCCGAGGCGTCGCGCGACCTCCTGATAAGCCTCCGCCTCGCCGCCGAGATCGCGACGGAAGCGATCCTTGTCGAGCTTCTCGTTGGTGGTCATGTCCCACAGGCGGCAATTATCGGGGCTGATTTCGTCGGCCAGGATGATCCGGCCATAATCATTGTCCCAGATCCGCCCGAATTCGAGCTTGAAATCGACCAGCCGGATGCCGACGCCCGCGAACAGGCCGGACAGGAAATCGTTGATGCGGATCGCGAGGTCCGCGATGTCGTGCATCTCTTCCTGGCTCGCCCAGCCGAAGGCCGCGATATGCTCGTCGGTAATCAGCGGGCTGCCGAGCGCGTCGTCCTTGAAATAATATTCGAGGATCGTGCGGGGCAGGCGGGTGCCCTCTTCGATGCCGAGCCGCTTGCTGAGCGAGCCGGCGGCGATGTTGCGCACCACCACCTCGATCGGCACGATCTCCACCTGTCGAATGAGTTGCTCGCGCATGTTGAGACGACGGATGAAGTGCGTAGGCACGCCGATATGATCGAGCAGCGTGAAGACATGCTCTGAAATGCGATTGTTGAGCACGCCCTTGCCGTTGATCGTGCCCTTCTTCTGCGCGTTGAAGGCGGTCGCGTCGTCCTTGAAATATTGGATCAACGTGCCGGGTTCGGGACCCTCGTAAAGGATCTTCGCCTTGCCTTCGTAGATCTGCCGCCGCCGCGCCATCGCCAGTCCCCTGAAAAGGAATAGCCCCGGCGGCGCGGATGCCGCGCGGCCGGGGCGGGAGTCTCAAACCCGCGCTATACGGGAAGGGGGCGATTGGCGCAATCAATCGGCGGCCTTGGGGGCGGTGAGTCAGGGGGTGCGCGCCAGCGGCGATCGGATAATGTGGTCGAAGACGCCTGCGCGGGGATCAACCGGCGCGTAATGCGGCCCGGATCAGCGTCCTGGCTGCCGTCCACGCAGGAGTTTCCGGCGCGATCAACTCGACATGCCCGGTTGCGGGAATCGTATGCAGTGCAACCCGGTCTCCAGCGGTAGTGGCGCGTGTGAGATAATCGGTCGCGAAACGATAGGGGATGATCAGATCTTCGCGACCGTTCACCAGATCGTGCGGCACGCCGAGCGGCAGAAGGTGCGGGATCGAGGTGTCGGCGAACGGGGCGGTGCGCGAAATGTCGATGAGTCGCGCGATCACCTCCGTACCGCAGCCGTTGTCCGGGCTGGCGGCGGTTGCTTCCAGATCCGGGAGTCCGCCCAGACTGATGACATGAGCGATCGCCAAGGGACGGTCGCGGCGTAATGGGCTGTCGGCGGGAAGGCGGGGGCGGCCGGCCAGCCAAAGGGCGAGATGGCCGCCGGCGGAATGGCCGACCGCGACGATGCGTCGCGTGTCGAGCCGAAATTCGGCCGCGTGGACCATCAACAAATCCGCTGCCGCCGCCGCATCCTCGAACGTGCCGGGATAGCCGCCGCCGGGCCGATCGACGCCACGATAGTCGATATTCCAGACCGCGATGCCGGAACTGCGCAAGTCGTCGGCGATCCAGTCCATCAAGGTCCGGTCCGCGATCTCGCTTTGCCAGCAACCGCCGTGAACCATCATTACGGTCGGATGCGGTCCGTCACCGGTGGGAAGCCATAGGTCCACCTTTTGATACGGATCCGCTCCATATGCGATCGTGCGGTCACGCGATGGGCGCGGCCGGCTGGTGAGATCGGGCCAGGTCAGAAAGTTGGGCGCGGTCATCGGTTCGGCGTGTCAAATGGGATGGAGGCGGTTGTCTATCGCTGTTCCATCCGCATTTGTCTCGGGTCGAATTTTCCGGCCGTGCCGGGGTGCGCTGGATTCCCGGCCATCGCGGCGAACGACGGACCGGCGGCAGGATGAGGGTGGGTGCCGCCGATCGCTTGGGAAGGTCGTTTGCGCGCGATGCCGGGAAAGGCAATCAGCCGCAGCGCTGGCCGCGATCGTGCCAGGGTGCGTCGAACTGCTGCCGATGCAACCGCGCGAATCCGATCCTGGCCGCGTCGGCAATCCCGGCGATCATGGTCGATACCGAACGAGCGAACGACTGGTGCGAATTGGCCCAGGACTGGGTTAGAAAATCGTCGCGCATTTCTTCCTCCTGTCCGTTTGCGATGACGGGATTATCAATGACGCAAGGCGCGATTTGGCGCCAACAAATCGCTCGACACAATTAACAAGCTTGCCTTATCAATGCGGCATGCGTCGCATCCCTCCACTTGCCGCCGTCCGCGTGTTCGAAGCCGCCGCACGGCATGAGAATTTCACCGCCGCCGGGCAAGAACTCGGCATGACGCAGGCGGCGGTGAGCTATCAGATTCGTTTGCTGGAAGAGCGCCTGGGCACGCCGCTGTTCCGGCGGGAACGACGGCGCGTGATCCAGACCGAGCCCGGGCGCCGCGCCGCGACGCAATTGACGCGAGCATTCGACGCGATCGACGCGGCGTTCGCCGGCATTCGCGCTGAGGATGAGGCGGTGTTGACGCTTTCGACCTCGAATACCTTCGCCAATACGTGGCTGGTGTGGCGGCTCGGCGCGTTCCAGATCGCGCACCCGGAAATGGCCGTGCGGCTGCAGACCTCCGACACGCTGACCGATTTCGCCGCCGAGGATGTCGATGTCGCAATCCGCGCCGGCCTGGGCGGGTGGGAGGGCTTGTCGCAGGATTTGCTGATGCGCGTCGATTTCACCCCGATGTGCAGCCCGGAATTTCTCGCCGCGCACGGCGGACGGATCACGCCGCTCGATTTGCTCCGTCTGCCGCTGATCAGCCCGCAGGACCCATGGTGGGCGCATTGGTTGCGGGAGGCAGGGGTGGAGGTTGCGCCGGGCGCGCTCCGCGCCGGGATGCGGCTCGATTCGCAGGCGCATGAGGGCAATGCAGCGATGGCCGGGCAGGGGGTGGCGATGCTGACGCCGTTCTTCTGGCGCAATGATCTGGCGGAGGGGCGGCTGGTGCGCCTGTTCGAACAGACCTCGACGCGTAATTTCGGCTATTGGCTGGTCTGCCCCGAACAACGGCGCCGCGTGCCCAAGATCGCGCGCTTTCGCGAATGGCTATTGGCGGCGGTGGCGCGGGACGCGGCGTTGTCCTGATCGCGTTTGCCCCCTAAAGCCTGATCCCGCATGGCCACCGACTTCGCAGAACCGCCGATCGGCATCCTCGACGCGCCGTTCGACAGCGCGCTTTCCGAACGCTACCTCGTCTATGCGCTCTCCACGATCACGGCGCGTTCGTTGCCGGATGTGCGCGACGGGCTGAAGCCGGTGCACCGCCGCCTGTTATGGGCGATGCGGCTGCTCAAGCTCGATCCCGCGTCGGGATATAAGAAATGCGCGCGCGTCGTCGGCGACGTGATCGGCAAATATCATCCGCATGGCGATCAGTCCGTTTATGACGCGATGGTCCGCCTCGCGCAGAGTTTCGCGTTGCGGTATCCGCTGGTCGACGGTCAGGGCAATTTCGGCAACATCGATGGCGATAACGCCGCTGCCTATCGTTACACCGAGGCGCGGCTGACGCAGGTCGCGATCGACCTGATGGACGGGCTGGACGAGGACGCCGTTTCCTTCCGCCCGACCTATAACGGCGAAGAGCAGGAGCCGGAGCTGTTCCCCGGCATGTTCCCGAACCTGCTGGCGAACGGCGCGAGCGGCATCGCGGTGGGCATGGCGACCTCGGTTCCGCCGCACAACGCCGCAGAGCTGCTCAATGCGGCGATCGCGCTGATCGACAATCCCGGCGCCGATCCGCTTACCTATGTGCAGGGCCCGGACTTCCCGACGGGCGGCCTGCTGGTCGACAGCGCGGCGGTGATCCGCGAGGCCTATGCCACCGGGCGCGGCAGTTTCCGTGTGCGCTGCCGCTGGACGGTGGAGCGCGAAAAGGGCGGCGGCTGGCAGATCGTGATCAGCGAAATCCCTTACGGTGTACAGAAGGGCAAGCTGATCGAGCAGGTTGCCGCGCTGATCAACGAGAAGAAGCTGCCGATCCTGTCCGACGTGCGTGACGAGAGCGACGCGGAAATCCGGCTGGTGCTGGAGCCGCGCAGCCGCACCGTCGATCCGCAGGTGCTGATGGATGGGCTGTTCCGCCTATCCGATCTCGAAACGCGTGTGCCGCTCAACCTCAACGTGCTCGACAAGACGCGTACCCCGCGCGTGATGAGCCTGAAGCAGGCGCTGGAAGAGTGGGTCGAGCATCAGTTCGTCGTGCTGCGCCGCCGCACCGAGCATCGCCTCGCCAAGATCGCCGACCGGCTGGAGCTGGTCGCGGGCTACATCATCGCCTTCCTCAACCTCGATCGCGTGATCGAGATCATCCGCACCGAGGATGAACCAAAGCCGGTGATGATCGCGGAGTTCCAGCTCACCGATCGGCAGGTGGAGGCGATCCTCAACATGCGGCTGCGCTCGTTGCGCCGGTTGGAGGAGATGGAGCTGAAGCGCGAGCAGGACGCGCTGACCAAGGAGCAGGCCGAGCTTCAGGCATTGCTCGGCTCCGACGCACGCCAGCGCACCCGGCTCAAGAAGGACATGGCGAAGGTCCGCGATCGCTATGGCCCGGAAACCGCGCTGGGAAAGCGCCGCACGACGATCGAGGAAGCCGCCCCCGCGCGCGAAATCCCGCTGGAGGCGATGATCGAGCGCGAACCGATCACCGTGATCCTGTCGCAGCGCGGCTGGATCAGGGCGATGAAGGGCCATGTCGAACTGGCCTCGGCCGAGACGCTGAAATTCAAGGAAGGCGACGGTCCGGCCTATGCGTTCCACGCGCAGACCACCGACAAGCTGCTGCTCGCGGCGGAGAATGGGCGGTTCTACACGCTGGCGGCGGATAAATTGCCCGGCGGCCGCGGCTTCGGCGAGCCGGTGCGCGCGACGATCGATCTGGACGGCAGCGTTGGCATCGCCGCGTTCATGAGCGCCGCGAAGCTCGGCAAGATCCTGATCGCGGCGAGCGACGGGCGCGGCTTCGTCGTCGCGGCAGCGGACGTGACCGCCGAAACCCGCAAGGGCAAAACGGTGATGACCCCGCGACCGGGCGCGAAACTCACCATCGCCCGGCCAATCGCGGAGGGCGCCGATTATGTCGCGGCGATTGGCGACAATCGCAAAATGGTCGTCTTTCCGCTTTCCGAAGTGGCGGAGATGGCGCGCGGGCAGGGCGTGCAGCTTCAGCGTTATCGCGACGGCGGGCTCTCCGATGCGATCACCTTCCGTTATGCCGATGGCCTGAGTTGGTCGATGGGCGGCGAGACCGGGCGTGTGCGAACCGAAAGCGATCTGTCGCCGTGGCGCACGGCGCGCGGGGCGGCGGGGCGCATGCCGCCCAATGGCTTCCCGCGCGACAATCGTTTCTAGGGCGGCGCGTTCCCGTTGACCCGGTGTGGCGCCGGGGAGCCATGGGGCCGTGCACGCCGGCGGCCGGCTATGACTGTTCATCGATCGAGAAGTATTGATCGGTTTTAGCTTCTCCCGCGAAGCAATTGTAAATTTAGGTCATCCTTAACGATCCATATTCCACACGGATCATTGATGACGACAGGGGCAGTCTTCGCGAAAGCCATCCCGTCGGTCATGCCCGTTGGCATGACCGCGGCAGAGGGCGCGCTTGAGCTGTTGCCCATCGCCGCGGTGATCGCCGGCATCGACGATGGTCGGCTGGTGCGGGAGATGCCGAATACCATCTTTCGGCGGCTGGGGCTGGACCGTGCGCTGGATGAAATGATGCCGCGAGTGGCGGCGTTTCTCGAGGCGGGTGATGCCCGGGCGGAATTCATCTGGAACATCGGCAATGCGGTCGAGCAGCGCCATTTCATCGTGACGCTGGCGCGCGTCGGCTATCGCGCAGAGCCGCGCTGCCTCGTCAGCTTCGTCGATCATACCGGCGAATTGCGCACCGAGCAGAATCTGCGGCGCGAGATGACGATCGACAGCTTAACCGGGCTCGCCAATCGCAGCGGCTTCGGCGATATGCTCGAAACCGTGATCGCCGCAGGCGATGCGGCTTGCGCAGTCCTGGTGGTCGATCTCGATCGGTTCAGCCGGATCAACGCCTGCCTTGGCAGCATGGCCGGTGACGAATTGCTGATGGCGTTGGCGCGGCGGCTAAAGGGGGCGCTCCGCGCGCGCGACGTGCTGGCGCGCACCGGCGGCGACGAATTCGGCATCCTACTGTCGATCGACGAGAGCCGTGATGAGGCGGAGCATGTCGCCAAGCGTATCCGCGCGGTGCTCGCGGCACCATTCCGGCTGAGCGATTACGAAATCCACGTATCCTGTTCGATCGGCTTCGCGTTCGTCGATGAGACGGTGGACGAGGCGGAGGATGTGATCCGCCACGCGCAATTCGCGGTGAAACGCTCGAAGCAGAGCGGGCGGGCCGAAGCATACCAAAATCAGGCGTTCGTCCGCGCGCGCGAGGAGTTCGCGCTGGAAACCGCGTTGCGCCGCGCGATCGAGGATCGGCAGCTGACGCTGCATTTTCAGCCGATCTGCGATCTTTCGACCGGGCGGATCGTCAGTTTTGAGGCATTGGCGCGCTGGACGGATCAGGCGGGGCGGCCGCAATCTCCAGCCACCTTTATCGCGGTGGCGGAGGAATCCGGGCTGATCCTGCCGCTGGGACGCTGGGCGATCGACGAGGCGGTACGCACGCTCGCGGGATGGGATTTGCGCACCGGCGGTGATTGCGGCGTATCCATGTCGGTGAACCTCTCCGCGATCCAGTTGCAGCGTGACGCGGTGGCGCCGATGGTCGCGGGCGCGCTCGAACTGCATGGCTTGTCGGGGCGGCGTCTGCGGCTGGAACTCACCGAAAGCGCACTGGTGGCGGAGCCGGAACGCATCGCGCGCGTGCTCCATGCGTTGAAGGCGCTGGGCGCCACGATCGCGATGGATGATTTCGGCACCGGTTATTCCAACCTTGCCTACCTTCAGAAACTGCCGATCGATATCCTGAAGATCGATCGCAGCTTCGTCACCGGCATGCTGGCCGATCGCGACAAGGTGGCGATCGTCCGCGCGGTGCTCGGGCTCGCCGCCGCGCTCAACATGGATACGGTGGCCGAAGGGATCGAGGCGGACGAGGTTGGGCAAACGCTGGCCGCACTCGGCTGCACTTATGGCCAGGGTTATGCCTATGCGCCGCCGCTGGAGGCGGAAGCGGCCTACCGGCTGCTGCGCGAACGCAACAACTGATCGGCGATCGCGATCGTCTCGTCCGCGCCGGGAAAGCCGTGCGCGATCCATTCGCTTTCTACTTGCCGCAACAGCTCCGCGACCTCCGGCCCCTTCGCCACGCCGCGTGCAACGAATTCGCCCCCGCTGATCGGCAGGCGAGGCGGGGCCCAGTCGCGTAGCGGCGCGACGCTCTCGCCGGCGAGCAACAGGCGGTCGGTCGCGATTGCCGGGCCGACGCGATAGGCGAGCGCGCGCGCGCCTTCATCGCCCGCGCCGTCATGTGCCACGTGCAGCCGCTTACGATCAGCTTTGGAAAGCCGGAGACGCGCCCCGACCCCTTCCGCTTCGTCCGGCGCGATCAGCGCGGCGAGGCGCCGGATCGCATCGGGAGCGACGCCTTCCGCCGCTTCATGCGAGGCGAGGGCCTCGAATGCCGCGGCACAGGTGATCTCGGGCAGGACCGGACGGAAAATGCCGTGCTTGATCATCAGCTTGACCACCGGAACCGCATTGGGCGCGACGAGCAGCCGGAGCAATTCCGCCGCGATCCGCTCGCGTGACAGCGCCATCAGATCATTCGCGCGGTCGGTACAGGCGGTGAGCCCCTCGGCGTCGATCGTGTCGCCGAACCGCGCGTGGAAACGAAAGAAGCGCAGAATCCGCAAGTGATCCTCCGCGATCCGCTGATAGGGATCGCCGATGAAGCGCACGCGTCGCGCCTTGAGGTCGGCGAGCCCGCCGAACCAGTCGTGAATCTCGCCGGTGAGCGGATCGGCATAAAGCGCGTTCATCGTGAAATCGCGCCGCGCGGCATCCTCGCGCCAGTCGTCGGTGAACGCCACGGTCGCCCGGCGGCCGTCGGTGGAAACGTCGCGGCGCAGCGTCGTCACCTCCACCACCGTCCCGCTGGAGATGGCGGTGACGGTGCCGTGATCGATCCCGGTCGGGATCACGCGGATGCCGGCCGCTTCCAGCCGGGCAATCACCTCGGCAGGCGGGTGACGAGTGGCGATGTCGATGTCCGCCACGTCGAGCCCGATCAGGGTGTCGCGCACCGCGCCGCCGACATAGCGAGCGTCTCCATCGGCCGCGCCGAGTGCGTCGGCAAGCCGCTCCAGTCCGGGGCGCTTGAGCCAATCGGCGGTGGGGAGCATTATTTTATCGGTGTTTATGCTGTCCATCTCAGCCGTCGTGCGAGGTTGACGATCATCGCGGCGGTGGCGCCCCAGATGCGATGTCCGTCCCAGGTGATTTCGTAATAATGGCGTTCATGGCCTTGCCATTCCACCGTGGCTTCGACGTGATTGGCGGTATCGAGCAGGAAATCGAGCGGTACTTCGAACACCGCGGCCACTTCCGCCTCATTCGCGACCAGCCGCAGGTCCGGCGGCACCACGCCGATCACCGGGGTCACCAGAAAGCCCGTGACCGTACGATAATGATCGACCGCGCCGATCACGGTGACCTGGCTGCGCGGGAGCGCGATCTCCTCCTCCGCTTCGCGCAATGCTGCGGTCACCGCATCTTCGCCCGGATCGAGCCGGCCGCCGGGGAAGGCGATCTGCCCCGGATGGCTGCGCATCGTTTCCGGGCGGCGGGTGAGGATCACGCCGGGATGCGGGCGATCGGTGACGGGGATCAGCACCGCCGCCGGGCGCATAATGTCGTCCGGCCCGAGATCGAGATCGGCGCGATCGCCGGTCAGCAATGTCGGCTGTTCGGCCAACCCAGCGGCGAGCGCGCGATGCAGGCGATCCGCGAGATTGCTCATGGCTGAAGCGGGAAGAAAACCCCCGCGCTCCACACGCCGATCGGATCGTCGTCGCCTGCGATCGCCCGCTCCGCAAGGTCATAATAGAGCGCACGCGTCACCAGCGCGTCCAACCCGCCGCGCACCCGGAGATAGGGGTGCGGCCCATCCTGCTTCTCCACGAAGCGCAACGGATGTTCGGCGGAAGCCGTGATGAGATCGCCGGTGTTCAGACGAAAGGCGAGGGTGGCATCGCGTCCTTCGCCCTCAACCTTCATCTCCACCGCGACGAAGGGCGCGTCCTCCACCGCGATGTCGAGCTTTTCGACCGGGGTGACGAGGACATATCCGCCGTCCGGCTCACGCCGCAGGATGCGGCTGAACGCGCGGACCATCGCCTGTCGCCCGATCGGCGAGCCCTGATGAAACCAGGTGCCGTCGCGCGCGATCCGCATATCGCTGCCACCGCAATGTTCTGGATGCCAGCGCTCGACCGGCGGCAGGCGATCGCCCTCCGCCAATCGCGCGATATCGGCGATCGTCAGCGTTTCGAAATCGGGCGGCGGCGCCATCGGCATAGCCAGCGCCTAGGGGAGGGGGGCGTTCTCGTAAAGGTCAGGCAGAGACGGTGACGCGTGGACCGATTGTCCCCGCGCCGCCCGGAACGTCGTTCCCGCGCGCGAGCAAACGATGCTGCTCCACCGGACCCGGCAAGCGCCAGCCGGCGGTGTGCTCGGCGGTGAAGCCGAAGAAACGGCTGTAATATTCCGGATCGCCGATCAGCATGATCGCACCGTCCAGCCCTTCGCGGGCTGCGGCTTCCAGGCAGGCAGTCATCAGCAGCCGGCCGATCCCGTCCCGCTGGCGCCCCGGCTCAACCGCGACGGGGCCGAGCAGGGTGAGAGGGGCCTCGCCGCCATCGTCGGCGGTGAAGGCGACCGGCCAGCATTGGATCGTTCCCACCAATGCGCCATCCGCGATTGCGGCAAGGCTCAGGCCGGGGATCGGTTTGGTTCCGGCGCGCAGGCGATAGGCGGTGCGCCCATGGCGATCATCGCCGAACGCGCGATCGAGCAATGCCTCGATCGCGTCCTGATCTACTCTGTCCAGCGCAACTAGCTCGATCAACCGCCTCATTCCCTGATGGACGCCAAGGGCGGCGCGGATTAGCGATAGTACGTCTGAACGCAAGTGGAATGACGCCGTGAAGCTTTATGATGCAGTCTGGGCCCCAAGCCCGAGGCGGGTGAGAATCTACCTCGCGGAGAAGGGCATCGCCGTCGAGCGGGTGATGATCGACCTGCGCGCGGACGAGCAGCTTGGCGACGCCTATCTCGCGGTCAATCCGCGCGGCATGGTGCCCGCGCTGCAACTCGATGACGGTGAAGTGATCTGCGAATCGGCGGCGATCTGCCGATATTTCGAGGCGCTGCACCCCGATCCTCCCCTGTTCGGCCGCACCCCGCTGGAGATTGCGCGGATCGAGAGCATGACACGGCGAATCGAAAATGAGGGCTATGCCGCCGCCGTCTATGTTCTGCGTAACGGCAGCCCGGCCTTCGTGGGTCGCGGGGCGGCGGGAAAGTGGCCGGAAATGGCACAAATTCCGCAACTTGCCGCGCGCGGTCTGGTGATGTGGGATATGTTCGTCGAAATGCTCGATCAGGAATTGGCGACGCGGCCATGGATGACCGGCGAGGCGTATAGCTTTGCGGATATCACCGCATTGGCGACGATCGACTTCGCCAAGGCGGCCAAGCTCATGATGCCGGAATCGGCACAGAATCTTCGGCGCTGGCACGCTGCGGCGAGCAATCGTCCGAGCGCGAAAGCCTGATTCGCTTGCCCCGTCGCAGGGGGAGGCCTAGACGCGCCGCTTCTTCCGCGCGGGCGGACAATTCTTTGACGAGCGCCTGATGGACGACAGTCTCGAACTGGAAGTGCACGATCTGGAGGTGCCGGTATTGACCGGCATCTACTCAGAGGAAACGCATCTGCCGCAGCCGCTGCGAATCTCGATCGGCGTCAGGCTCGAGGCGCCCGCTTATTATGCGCCGGACACGCCGCTTGGGGCATCGAAGAACTATCTCGATCTAAAGCGCGCCGCGACCAGCGCGCTGCCCCCGGGCGTGCATTTCACGCTGATCGAGGGCGTCGCGGATCATATCGCCGAAACCTTGTTCCTGCAGGATCGCCGGGTGCTTCGGGTGACGGTGAAGATCGTCAAGCTGGCGATCGCCGAAGCCGGCGAATCGATCGGGATTACGCTGGTCCGCCACCGCCGCTGATGCGCGCGCGGTTGCGGCCGCACGGTCCCAATCGTTCCAGAACGAATCGATAGTCTTCCCGCGCCTGTGCCGAATCGCTCGCGGAGAGCGAGGCGAGCCCGTCGTCCGGCAACCGGCGCGGCAATCCGCAGGCAAGCCGATACCACAGCAACGTATCGGGTTTCGGCGGGGCTGCTGCGTCGTCGATGATCTCCGACAATGCTACTGCCCAGCGCGGGTTTTCGCCGGGACGGCGCAGAATCGACAGCGAGACGGGGCGATGATCGGCGGTGCGCAGGAATATCTGCGTCTCGCCTTCGCCGGGCAACGAACCTGCGACATGGAACGCATTGCCGACCCCGATCACCACCGGGGGCGCATCGCTCGCAAGTATCTCGCCGGTGATTTGCCGGGCCAGCGCGTCGCTTGCCGCTGACCAGCCGAGTTGCGCGCCTGGCGTTACGAGCTGCACCTGATCGCCGCGTTCGGGAACGGGGCGGGCAAACAACAGGACGCGGGACTTCTTATACTTGGGTGTGCGCCCCGATCCGTCCGGCGCGGCATCCAGCAAATAGCCGAGGCGCGGCGGAATCGCGCCGGGGCCGCGAATCAGGGCATTGACGTCGGCTTCGACGTAAAAACGCGTCGAACCGGGGGCGAGGCCCGGCGCATCGATGGGTTTTATCTTAGAAGTCGAACGAATCGTCGCATCGATCACCAACGGGCTTGCGATCACCAGATCCGCCATGTCCGCATAGGGTGGGGCGGCAGGGCCGGCTTCCGCCACCGGGGTGGCCTGTTGCTGTGCGAAGGCCGGAAATCCGGGCGAAACGGTCAATGCGGCCAACGCGAGTGCGCGAGAAAACGTACGTGATTTCATGTTGGCCGGGTTAGGGCATTGAGGCCTTCCGATACAGAAATAATTCTGCCATGCAGAGATTGTACGTTTGCTGCGCCAGACAAAGCGTTTGCACGCCTCGGAACCGCGCGATAGGAGTCGCGCCGTACCGTGGCATGTTCTAGCCTACGGACGTACTGGGTCGCCGGTTCGATGCGCTGGATCGGGGGTCCGGCCCTAGTGGCCCTAGGGATGAGGGAGTTTCACTGCTGAATGGCCTACGCTGACCAGAAGATGAGCGGGAGCAAGGTCGTCGCGATCGTTATCGTCGCGGCGATTCACCTTGCGCTCGGCTACGCCTTCGTCACCGGCCTCGCGTACCAATACGTGAAAAAGGTGTCGGAGAAGTTAAATACGTTCGACGTGGAGGAGCCACCTCCCCCGCCGCCGGATGAGCCGCCGCCCCCGCCGCCAGACGTTAAATTGACACCGCCGCCAGTGGTTGCGCCGCCGCCGATCGTCCAGACGACTTCGGCTGCGCCGGTGATCGCGGTTGTGCCCAATCCGCCGCCGGCACCGCCGGTGCTCGCGCCGCCGCCGCCTCCGGCGCCGCCGCCCGCACCGCCGCGTGTTTCGCAGGCGGCTGTCGCGAAGGGAAATCCGGGTCAATATTTTAACTCGGACAACTACCCGCCGTCGGCATTGCGCGCAGGCGAGCAGGGGCGTGTCGTCGCGGCGCTCACGATTGGCACTGATGGCCGCGTGACCGATTGCGAGGTCTCTTCGTCGAGTGGCAGTGCTGCCCTCGATCAGGCGACGTGCCGGATCGCGAAAAGTCGCGTCCGTTACTCGCCGGCCAAGGATGAGAACGGCCAGCCGATCGCATCCAGGACCTCTCTGCCGGTGAAGTGGGTCATCCCAGAATGATCCTCTTCAACACCACCTTCTGACGCCATTCGTTTTTCAAGGGACTAGCAACTTTATGATCACCACCATTCTCGCGGCCGCTGCCGCGCCGGCCGCCCACGGTGACAACCCGTACGGTCTGATCCCCGCCCTCAAGGAGGGCGGCCTGATTTCGCAGACCGTTTTCGGCATCCTGGTGCTGATGTCGATCGTCTCGTTCTACATTCTGTTCTCGAAGCTGTTCGAGCAGCAGAAGATCATCAACCAGGCGAAGCGCGTCCGCGAAGGCTTCTGGAACTCGAACTCGCTGCGCGAAGGCTCGGCCAAGCTCGAGAAGAACTCGGCCTACAAGCAGATCGTCGACGACGGTCTCGCTGCGCAGGATCAGCACTCGCGTCTGACCGATCCGGTCGAAGCGCATGACTGGCTGCACGGTTCGCTCGCTCGCTCGGAAGCTTCGATCAACTCGAAGCTGGGCAGCGGCCTGGCGTTCCTCGCGACCGTCGGTGCGACCGCGCCGTTCATCGGTCTGTTCGGTACGGTTATCGGCATCTACCGCGCACTCATCAAGATCGGTGCGGCTGGTCAGGCGTCGATCGACGCGGTCGCCGGCCCGGTCGGTGAAGCACTCATCATGACCGCGCTCGGCCTCGTCGTCGCGGTTCCGGCGGTGCTCGCTTACAACTGGCTGCAGCGTCGCAACAAGTCGATCTCGGAAGACCTCTCGGCCTTCTCGAACGACGTTCTCGGCTATCTCGCTTCGAACGGCGCGGTTCGTCCGTCGCTGGCCGGCGCGCCGAAGCCGGCGCCGGCGAAGCCTGCGGCTGCGCCCGCTGGCACGCAGACCCGCGCGTAAGATAAAATAGGGGAGGCGGGGCTGTCCTTGTGACGGCCCCGCCAACCAGCCGAAGGGTTCGCCCGACGGCCGAATGAGTAGGAAAGCCTGACACATGGCGATGAGCGCTGGCGGCAACTCCGCCGCCGAGACCCCGATGTCGGACATCAACACGACCCCGCTGGTGGACGTCATGCTGGTGCTCCTCATCATCTTCCTGATCGCGGTTCCGGTCGTGATCCAGTCCGTGAAGCTCAAGCTTCCGGACGTCCGTTTCGACCCGACCACGACCAAGCCCGAGAACGTTTCGCTCTCGATCACGAGCGCGGACGGCGTCTGCAAGGTTTATTGGGGGCTGACCCCAGTGACCCATCAGGAGCTGCTCGATCGCGCGGTCGCCAAGCTGAAGGCCGAAATCGCCCGTCAGGGCGGCGTGTCGGCGCCCGGCCTGGAATTGCCCGAAGCGCATATCCGCGGTGACGTGAATACGCCGTGGCGTTGCATCGGTGGCGCGATCTTCAACATGCAGATGGCTGGCTTCGCCAAGGTTGGCTTTATTTCAGAGCCGCCGCCCGGCGAAAACCCCGAGCGGCTGTAAGCGAAGCGGTCAGGAGTAACACTACATGGCAATGAGTGGCGGCCGCGACGACGGCGAGCCGATGATGGAAATGAACACGACGCCGTTGATCGACGTCATGCTCGTGCTCCTCATCATGTTCATTATCACCATCCCGATCCAGACCCACGCGGTTAAGGTCGATCTGCCTCAGAACCAGGCGAATCCGACCCCTCCGCCGGTTGAGCCGGACAAGAACAAGGTCGCGATCGACGTCAACGGCACGGTCACCTGGAACGGTACGCCCGTCGATATGGTGACGTTGCGTCAGTATCTCGATGTCGCTGCCGGCATGACCCCGGAGCCGGAGCTGCACTTCCAGCCCGATCCGCAGGCCCGCTATGAGGTGGTCGACCGGACGCTGGCGGTGGTCAAGCGTTCGCGCGTGACCAAGCTCGGGTTCATCGGGAACGAGCAATATTATCGCGACTTCTAAAGGCTTCGGCCGATGATCGTGATATGAAGTCTAGGGCGGTCCTTCGGGGCCGCCCTTTTCTTTTGTCGGGCGTGCGAGTGAAATCACGCCGATTGGCGTTCTGATCTTCGCAACCCCGATCGCCCGATGGGCTGGGGTTAAAAAAGGCGCTCGAACGGCGTCTCCGGACGCAGAAATATCTTAAACGCGGCCTTCGGCGTAAATGCCGATCATCATCCTGATCTGGCGCGATTGCTGGACGCGGGAAGCCTCGACTAGTCCGACCATATATGGCGGCGCGTTCCCGATTCTCCCCGAACGCAGGCGCGAGAGGCGCTTCGCTAAAGAATGGGCCCTCAGAATAGGCCGTTGTGATTTCACAGCGCCCGTTTGTGGCAGCGGGCGGCCAAAAGCTTCGCGCAGGGTCTGCTGGCATTTGTGCGCAGAATGTCGCTGCCGCGGCTTTGTCGGGAGATGCGTTTGCAGCCGGCAGATTGGCAGGCATCGTTTTGTCGCCGGCCTCCAGTATATCGAGACGGGGCAAGTTACGATCGCCGCGCAGTCCCCCGATCCGCGCACCCGCTGAGGCGTATCCCTAAACATACGCACGGGGCACGGCCCCGCTATCAAGCGATGCGTGAAGCCGGCGCGATGCGGCGCAATGCGTCAGGAATACCCTCCGCGAGCATTGTCAGGCATGGACCGTTCCGGGGCGGTGATGCCCCGACAAACAAGCCGATGCGTTATCTACATGGCCTTAGAGGCGAGGCAGCGTAACGCCGCGCTGGCCCATATATTTGCCGGCGCGGTCGGCGTAGCTGATCTCGCATGGCTCATTCCCTTGCAGGAACAGGAACTGGCATGCGCCTTCATTGGCATAGATCTTGGCGGGGAGCGGCGTGGTATTGGAGAATTCCAGCGTCACATGCCCCTCCCAACCGGGCTCAAGCGGCGTGACGTTCACGATAATGCCGCAGCGCGCATAGGTCGATTTGCCGAGGCAGATCACCAGCACGTCGCGCGGCACACGGAAAAACTCCACGGTCCGCGCCAGCGCGAAGCTGTTCGGCGGGATGATGCACACGTCGGTCTTGCGATCGACGAAGCTGTTCGCCGCGAAATCCTTCGGATCGACCAGCGCGTTGTCCACGTTGGTGAAGATCTTGAATTCGTCAGCGACTCGCGCGTCATAGCCATAGGACGACAGGCCGTAGCTGATGCAGCCATCGCGGCGCTGCGCCTCGACGAATGGCTCGATCATATTGTCGGCGATCGCGCGCTCGCGAATCCAGCGGTCGGACAGGATAGACATCGAACGCTTCCCCTTTGACGATTGCTTTCGCCGCGTGCCGCGTCGCTGGCAAGGGGCAAGATGGGTTGACCATATCGGCCGCGCGTCGCAACGAACCGGGCGAATTAGGGAGACGGCGAATATGGCTTTCAGGCTGGACGGGCGAGTGGCGCTGATTACGGGCGCGTCCTCGGGCTTTGGCGCGCATTTCGCGCGGCTCTACGCCGAGGCGGGGGCCAAGGTGGTGCTGGGCGCGCGCCGGGTCGAACGGGTCGAGGCGCTGGCGGCGGAGATTGGCGCGGATGCGCTGGCGGTCGCGCTCGACGTCGGTGACGAGGCCTCGACGATCGCCGCTTATGACGCAGCCGAGGCGCGGTTCGGGACGGTCGACACGATCGTCGCGAATGCGGGGATGAGCCACGGCGGCCGCGCGACGGATGTGTCGGCGGAGGGGCTGCGGCAATTGCTCGATGCCAATTTCCTCGGGGCGTATCTGACGGTGCGTGAAGGAGCGAAGCGGCTGATCGCAGCAGGCGCGCGCGAGAGCGGCAAGGGGCGGGCGATCATCGTCGGCTCGATCACCGCGCACCTGACCGGGCATGGCGATAGCGCCTATGCCGCGTCGAAGGCCGGCGTGGCGCACCTCGGCCGCAATCTGGCGCGTGAATGGGTGCGCCAGGGGATCAACGTCAACGTGATCCAGCCGGGTTATGTGCAGACGGAGATCGCGGGTGACTGGTTCGAGACCGAGGGGGGAGCGAAGCAGATCGCGGGCTTCCACCGCAAGCGGATGATGGGGATCACCGCGCTCGATCCGATGATGCTCTATTTCGCCTCGGATGCGTCCGCGCAGGTGACCGGCGCGGTAATCGATGTGGATGATGGGCAGTCGCTGTAACGAACGGCGGTGCACCTGGGGGCGGGGCTAGCGCTCCGCTTCCGATCATAAGGCGCGGGTGCGGGGGATGATGGCTTACGCCCCCGTGACGCGCAGGCCGTCCAGTCGCTCGCGCATCGCGTCCGGGAGCGGAGCGCCCACGGGCGCGGTCATCACGATCACCGTGTCGCAGGTCGCGATTGCGTGGCCGTTCTGGAACATCGCGGCGAGCATTTCCCAGCTGCGGTTGCCGATCGTGCCGATGCCGATCGCGATCTCGACTGGTTGGGGGAAGCTGCCTTCCGCGAGATAATTGATTTCGTTGCGCGCAACGACAGCGCGGAAATCGGGTGTCGTCTCACGCCCGCCAAGCGATTGATTGATCCGCACGCGCGCCGTCTCGAACAGCGCGGCGAAGGCGACGTTGTTGAGATGCCCGTTCGGATCGAGATCCTGATAGCGCGTCTGGATCGTTTCGCGGATCGGATAGGCATCCGGCGACAGGCGCCATGCGGCGGGACGGGGCATCCGGGTGTCCTGTGTGAGGAGAAGGGAGGCGACGCGGGAGTTAATCCCGCGTCGTCGGACGGGTTCGCTGCGCGACCCGCCGGCCGGCCGTGCGTGGGTGCGGACAAGCTGGCTCGCCCGCACTCACGCTTCGGCTCAGCGCGGGGCCATGCGGATTGCGCCGTCGAGGCGGACGTCCTCGCCGTTGAAATAGCCGTTCTCGATCATCAGCGTGGCGAGCGCGGCATATTCGGCCGGATCGCCAAGACGCTTCGGGAACGGCACGGAGGCGCCCAGCGCATCCTTCACGTTCTGCGGCGCGGCGGCGAGCAGCGGCGTGTTGAAAATGCCCGGCAGGATCGTGTTGACGCGAATGCCTTCGCCCATCAGGTCGCGCGCGATCGGGAGCGTCATGCCCACAACGCCGCCCTTGGACGCGGAATAAGCCGCCTGGCCCATCTGGCCGTCCTCCGCCGCGACCGATGCGGTGTTGACGATCGCGCCGCGCTCGCCGTCTTCCATCGGATCGAGCGTCAGCATGCCGGCGGCCGACTTGGCGATGCAGCGGAACGTGCCGACGAGGTTGATCTGGATGATCCAGTTGAACGCATCGAGCGGGAAGTGCTTGATCGAGCCGTCTTCCTTGCTGCGGCTCGCGGTCTTGATCGCGTTGCCGGTGCCGGCGCAATTCACCAGAATGCGCTCCTGGCCGATCGCCGCGCGGGCCTTGGCGAAGCCTTCGTCGACCGAGGCCTCGTCGGTGACGTTGACCTTGCAGAACACGCCGCCGAGTTCCTTGGCCAGCGCCTCGCCCTTTTCCTCCTGCAGGTCGAACAGCGCGACCTTGACGCCCTTCGACGCGAGCAGCCGCGCGGTCGCGGCGCCAAGGCCGGAGGCGCCGCCGGTGATGACGGCCGAGACAGTGTTATCGAGCTTCATCTTGAACCTTTCTCTTTTCGCGAAATCGCGGCTCAGGCCGCCTTCCAGTCGCAATTTTCGATGATCGTGACGTTGGCCACGCCGCCGCCCTCGCACATCGTTTGCAGGCCATAGCGGCCGCCACGACGGCGCAATTCGTGCACCAGCGTCGCCATCAGCTTGGTGCCGGAAGCGCCGAGCGGGTGGCCGAGCGCGATCGCGCCGCCATTGACGTTCAGCCGATCCGGCTTCGCGCCGGTATGCTGAAGCCATGCCATCGGCACGGATGCGAATGCCTCATTCACCTCGAACAGGTCGATGTCGTCGATCGACAGACCGGCCTTTTTCAGTGCCTTGTCGGTGGCGAACAGCGGTTCCTCCAGCATCACCACCGGATCGCCGGCGGTGACGGTGAGGTTGACGATCTTCGCCAGCGGCTTGAGGTTGTATTTCTTCAGTGCCTCGGCGCTGACGATCAGCACTGCGCTCGCGCCGTCGCAAATCTGGCTGGACGAAGCGGCGGTGAGCACGCCGGTTTCGGACAACTTCTTCACGCTCGCCATGCCTTCGGCGGAGGCGTCGTAACGAATGCCCTCGTCGGAGGCGTGCTGCTCTTTGCCGTCGGGCGTTTCGACCTCAAGCGCGACGATCTCGTCCTTGAACTTGCCAGCCTGGGTCGCGGCGACCGCTTTGCGATGGCTGCCGAGCGAAAACTCGTCCAGCGCCTCACGCGTGAATCCGTATTTCTTCGCGATCATCTCCGCACCAGCGAACTGGTTGAAGGCGATGCCGGGGTATTTCTCTTCCAGCCCGGGCGACTTGTTCTTGCCGAGCCCGGCGTCATAGAACAGCTTGAAGGTGGAGCCCATCGGCACGCGGGTCATGCTTTCCACGCCGGAAGCGATCACGACGTCCTGCGTGCCGGACATCACCGCCTGCGCCGCGAACTGCATCGCTTGTTGCGAGGAACCGCACTGGCGATCGATCGTCACCGCCGGCACGTTCTGCGGCAATTTCGATGCGAGCACGGCATTGCGGCCGACCTGACCGGCCTGTTCGCCGCCCTGGCTGACGCAGCCCATGATGACGTCTTCGATCGCGTCGCCGGGAATGCCCGACCGCTCGACCACCGCATCCAGCACTTGCGCCGCGAGATCGACCGGATGCCAGCCGGCGAGCTTGCCGCCACGCCGTCCCCCGGCCGTCCGAACCGCTTCGACGATATACGCCTCAGGCATCTTCCGACTCTCCATAACAGATGTTATCCCGGCACCGCATTTGGCGCGGATTAACGCGAACGGCAAGGGGTGGAGAGCAGAATGGACGTAAGCACGGCAATACGCGAGCGCCGATCGGTGCGCGGTTTCCTGGATCGGGCGGTTGATCCGGCGCTGTTGCGCGAACTGGCGCTCACGTCGGCGCGGGCGGCGACGGGCGGCAATCTCCAGCCATGGCATGTCGATATCGTCCACGGCGAATCGATGGCCCGGCTGAAGGAAATCATGCACGGCAAGATCGAGCGGCGCGAAAGCGAAACGCCCGGCTACGACATCTATCCCCGCGAAATGCCGCCGCTCGCGAAAGAGCGCACGTTCGCGATCGGTGAGATGCTTTACGGGCATCTGGGCATTCCGCGCGAGGATCGTCGCGCACGGGCGATGTGGTTCGCGCGCAATTTTCAGTTTTTCGGCGCGCCAGCGGCCTATTTCGTTACGGTCGATCGCCGGATGGGGGCGCCGCAATGGGCGGATCTGGGGATGTACCTCCAGAATCTGATGCTGCTCGCGGTGGAGGCGGGGCTGGCGACGTGCCCGCAGGAATGCTGGGCGGTCTATCCGCAGACGGTGGAGGGTTTCCTCGGCACCCCGTCGGAACGCATGTTGTTCTGCGGCGTGGCGATCGGTTACGAAGATCCCGAAGAGGCCGCCAACCGCACGCGCAGCCCGCGCGCGCCGGAGGAGGAGTGGCTGACGGAGCTGGGATGAACCTGATCGCGCTGGCGGCGGCGACGGCCGGAATGGGAGCGTTGCCGATCGCCGCGCCTGCTTCGCGCGCGGAGCCGATCACCGCGCCGGGGCCGCAGGGCGATCTCGCTGGCACATGGGTGCGGGCGAGGCCCGGCGCGCCGGTGGTGTTGATCATCCCCGGTTCCGGCCCGACGGACCGCGACGGGAACAGCCCGCTCGGCCTCACCGCCCAGCCATATCGCCTGCTCGCCGAGGCGTTGGCCGAACGCGGCATCGCCAGCGTTCGGATCGACAAGCGGGGGATGTTCGGCAGCAAGGCCGCCATGGCCGACGCCAATGCTGTAACGGTCAATGACTATGCGGCCGACGTCCACGCGTGGATCGCGGCGATCCGCGCGAAGACCGGCGCGCGCTGCGTGTGGGTCGCCGGGCATAGCGAGGGCGGGCTGGTCGCGCTCGCGGCCGCGCAGCATCCGGCCGGGATGTGCGGGCTGGTGCTGATTTCCGCGCCGGGCCGTCGACTTGATGTGGTGATGCGCGAGCAGTTTCACGCCAATCCCGCCAACGCGCCGGTTCTCAGCGATGCCGATGCGGCGCTCGATGCGCTTGCGGCTGGGCGCGACGTGGATGTGAGCAGGATGCACCCCGCGCTCCAGCAGGTGTTTGCGCCGCGCGTGCAGGGGTTCCTCAAGAGCCTGTTCGCGGCCGATCCCGCGCGGCTGATTGCGGGCTACCACGGGCCGGTACTGATCGTTCAGGGGGATCGCGATCTTCAGGTGTCGCTGGCCGATGCCGAGGCGCTGCACAAGGCGCAGCCGCGCGCGACGCTCGCGGTCGTCCCCGGCGTGAACCATGTGCTGAAGATGGTGGCGAGCGACGATCGCGCCGCCAATCTCGCCACTTATGGCGACGCGTCACTGCCGCTCGCGCCCGGCGTGGCCGAGGCCATCGCCGGGTTCGTTACGACAGTGCGCTGACGCGCTCAGGCGCCGGCGGGTGCGCCGGGGCCGCGTCCACGCCCGCGATTGCGACCGCCACCGCCGCCACCGCCGCCGTTGCCGCCGCCACCCGCCGCCACGCCGGCGACTGGCATTGGAATAGTCGCGGGTCGCCGTCGGGCTATGGCTCGCCTTGGGCCGGGCCGGGCCACGCGGGCCGCGCGGGCGATCCTCGCGCGGGGCGGGATCGGGGCCGGCGACGCGGACACGTGCCGCTTTCAGCGCATCGGCGCGCTTCATGAAATCGGCGGGAAGCGCGCGCACCGGCACCCGCTGCCGCGTCAGCTTCTCGATATCGCGCAGATAGGGGCGTTCATCCTCGGCGCAGAACGAGATGGCGACGCCGCTCGCCCCGGCGCGCGCGGTGCGGCCGATGCGGTGGACATATTGTTCCGGCACGTTGGGGAGTTCGAAGTTGAACACATGGCTGACGCCCGACACGTCGATGCCGCGCGCGGCGATATCGGTCGCGATAAGGATCTTTACGTCCCCGGATTTGAACGCCGCGAGCGCGCGCTCGCGCTGCGCCTGGCTCTTGTTGCCGTGGATCGCGTGCGACTGGATGCCATTGCCGGCGAGCAGCCGGACAACGCGATCCGCGCCATGCTTCGTGCGGGTGAAGACCAGCGCGCGGTCGATCGCCTCCTCGGACAGCATGATGGTGAGCAGCGCCTGCTTCTCGGCCTGATTGACCAGGGTGACATATTGGTCGACGCGCTCGGCGGTGGTCGATGCCGGCACGACCGAAACGGTCGCGGGGTCGTCCAGGAACTGGCTCGCCAGCTCGCGGATCGACGTCGGCATGGTCGCGGAGAAGAACAGGGTCTGGCGGCGGCGCGGCACCATGCGGACGATCTTGCGCAGCGCATGGATGAAGCCCAGATCGAGCATCTGATCCGCCTCGTCGAGGACGAGGATTTCGAGCATCGACAGGTTGCAGAAACGCTGTTCGACCAGATCGAGCAACCGGCCCGGCGTGGCGACAAGGATGTCGACGCCGCGCATCAGGTCATGCCGGTTCTTGCTGATGCTGGTGCCGCCGAAAACCGTGGCGACCGACAGTTGCGAATTGCGGGCATAGCCGCGCGCGTTGTCCGCGATCTGGCTGGCGAGTTCGCGCGTCGGCGCGAGCACGAGCATCCGGCAATGCGTCGGCAGCAGCTTCTTGGGGGATTCCGCGAGGCGCTGGATCGACGGCAGCACGAAGGCCGCGGTCTTGCCGGTGCCGGTCTGCGCGATGCCCAGAAGGTCGCGGCCGGTGAGCACGATCGGGATCGCGTCGCGCTGAATCGGGGTGGGGGTCTCATAGCCTTTGGCATCGAGCGCGCGGACGAGCGCGTCGGTCAGGCCGAGTTCGGAAAAGCTCATGAAATGAAATACCTGCAAATGGTGCCGGGCCGCGCGCCACGATGGCGCGCGAGCAGGCGGGGAATATTGACACCCCGCGTGACTAGGGAAGCCCGAACGAAGATCGAGGCGGAGCCGGGGCCGCACGGGCCCGATCACGCTGCGTTTTTAAACGCCTCAATCGGCGGCGCAGATGCGGGCGCGGCGGTGAAATGTCAAGTCACGGCCGGCGCGAGGCCGCTGCGGCGAGCGCAGCGGCGAGGCGTTTTTCGCGTGTTTCCGGTCGCTTGGCGCCCTCGATCGCCTCGGCATGCTCGCGCTGCGCGGTGAAGCTCATTCGGTCCCATCCGGCGCGCGCACCAGCCGCGTCGAGCATTGTGGCGAGGTCCGCCGGCAAATCGACGGTGCGTGGTGCGGTGTCGAGAGTGAGCGTCACTTCATAGGGTTCGCCCGGCATTACTTTCGCCGCCTGCTGGTGCGATCGGCGCAGCGGCACGAATGTCTCGCCGCTCATGATCGCGATCGTGCTGCGATAGCTATAGCCGTTGATCGTTACCACCACGGGCGGCCGAGCCTTGCCGAACACGGCGCGCTGATCGAACTCGATCGGGATGGCGGACATATCGCCATCGGTGCGCAGGGCGACGGTGAAGGTGATGGCGGCCGGCATGACGGCAGGATGCCGTTAACGGGCGGCGTTTGCCAAGGGGGGTGTTGTGCGGCTTTTTGCGCGAAGGCGCTGGCCTCCGGCGCTGGCCTTTTTGGTGGCACGACGGCGGAGGGCGCCGCCGTCGGCTGGATCGGGCGCCATCAGGGGCGCCCGATCCGCCGGCCGCTCGGAAACTGGTCGCGGCCGTGGCCGTGTCAGAGTTTCCGGGCGATCACTTCCTTCATGATCTCGTTCGTGCCGCCATAGATGCGGCTGACGCGTGCGCCGCGCCACATGCGGGCGATCGGATACTCGTTCATATAGCCGGCCCCCCCATGAAGCTGGAGGCATTTGTCCATCACTTCCCACTGCAGGTCGGTGTGCCACAGCTTGGCGGCAGCGCCTTCCTCATTGGTCAGTTCGCCCTTCAGGTGGCGTGCGATCGCCCAATCGAGGTGGGCCCAGCCGATCTGGAGCTTGGACTTGATGTCCGCCAGCACGAATTTGGTGTTCTGGAAATCGAACACGGTGCCCTTGAACGCCTTGCGGTCCTTGGTGAAGGCAACCGTATCGTCGAACGCCTTTTGCGCCGAGGCCTGGCAGGAAACCGCGATCGACAGCCGTTCCTGCGGCAACTGGCTCATCAGATAGATGAAGCCCATGCCTTCTTCGCCAAGGCAGTTGGTGATCGGCACGCGCACATCTTCGAAGAACAGTTCGGACGTGTCGGCCGCGTCCTGGCCGATCTTGTCGAGCTTGCGGCCCTTCGAGAAACCTTCGCGATCGCTCTCGACCAGGATGATCGACATGCCCTTCCAAGCGGGCTGCGCATTGGGGTCGGTCTTGGCGACGACCAGCGTCAGATCGGTGTTCTGGCCGTTGGTGATATAGGTCTTCGATCCGTTGATGACATAATGGTTGCCATCCTTGCGCGCGGTGGTGCGGATCGCCTGAAGGTCGCTGCCGGTGCCCGGCTCGGTCATCGCGATCGCGGTGATCACGTCGCCCGATACCATCTTGGGCAGCCATTCCTTCTTCTGCTCTTCCGAGCCGTAGGTTTCCATGTAACCCGCGACGATGTCGGACTGGAGCGAGAAGCCGGCGGGCACACCCGAATAGGCCATTTCCTCGTCGACGATCGCGTTATAGCCGAAATCGAGGCCGAGGCCGCCATAGGCTTCCGGTACGGTGGGGCAGAGCATCCCGATCTCGCCGGCCTGCTGCCAGAAGGATTTCGGCACCAGCCGGTCCTGCTCCCACTGATCCGAATTGGGTACACCTTCTTTGGCAAGAAAGCTCCGGACCGTCTGGCGGAACGCCTCATGATCCTCGTTATAGGCGAAACGGCCGGCGACGGTGTCGAGCGACATGCTGGGCAATCCTCTGTCAAAAACTGTTGCGCGCCTTCTCGCGGCGCACGCGCAGAGGGTCAAGTAACTTTTGTTATGGCGCGCTGCTGCGGCTTGCGCGGCGGCGCGTGTCGGCCCACGCTCTCGACTCAGTCGGCCGATCGCGTCAAAGAGCCGGCGAAGGAGATCGTAACAAATGAAACTAGCAAGCCTGAAGCATGGCCGCGATGGAAAGCTCGTCGTCGTTTCCAACGATCTCGCATGGTGTGCGGACGCCACTCATCTTTGTCCGACAATGCAGGCGGCGCTGGATGATTGGGATCAGGTCGCGCCGTTGCTCGAGCTGCTGGCGACCGATCTGGAACATCAGACGATCCCGCGCGAGCGTTTCCACGAGCATGATGCGTCCGCCCCGCTGCCGCGCGCATATCAATGGGCGGACGGATCGGCCTATGTGAACCATGTCGCGTTGGTGCGGCAGGCGCGCAACGCGGAGATGCCGGATAGCTTCTGGCACGATCCGTTGATGTATCAGGGCGGATCTGACGGATTTCTTGGCGCGCGCGATGCGATCCCGCTGGCCGATGAAAGCTGGGGATGCGATCTCGAGGCCGAGGTGGTGGTCGTCACCGGTGACGTCCCGCTGGGCGCGACGCGGGAGGAAGCGCTGGCCGCCGTTCGGCTGATCGGTCTCACCAATGACGTGTCGCTGCGCAACCTGATTCCGGGCGAGCTTGCCAAGGGCTTCGGCTTCTTCCAGTCGAAGCCCGCATCGGCCTTTTCGCCGGTATTCGTCACGCCAGACAGCCTTGGCGACTGGTGGCAGGATGGCAAATTGCACCGCAAGCTGATGGTGGATGTCAACGATGCGCCGTTCGGCCGGGTCGAGGCTGCGGTCGACATGACGTTCGATTTCGGCACGCTGATCGCCCATGCGGCGAAGACGCGCGCGCTAGGGGCCGGGACGATCGTCGGCTCCGGCACGGTATCCAACCGCGATGCGGACGGCGGCCCCGGCAAGCCGATCGCGCAGGGCGGGGTGGGCTATTGCTGTATTGCCGAGGTGCGGACGGTCGAGACGATCCTGTCGGGCAAGCCCGAGACCCCGTTCCTGAAGCGCGGCGACAAGGTTCGCATCTGGGCGGAGGACGATCGTCATCATCCGATCTTTGGAGTGATCGAGCAGACGGTCGAGAGTTGATCGGGGTGATGGTGCGGGCGATCTGAGGATGACCACGATTTAACTGGGATTTTACGTAATGTGAGGGCAATGTTGCACGACGTGGCCGTCAAATGACAGGCGGGCGCGGACGAGAGAAAACAAGACGGAGGTGAGAGATCATGAAAAAGATCGTCCTTCTCGGAGCACTCGCGTTGGGGATGTTGACTGCGGCAGGCTCCGCGTCGGCTGCGGATTATCCACCCTGTTCGGCCACGGTGCATGACAATTGCACGCAGGGTGCTCGTTCGGCCAGCCATGCGCGGCATCATATGGCGAAGCGCCATCATGTCGCGAAAAAGCATCATATGAAGCGTTCGCATCACGTTAAACATCATCGCGCTCACCACCGCGCCCACAAAGCGAAGCATTAAGCGCATGGCAGCCCCGGCGTGATCGCCGGGGCGATTGCCGGTTTCGCGGCGGGAATTGAACCACGCATCGCGGCAGGCGGTGCGGTGGATGGTACGTGCGACTGGTAACGGAAGCTCCGACGGATCGCTGTATCGGGAGGCGCCAAGCCCCCTTCGTCGGCCCGGTTTCGCGGCGGGACGACGGAGCCGCCCGCACTGGCGCTGGCGCTTCGTGCCCAGCCTTGTCCCTGTCAGTGCGAGGTTGGGTCGGCGAAAGCGTGCCCATCGCTGAACTGCCTATGCGTATGTCACACCGTCGCGCTGATTCCCGGTCTCGCGGCAAGTTTGTTCGTGGAATGACGCTTACGCTTGTCCACCCCATACGCTGGAACGCGTCCGCGCGGTCCCGTGAACGCTGATCCCGCTTAATGGAAATCGTGGCTGCGGATCGGGATCACGCCCTCCCGCCGCTCGCGGAAATGGTAATCGGATCGCGGGCGGGGGCGCCATTCGCTGTCGCCTGATTCCTTCTCGCCGCGATCGGGGCCGCCGGGCGCCGCTGCGCCTCGCGGGGTGAGCTTCGGCAGGTCGATATCGCCCACCTGTCGCAACAAATGCGTGAGATCAGTGATCAGATCCGCGACGACATGGATCACGATCCCTTCCTTCTGCACGCGTCCTTTGATCGACACCATCGCGGACGACATCACCACGCGGCGCTGCGCCTCGAACCGATCGGGCCACAATATGCCGTTGGCGATGCCGCTTTCGTCCTCGATCGTCAGGAACAATACGCCTTTTGCGCTCCCCGGGCGCTGGCGGACGAGGATCAGCCCGGCGACCTCCACCATTCGACCGTCACGGATATGCGAGAGGTCGGCGCATTGCGCGATCCCGCGTCGTTTCAATTCACCGCGCAGGAAGGTGATGGGATGCGGACGCAGCGACATCTCGGTCGCGCGATAATCCTCCACCACCTCGCGCCCGGCGGTCAGCGCTTTTAAGTGAACCGGCGTTTCGCGCGTTTCCAGCGCAGCAAGCAGGGGAAGCGGCTTTTCGCCCAGTCCACGGATCGCCCACAGTGCCTGTCGCCGATCCAGCCCCATGCCGGCGAAGGCATCGGCCTTGGCGAGCCGCTCCAGCGCGGCGAGCGGCACGCCGGAACGCCGCCATACGTCCTCGATCGAGCGGAAGGGGCGCTCGGCGCGTGCGGCGACGATCTTCCCGGCATGATCTGACGACAGCCCCGCGACGATGCGCAGGCCGAGCCGTAGCGGCAGGCGCGGACGGCCACTGCCGACGATCGCGGTATCCCATTCGCTCTCCACCACGCATACCGGGCGTACCTCCACGCCATGCGCGCGCGCGTCGCGGACGATCTGCGCAGGGGCGTAGAACCCCATCGGCTGCGCGTTGAGCAGCGCGGCGCAGAACACATCCGGGTGATGGCATTTCATCCATGACGAGGCGTAGGCGATCTTGGCGAAGCTCGCCGCATGGCTTTCCGGAAAGCCGTAGCTGCCGAACCCCTCGATCTGCTTCACCAGCCGCTCGGCGAATTCCAGCGTGATGCCGTTGGCGAGCATCCCCTCGATCAGCGGTTCGCGGAATTTGCCTACGCCGCCGGTCGATTTGAACGTCGCCATCGCGCGGCGCAGCCGATCCGCCTCGCCGGCGGTGAAGCCGGCCCCGACGATCGCCACCTGCATGGCCTGTTCCTGAAACAGCGGCACGCCGAGCGTTTTCTTCAGCACAGCCTCCAGCGCGTCGTTCGGATAAGTGACCGCCTCCACGCCCGTGCGCCGTTTCAGATAGGGGTGGACCATGCCGCCCTGGATCGGCCCCGGCCGCACGATCGCGACCTGGATCGCGATGTCGTAGAAATCCACCGGCTTCATGCGCGGCAGCATCGACATTTGCGCGCGGCTTTCGATCTGGAACACGCCCAGCGTATCGGCGCGGCCAATCATCTCGAATGTCGCGGGATCGTCCTCCTGCATCAGCGGGCTGGCGAGGTTAAGAT
Source organism: Candidatus Sphingomonas colombiensis (assembly GCA_029202845.1). Lineage (NCBI taxonomy): Bacteria > Pseudomonadati > Pseudomonadota > Alphaproteobacteria > Sphingomonadales > Sphingomonadaceae > Sphingomonas > Candidatus Sphingomonas colombiensis. The sequence goes on along the minus strand of CP119315.1, from coordinate 492,375 downwards.
GAATATCCTTGTGCTGGCCGAGCAGATCGAACGCGCGGCGCATGCAGCCCAGCATCCCGAGCCCGAGAATATCGACCTTCATGAAGCCGAGGAATTCGATATCCTCCTTCTCCCATTCGATCACGAAGCGGTTCGCCATCGCCGCCGGCTCGATCGGCACCAGCTCACGCAGCGGCGCGCGGGTCAGCACGAAGCCGCCGGGATGCTGCGACAAGTGGCGCGGCGTGCCGATCAACTCGCGCGCCAGTTCCAGCGCCAACGCGAGGCGCGGTTCGTTCGGATTGAGATTGAGCGCCGTGACATGTTGTTCCGGCACGCCGTCGTTCGACCAGCCCCAGATCTGGCTGGAGAGCGCGGCGGTCATATCTTCAGGCAGGCCGAGCGCCTTGCCCACCTCGCGGATCGCGCCGCGCGACCGAAAGCGAGTGACGACGGCGGTCAGCGCGGCATGATCATGGCCGTAATTTTCATAGATCCACTGGATCACTTCCTCGCGCCGCTCATGCTCGAAATCGACATCGATATCGGGCGGTTCGTGGCGCTCCTCGGAAACGAAGCGTTCGAACAGCAACTGGTGCTTTACCGGATCGATCGAGGTGATGCCGAGCGCGAAACAGATCACCGAATTCGCCGCACTGCCGCGTCCCTGACACACGATATCCTGGCTGCGGGCATATTGAACGATCGAATTGACCGTCAGGAAATAGGGCGCGTAACCCATCTTCGCGACCAACCTGAGTTCGTGTTCGAGCAGCTTGCGATGCGCTTCCGACGGGTTGGGCCCAAAGCGATGGCGCAGGCCGTTCCAAGCCAGCGTCGCCAGCGCCTCTTGCGAGGATTTGCCGGGGATGACGATCTCATCGGGATATTGGTAGGTCAGGTCGCGCAGCGAGAAAGTGCAGCGTTCGACCACCGCCTCCACTGCCGCCAGCGCGCGGGGATGGTCGCGGAACCGGCGCGTCATCTCCTCGGGCGGCTGAAGGTGGCGGTCACCGTGGCGCTCGCGGCGGAAACCAAGTTCGTCGATCGTCGTCTTCTCGCGGATCGCAGTGACGACATCCTGCATCATCCGCCGCGAGGGGTGGTGATAGAGCGCGTCGCCGGTGGCGAGCGGGGTCAACCCGTACGCCTCAGCCGCCAGCGCGGTTTCGTGGAGGCGGAGCGGGTCGCCGGGACGGCGATGGTGGGTGAGGCAGACATGGCCGCGCCCGTTCGTGCCGAATATATCTGCCATCCAGCGCAGCGCGCGCGCATCTGGTACGCGATCGGGGACGAGCGCGGCGACCAGCCCCTCGGCGCGGGCCGCAAGATCCTCCCAGTGCAGGAAGCATTTGCCCTTTTCCCCGCGTTGCGTGTCGGCGCGCGCGTTGCCGATGCTGAGCAGGCTGGTGAGGCGGCTCCATGCGGCGCGGTCTTCCGGCCACACCAGCACCGCATCGCCGCTGACCAGATCGAGCCGGCAGCCGGGGATCGCGCGGACGACATTGCCGATCTGTTCGCTTGCCCGCAGCGCGCGGACCGTGCCGGCGACAGAATTGCGATCGACGATCCCCAGCGCTGGCATCCCCAATAGTGCGGCGGTGGCGAACAATTCCTCGCATGATGATGCGCCGCGCAGGAACGAGAAATGCGTCGTGACCTGAAGCTCGCTATAGGTCACGACGCGCCGCTTTCTCGCGGCTCCCCTGCAAAGGGGGGCGTCATTACCGCCAGTTCGGGCGAGGTTCGTTCCACGATCGATCGACACGCATCGCTGGGCCGGGCCCAGGGAGCGGGCAATGGCGTGGAAGTCTCTGCTCCAGCGCAGGCGGCTCGGTGAACTCCACCGTGAGGCCGTGGCGGCCGATGGGCGAGCCGCGCCGACCTTTCACACGAAAGAACGCGGTCTTGCCGCCTTAACATCCCGGCGCACCTCATCCGAACGTGCCATGCATGAACCAGCCGAGATCGCCGGTTTCGGGGCGGACGCCATCGCCGCGGCGAAACAGCCAGAAGCGACGCCCTGCCTCATCCTCGACGCGGAAATAATCGCGTACCGCATCGCGCTCGGCGCTACGCCGCCACCATTCGCCGGTGATCCGTTCCGGCCCGTCGCCGCGCACCACCTGATGCCGCTCGCCGCGCCAGGTGAAGCGGCGCGGCGGCTGATCCGGGAGTTCGGCGAGCACGTGATCGAGCTGTTCCGGGCGGTGGAGCAGTCGCACCGGGCGCGGCCAACGCGGGTGCCAGGGATGATCGTGCGCGCGCTCGTCGAGTTGGCGCACGTCATCGAGCGCCAGCCGCGTGGCATCCCTTGCCAGTGCATCGAGCGCGGGGATGGTGATGGTGGCGCGTTCGGGCACGTCGCTCTCCACCGCGCGCTGTCGCCATAGCCGCGCATGGCCGATGCGATTGGCGAGTGTGTCGACCAGCGGCGCAAGATCGGGCGTATGTTCCTCCGCCAGCGCCGCGCCGAGTGTCTGGGGGCCGAGCGGCTCGACGCGACAGACGTGGAGCGCGAGTGCGTCGATGCCATAGCCTGGATCGATCTCCTCGATCCGCCGTGCGATCAGCCGGCGGACGTGCGGCGCATCGCGGGTCGCGCGGGCGAAGCCGATGCGCAGCACCTGTGCCTGATGATCGACCCGGCTTGCGACGAACAGCAACGCGCGCACGCCAAGCCCGGCATGAGCAAGCACGATGGCAAGCTCGGCCGTCAACCCTTCGAGCCAGTGGCCGATCGCCTCGGCGGTGGCGATCGGCTCGGCGAAGCGGCGTTCGATGACGATCGGTTCGTCGGGCAGGATCGGGACGAGCGGCTCCGCTGCGGCGCCGGTCGCCTGATCCAGCCGTCGCACGACCGCTCCGCCGAACCGTCGCGCCAGCGGTGCGCGGGGCATTGCCAGCAATTCGCCGATTGTGTCGATGCCGAGCCGGCCGAGCAGTTCCAGTGCCTCGCCGTCGAACCGGAGCGCGACGATAGGAAGCGGCGCGATGGCGGTACGGTGGGTGGCAGGGGGAATGACGATTACCCCCGCCAGATCGCTACTCCGGGCCTGTGTCAGGCGCCATGCTGCGTCGGGCGCCGCGACCGGCTCCTCTTGCCTAGTGCGCTGTCCCCCCGCGCAAGACCGAGGCGACGTTGGGGCGGATCGAGAGGAAGCGAGGGCGGCTCGTCCATCTGCCTCACCATATCGTGACAGTGCCCAGGCCGCGCCGGGGGTGTCCGCGATCGCGATCCGCGCGGTGAAGCCCAGCCGTGCGAGCAGCCGTACGATGCGCCGTGCCATCCGATCCTCGCCGCCGTGGAGATGCGCGACGCCGCTCAGATCGAGAAACAGGCCATCGGCATCCGAGATCGCCACGATCGGCGTCCAGCGCCGCGCCAGCGCGAGCGCCAACCGTTCGAGATCGGCGCGGTCCCCGGCTGGATCGGCATCGCGCACGTCGAGCATGGGGACAGAGGCGCGCGCGTGGGTCAGCGCCATGCCGGGCTCGATGCCTAACGCGGCGGCGGCGGGGGAGACGGCGGCGATCTCGATCCGGCTGCCGATCCGCTGCGTCGTGACGAGCGGCATTGCGCCATGCGCCGCGTTCGACGGCATGGCTTCGCGCGATTCCGCTTTTGCCCAGCGTGCGCCGGGGCGCCACCCGGTCGTGCCCGGCGATGCCGCAACGGATGCGGCGCGCATTACCGGGCCGCTGATGTTTTCAGGCGGCGGCGGCGCGCGGCGCTCCGCCCTGGCGACGCGGTCGATCGACCAATGCGGCAGGTAGAGCGAGGCGACCCGTTTCATCCACGGCCTCCACAATCAGATCAAAGGGATCGCCGCCGCGCTGGCGCGCGAGCGACAGATGCCAGCGTGCACGGCCCAGCCCGCCTCCCAGCCCCCGTGTCGGCAACGGGGCGGAGGGGGCGGCGGCGACGCGCCAGCGGGTGACGGCGGCGGAGGGCACTGCCAGCGGGTCCGCGTCGTCGCGCGCATGGCGTTTCATCAACAGCGCGATCGTCCGGCCGCCTTCCGCCGCGAGCTGCAGACGGCGCGTTGCGGCGGTGGCGGCTCGCTTCGTCTCGCCCAGCACCGCGCCAAGCCCGCGATGGCGAATGCCTTCCTCCATTAGCGCGAGCAGCTCGGCATCGTCGCGCGCCTCGGCATAAATCACCCGCTCCGGGGACAGCCCCGCCTGATACAGACCGGGCGCGAACAGGTCGCGCCGTCGCACCACCCACAACACCGGCCCCCAGGCTCGTGCCGCGAGCCCGGCCATCAGCAAAGTGGCACAGGCATCGTCGGCTAGGTTCGCGCTGGCCGGGGCGATCTCGTGCAGCGCATCAAGCCTGAGGCCACCGACGGCCAGTCGTGTGTCGATCGCGTCGATGCCGAATGGCAAAACCTCGCGTCGGCGATGCCCGTCGCCCTCGATCGCGCGCAGCGTCTCTCGAAGCTCGGCAATGATGGTAGGAGTGGACACGGGGACGAGACTCGCAGCAGAATATATGTTCTTATTTTGTTCCTTTGGTGCGAGCGAGTCAATCACGCATCCTCTGCGTGACGATTTCGTCATGTTGCTGAAACCGCGCGAATACAGGACCATTGATATTACGGGATCATGCACGGGAAACCGGAAATCGTGACGAACAGGCAAGGCAGGCGCGGGGTGCGGCGGTTGGTGATCGGCGTTGCCGTGCTGGCGTTGATCCTGATCGGCGCGCTGTGGCGTGGCAGCTATTTCGATCGCGACCCCTATGAATCCATGGCGGCGACCGGATCGGCGCGCGGAGGCGTCGCGGCGCTTTATCTTTCGGGCGATATGGGTCTGCGCTTTGGTCCGGGGCAGACGATGGCCGATCTGCTCGCCGCGCGCGGGATTCCGGTGATCGGCTTCAACACCCCGGTCGCGTTCCGCACGCGCCGTACCGCCACCGAGACCGAGGCGATCATCGCCGATGCAGTGCGCACAGCGCTGACTGCTTCCCACGCTGAACGACTCGTGCTGATCGGTCGCTCATTCGGCGCGGATGTGCTCGCGGCAGGTCTGCCCGCGTTGCCCGCAGACCTGCGCCGTCATGTCGCTGCGGTGGTGCTGGTCGTGCCGGGACGACAAGTGTTTTTCCGCAGTGACCCCAGCAACATCACCTATCTCGGCACGCCGGACAGCGACGCGCGACGCGGCATCAGCGCGATCACCTGGGCGCCGCTCACCTGTATCCATGGCGTGGAGGAAAACGACAGCGCCTGCGCTGGCACCGGCCAGCCGAATGTGACGAATATCGCGATGCCCGGCGGGCATTTCCTCGATTTCGATACCGATGCGATCGCGCACAATGTTATGGGTGCGATTGCCCGTGTGACGGCATTGCCGGCGCGGGGATCGGGGGGACGGGGATGATGCGCTGGAAGACGGTTGCTGCGATAGCGCTCGGTGCGCTGCTCGCATCGCCCGGTATGGCGGCCGTGGCCACCGTGCCGATCGGCGTATGGGGCAATCCGCGCGGCACGCTCGCGGTGCGCACAATGGCTTGCGACAATGGCGTGTGCGGCACAATCGTCTGGGCCAATGATCAGGCGGTGGCGGATGCCCGTGCGGCCGGGGTGAGCCATCTCGTTGGCACGCAATTGCTGCGGAATTATCACTTCAGCGGCAGCGGCATTTGGTCGGGCCGCCTGTTCGTGCCCGACATGGGGCGCAGCTTCCCGTCGCACATCAGCCTGATCGCGCCGGACCGGCTGAGGATCTCCAATTGCCTCGTCCGGCATTATTTCTGCCGCTCGCAGGAGTGGCATCGGCTGAGGTGATGCAACGCCGGCGCTTCGCGATTTCCGAACTTCTCGCGCGCCATCGCCGCTGGTGGGTGCCGGCAGCGGTGGCGTGTGTGGCGCTGCTCGGTTTCGCCGTGTTGCGACTCGTGCTTGCCGAAGTCCGCTTATACGACGTGCGCGCAGCGCTGGACGCGGTGTCGGCGGAGCGAATCGCGCTCGCCACGGTGCTGACGGCGGCGAGCTACACCTTGCTGACCCTGCACGACTGGATCGCGCTGCGCGTGATCGGGCGGCCGCAACCGTGGCAGATCGGCGCGACCGCCTCGTTTCTGGGCAATGCGATCAGCTATAATCTTGGGCTGTCGCTGCTAACCGGCAATTCGGCACGCTACCGCATCTATGGACAGGCGGGGCTTTCGCTTGCCGACGCGGTGAAGGTCGGGGCGATTGGCACGCTAGCCTTCTGGAACGGCATCGCCGCGACGGCAGGCGTTGCGTTGTTGGTGCAGGGCGCACCGCCGCGCATTGCGCACTGGACGGTGGGGACGACGACGGCGCATATTTTCGGGCTGGTGCTGCTCGCGGCGGCGCTGGTGCTGCCGATCCTGCGCGCCGGGGGCATCCGCCGCATTGGCGTTGCGCGCTTCGCCTTACCGCTGCCCGAGCCGGGGCATCTGTTCGCGCTGGTCGGCGTATCGATCGTCGATCTGATGCTGGCCTCCGCAGTATTGTTCGTGCTGGTGCCGGGGCTGTCGATCGAGGCTTATCCCACCTTCTTCGTTGCTTATGTGCTGGCGATCGTCGTCGCGATATTCGCGCATGTCCCCGGCGGGTTGGGGGTGTTCGAGGCGGTGGTGCTCGCGGCGCTTCCGGCGGACAAGCCGGCGGTGTTTGCCGGGCTGCTGCTCTACCGGCTGGTCTATTATCTCTTGCCACTATTCCTTGCCGCGATCGTGCTGGTGTTGCGCGAGGCGAGCGCGCTGCGCCGCCCGATCGGCGCGGGGTTGTCGATGCTCGACAAGGTGGGACGGGCGCTGGCGCCCAATGCGATCACGTTGCTGGTGTTCGTCGCGGGCTTCATCTTGCTCGTATCGGGTGCGTTGCCGGGTGCGCGCGGGCGACTGAGCGATCTCGATGAGATGCTGCCCCTGCCATTCATCGAGGGATCGCATCTCGCGGGGAGCCTGGTGGGCACGTTGCTGTTGCTCGTCGCGCCCGCGCTCAACGCGCGGTTGCGCAGCGGTTTCGTGCTGGCGCGCATCCTGCTGATCGCGGGGATCGTCTTCTCGCTGCTCAAGGGGCTCGATTACGAGGAGGCGATGTTGCAGTTCGTTGTCCTCGTCGTGCTGCAATATGCGCGCCCGGCATTTTATCGTCGCGGCGGGATCGCGACCGAGCCGCTCGACGGGCGCTGGCTTGCCGCCGCCGCCGCCGCACTGGCCTTGAGCGCATGGGCCGGTTTTTTTGCCTATAAACGCGTGCCGTATAGCGATGCCCTGTGGTGGAAATTCGCATTGCACGGCAATGCGCCGCGCTTCCTGCGCGCGACCTTCGCGGCGGGCGTGCTGATGACGGCGATCGCGATCTGGCACCTGCTGGTCGGCCGCAGCGCGCGCCCCGCGGCCAGCGCTGATCTGCCGGAAATGGTGGCGCAGGCTGCGCTGGTGCATACCGCCCGGACCGATGCCAACCTTGCCTTCACTGGCGACAAGAGGTTCGTGATCTCCGCTGCCGGTGACGCTTTCCTGATGTACCGCGTGCGCGGTCGCACATGGATCGTGATGGGCGATCCGGTCGGGCCGGAAGCGGCGTGGGGCGAACTGGTGTGGGCCATCCGCCATGCCTGCGACGCGGCGCATGGGCGATTGTGCTTCTATCAAATCAGCAGCGAGATGCTGCCGCTGATGATCGATATGGGACTGGAGGTGATGAAATACGGCGAGGAGGCGCATGTCGACCTCGCGGATTTCTCGCTCGAAGGCCCGCAGGCGAAGGATTTCCGCGCCGCCCTGCGCCGGGCCGAGCGTGATGGGATGAGCTTCGCCGTGATCCCCCCGGCGGAGGTGCCTGCGGCGATCGCGGAGCTACGCATGGTCTCCGATGCGTGGCTGGTGGATAAGGACAAGGAGGAAAAGAGTTTCAGCCTCGGCCCGTTCGCCGCCGATTATCTGGCGCGCTTCCCGATCGCGGTGGTGCGGAAGGACGGGCAGATGCTCGCCTTCGCCAACATCTGGACGAACGGGGCGGGGGGCGAGATGTCGGTAGATTTGATGCGACACCTGCCCGATGCGCCGGCGGGCACGATGGACATGATGTTCGTGCGGCTGTTCCAATGGGGGCGGGAACAGGGGCATGAGACGTTCAACCTCGGCCTCGCGCCGCTATCGGGCATGCCGGAGGATCGCCTCGCCCCGATCTGGGCGAAGATCGGGCGCGCCCTGTTCGAGCGTGGCGAACGGCTCTACCGCTTCACCGGGCTGCGCGCGTTCAAGGAGAAATTCCAACCGCAATGGGAGCCGCGCTACATCGCGACGCCCGGCGGCCTGCCGCGCCTGCGTGCGTTGCTTGCACTGGTCGGCGCGGTGAACGGTTGAGCGCGGGCAGGAACGCGACGGTTATTCCATCGTTCCCTTCCCGATAGATTAGGAGAGAGCGATGCCCCCCGAAAGCCACGACCCCCGACAGGATGCCGGACAGGACCAGTCGATCGCCCGGCGACTGAAGGAAAATCCATCGGACAGGCAGGCGAAGCTTGACGAGGCGCTGGATGAATCGATGGACGCATCCGATCCGCCTTCGACCGTGCAGCCGCGACGCCGCAGCGATCCAGCGCCCTCATCAGGCTATAACGCAGAGGCGGAGCGCCAGCAGGATGCGTGATTGTTGCGGAAAAAGCGCACCCTGACATCCAAAAGTAACAATTCGCTTCGATTCGTCGCTCGCTTGTTGTCGCAGCGCAAACGACATGATTCACTCATTAACGTCGGACATCACGGCGTTAAGGGAAGAGTTAACCATCCTGGCGCATGATGATCCGGCTCGATTGGTACGAGACGAGGTGGATCGATGAGTGCCAGGATGAAGCCGGCGGAAGGTGCGATGGCGCTGGCCGAAATGAAGGAGTTTGCCGGGTTCGCGGCGGCGACGCAGCGCTATATCCGGCGTGGGCTCGATATAGGGCTGGATCGCGAGGACGCGCTGATGCGCTGGTCACGCGACGTGGTTGAGGCGGCGAGCATCCGCGCGCAGGCTCATCATTATGAGCGACTGCCCGAAATCCGCGCATTGATCCCCGACGACAGCGGGCTCGATCGCGTCGAGCCGTTTCTTGCGCCGCTTATCACCGTTACGGCCTTCGATCTGGGGCAGGGGCGGTTGCTGACCTTCTCGGCCTATCGCTTCCTTTATGAGCGGCTGATCGGCGCGAACGTGCGGCCATGGCTCCCCGGCGCGTTTTGTGCCGCCGCCGCGCTGCCACATCTCCATCCCGAATTGCGGCGCAAGCTACTCCAGTCGATCAGCGAAGCCGCCGCTACTGCATCGGGGTGGTCGTCACGCCAGCCCAGCTTCTTCCCGCATTGGGTGGAGAAGGTGGAAGAGGGCGCGCTGCCGCAATGATCGAGCGCGCGCCGGCTATCAGCCGCGCATAGCCTCGCTTATCGGCTCGGAGGTCACCGGATAGCCGGCGTCATCGGGAATGCAGAGATGCTGTTCCCCATCGCGCTTTTCCGTCCAGGGCGTGACGGTGCGTACCGGGGTATCGCGCGCATGCGCCGCCGCTTCGGCGAAGCTGCCGAACTGCGCGAGCCGCTCTAGATTCCGTCGGGTAGGGAAAATGATTGCGAGCTTGCCGGCATCTGCGTCGTCCAGCACCGATTGCGCCGTCGCCCAAACCAGTCGAACATTCTCGGTCGCGTCGACCGTCGCGCGGGGGGCGTCGGCCGGTAACTCCGTGAGGTAGAAGCGCGTATCGAAACGCCGCATATGGGCGTGGGCCGGAAGCCAGCGAGCCCATGGCACGAGTGGTTCGAGATCAAGCTCTGTGTCCGCATCCGCCAGCACTTCCGCGAACGATTTGCCGGCATGAAGGCCATGGCGCATCGCTTCCAGCGCTTCTACCGAAAGGCGGTTTTTTCAGCCCGACAGGGAGCCCAGCCTCCTCGATTGTCTCGCGGATCGCCGCAATGCGCGCGGCCACTTCTTCGCCGCCACCGAAGCGCAGGGCAAGCGCATGATCGCCGGCATCCACACGACCACCCGGGAACACCATCGCACCGCCGGCGAACACCATTGCCTTGGCACGCTCCACCATCAGCAATTCAGGTGCGCCAGGGCCGGCACGGAAAATCACCAGGGTCGAGGCGGGAATCGCTTCCGGGAGATCATTGTCGCTCATCTTGAGGTCGCTTGCCTTTCTGCATGCCCGTTCGGGCGCGCGCTTCTGCGTCGGGATCGCATCATCACCTGCTGGAGCGGATGGTCAATGCGCGAATTGATTTTGCGCGCGGCTCGCACCCAAAGGCGCTGGCGTGATCCCGCCGGACAGGATGGTGAAAGATCGGCGGGTGGTGGAGCCGAGGGGAATCGAACCCCTGACCTCTGCAGTGCGATTGCAGCGCTCTCCCATCTGAGCTACGGCCCCGCCCGGTACCCGGACATCGGCCGGGAGCGACGCCCTTAGCGGCCTCTTTCAGGGCGATGCAACGCCTCTCGTTCGACAGGTTCAAACTTTACCTGCGGCAAGGCGTGTTCGAGGCGCGATCGCCATCCGATACGCAAGTGTAACAGTCGGAACAATAACGGTTTCCGGCGCATTTTTCCCGTAGCGATGCCCGCCCGCCGCAATGTGAGCGGGGACCGTGGCAACAACGCATTTTTTCCTTGGAGGGAAAGCGATGAGCTACGAATTTTTTGGCGAGAAAGCGATGAGATACGATCGCAATCCGCGCCGTGGCGATCCGTCGAATTATGGTCGCGATTATGGATCTGGACGCGATTACAGCTATTCCAGCGCGCGCGAATATCTCGCGGCGGGGATGGCGGGCACCGATCGCGGCAGGTTCGAGGGCGAGCGTTATGGACCGGATGAACCCCCGCCCGAATATCATGGCAGCTATGCGTCGGGCGGGCGCCGATTTGAGGATGTCGGTAGCCGCCGCGATTGGGACGATGACGATCGCCATGCCAGCAGACATCGCGATCGCGGCATCCGTTACGCGCGCTCGGCGCAGGACGGCGATTATCCCGATCGAGGATTCCTCGCGCGTGCCGGGGATGAGGTGCGTTCGTGGTTCGGTGACGAGCAGGCGGAACGTCGTCGGCAGGCGGATATGTGGGCTGACGAACGTTTCGGCGGGACACCCCCAAGCCACAATGACGCGCATTATGGCGATTGGCGCAACGCGCAAATTGCCGCGCTCGACCGCGATTATGAGGAATTTCGCCGGGAGCATCGGGCGAAGTTCGAGCAGGAGTTCGTCAATTGGCGGACCAATCGCCAGACGCAACGCGACTCGTTGAGCCGGGTTGAGGAGCATATGGACGTCGTTGGCGCCGATGGCGCGCATGTCGGCACGGTCGACAAGGTGCGTGGCGATCGCATCCTGCTGACGAAGAGCGATGCCGACGCCGGTGGCCGGCATCATTCGATCCCATCTGGCTGGATCGCTCGGGTGGACGCGCAGGTGACGCTAATCAAGACTGCGGACGACGCGAAACAGCATTGGCGTGACGAAGAGCGTAATCAGGCGTTGTTCGGCGATGATGATCGTGGCGGCGGGCGCGGTAAGAGGTGGGATCGACCGGGCAACGATGGATCCTTCTCCGGCTGAACACTAGCTGCCTGACGATGGTGAGGGACGGAACAGGGCCGGGCGGTGACGCTCGGCCCTTGTCTTTATCGCTGCATGGGCCATACCGAATGCTCAAATTCAGCGAGAGAGGATAAGAGCGATGTCGCGTGCCTGGAGCCTGAAATCGCGCCCGACCGGAATGCCGGACGACGGTAATTTCGCCTTGATCGATCTGCCGTCCGCGCCGCTTGGTGAGGGGCAGGTCCGCGTCGCCAACCGCTGGTTGTCGGTCGACCCCTATATGCGCGGGCGGATGAACGATGTGAAAAGCTATGTCCCGCCATTCGCGCTCGGTGAGCCAATGCAGGGCGGCGCAATCGGTGAGGTGGTTGAAAGCAGGAACGCTGATCTGCCGATCGGGGCGAAGGTGCAGCATATGCTGGGCTGGCGCGAGGAAGCGGTGCTGAACGCGGGCGAAGCGCAGCGGTTGCCGGATCTCGGCGTGGACGACCAGGCCTATCTGGGGCAACTCGGCATGCCGGGGATCACGGCCTATTTCGGATTGCTGGCGATCGCGTCGGCGCAGCCGGGCGATGTGGTGTTCGTTTCGGCAGCGGCGGGCGCGGTTGGCTCGACGGTGGTGCAGGTCGCCAAGGCAAAGGGCATGACCGTGATTGGATCGGCCGGCGGTGCTGACAAATGCGCTTGGGTGAAAGCTATCGGCGCGGATCATGTGGTCGACTACAAGGCCGGCTCGGTCACGCGCGGGCTGATGGAAGCCGCACCGGAGGGGATCGACGTTTATTTCGACAATGTTGGCGGTGAGCATCTCGATGCGGCGCTGCTCGCCGCGCGAATGCACGCGCGCTTCGCGATCTGCGGCATGATCGACATCTATAACGACGGAAAGCCGCAGGAACTGCGCTATCTCGCCAAGGTGATCGGCGCGCGGATCAATATCCGGGGCTTTATCGTCAGCGACTTCATCGATCGCGTCGGCGAATTCTATCGCGACATGGGTGCGTTGCTGAAGGAGGGAAAGCTCCAGCGCCACGAGACGATCCATGACGGAATCGAGGCGATGCCGGCGGCGTTTCGCGGCCTCTTCACCGGCGGCAACATGGGCAAAATGCTCGTGCGGCTCTGAGCGCCGGGGCGGCGCGCGGGAAAGTTGGAACCGTTTTTCCGCAAAACGAGGCGGCCATCGATAGTTAGGGCGAGCCGGGTGAACTAAGAATCACGCGGCTTGCTCTAACCCGCTCGTGCGCTTCAGGCCGCGCGGGCTAGCCGGGTTACCGGGCGGGCGACGCTCTCGAATGCCTGCACCACGGTCGGGATTACCTCAGGTGGCAGCGTATGGCCCATGCCGGGGATCTCCACCAGACGCGCACCGGGGATGCTGGCTGCGGTATCGCGCCCGCCATCGATCGGTACCAGCGGGTCGTTCACTCCATGGACGACGACGGTGGGAGCGGTGATCGCCTTCAGCCGCTCGCGCCGGTCGCCATCCGCAAGGATTGCGGCCATCTGGCGGATGAAGCCGGCGGGCTCGTGATTACGCGCCACCTCTTCGTGATAGCGCTCGGCCATCAGCGTGGCGTCCTCCTGGAAGTGCGCGCCGACCACCTTCGACGCTTTCACGCCATGCGCGACGATCGCGTTCACATCGCCGCCGCGCGGGCGGCGCAGCAGGATGCTCATCGCCTGTAGCGACGCGCCGGGCAGCGCGGGGTTGCCGGTGGAGGACATGATCGAGGTGAGCGACAAGGTGCGTTCCGGCCAACGCGCAGCGAATAGCTGGCCGATCATCCCGCCCATCGAAGCGCCCATGATATGTGCCTTCTCGATTCCCAATGCGTCGAGCAGACCGGCAGCGTCATCCGCCATATCGGTAAGCGTATAGGGCGCGCGGACCGGACGGCGTAGCGCTCGCCAAACCGCCATCAGCGCGAGGCTGGGGGTACCGCCTTCGTTGCATTTGGAGGAAAGGCCGACATCGCGATTGTCATAGCGGATCACGCGATAGCCGCGCTCGACCAACGTCTCGACGAGATTCATCGGCCAACGCAGGAGTTGCGCGCCGAGCCCCATGATCATCAACACAGCCGGCGCATCCTTCGCGCCGAACTCGTCATATGCGATCTCGATACCGTTGGCGGAAACCTTCGCCATCTTGCCTGTGCCTCCTAGCAACGGGGCAGGATGCCTTGTCTGTCACGAAATCGCAACATAAAGGCTCAGGCGGTGAGGATCGTTTCGTCCCGTATTACGACGGGCCAAGGGGTTAGTGCGGTGCCAGGGCACGGACCGCCGAGGCATTTGCCGCTTGTGATATCGAACACGGCGCCGTGCCAACTGCACGCGATCATCCCGCCCGCGACATAGTCGTCGAGGGTCTGCGCCAGCGGCAATCCCATGTGCGGGCAGCGATCGACATAGCCGAACGCTTCCGCGCCGCGTCGCACGACGAAGCCGTGGAAACGCCCGGCGCGCATCTCGATCACGAAGTTTCGCGCCGCGCCGTCGGCGATCTGGTCGAGCGGGCCGAGCGCGATGCCGGGCGGGGTGGTGGTGAGCCGCTCGGTCAGGGCAATGTCGCCTTGGGAAAATCGGCCCAGCATTCGTCGTAATCGGGCTGGGCGTGGGCCTGCGCGAAATCGGTCGGGCGATACGGCCAGCAGCTCTCGAGCATGAACGCCATCGTGCCGCCGATTCTGTGCGGTTGCAGAGCGGCGTTCGACGCGGCCTCCCATGTCGCTTTGTCCGGCCCATGTCCCGACAGCATGTTGTGGAGCGAGAGGCCGCCGGGGCTGAACCCTTCCGCCTTCGCGTCATAGGCGCCGGTGATCAATCCCATCGCTTCCGACATCACATTGCGGTGGAACCACGGTGGGCGGAACGTGTCCTCCGCGACCATCCATCGCGGTGGGAAGATCACGAAATCGGCATTGGCGCGCCCGGTGACATCGCTCGGCGAGGTGAGCACGGTGAAGATCGACGGATCGGGATGGTCGAAGCTGACCGTGTTGATCGTGTTGAACCGCGCAAGATCATAGCGCCACGGCGCGAGATTGCCGTGCCACGCCACCACGTCGAGCGGCGAATGGTGCAGCTCGGTTCGCCACAAATGGCCGAGATATTTCTGGACGACCTCTATTCGCTCGTCGCGATCCTCGAACCATGCCACCGGCGTTTCGAAATCGCGTGGATTGGCGAGGCCGTTGGCGCCGATCGGGCCCAGATCGGGCAGGCGGAACAGGTTGCCGTAATTCTCGCAGACATAACCGCGCGCCGCGCCATCCGGCAGTATCGCGCGGAACCGCACGCCGCGCGGGACGAGCGCGATCTGGCCGGGCGAAACCTCGATGCGGCCGAGTTCGGTCAGCAGCTCCAGCCGCCCCTCCTGTGGCACGAACAGCATCTCGCCGTCGGCGTTGACGAACACGCGGTGCGTCATGTCGTGGTCGGTGGCGTATAGATGCAGCGCGACGCCCTCCAGATGCGCGGGATCGCCGTTGGCGAGCATCGTCGTCATCCCGTCGATCAGGTCGGTGCCGGCGGAGGAAGCGGCGATCGGATCCCAGCGCAGCCGGTTCGGGGCGAGCGGCCCGGCCACCGTCGCGGGCGAGAAGCGCGGCGCGCCGTCATAGCGGACGAACGGCGGGTGTTCGGCGGATGGGCGCAGTCGATAGAGCCATGAGCGGCGGTTTTCATGGCGCGGCGCGGTGAAGGCGGTGCCGGAAAGCTGCTCGGCGTACAGCCCGAACGGTGGTTTCTGCGGCGAATTCCGGCCGATCGGGAGCGCGCCGGGAACTGCCTCGGTCGACATGTGATTGCCGAAGCCGGGGACATAGGCGGTGGATGCCGCCTGCGCGTCGATGCGGGACTGGTCGTTCATCCTCTGCCTTCTTTCTCAAACCGCCGGACGTCGGACCCGGCGAAGCCGTGCCCGAGGCCCGGCTCGCCGTGCCAGTCGGTCGACGGCGGCGCATTCGCGCCGCATCTCGGCGGAAGCTCGCGCTTCCGTCATCGATCAGGCGTCGACTTTAATGACTCCCCGCCGGATCTGATCCAGCTCGATGCTTTCGAACAGCGCCTGGAAGTTGCCGTTGCCGAAGCCCTCATTGCCCTTGCGCTGGATGATCTCGAAGAAGATCGGCCCGAACATATTCTCGGTGAAGATCTGGAGCAGGATGCCCTCATCGCCGACATTGCCGTCGATCAGGATGCGGTTTTTGCGGAGCCGCTCGAGATCCTCGCCGTGGCCGGGGACGCGCTTGTCGACCAGCTCGTAATAGGTCTCGATCGTGTCCTGCAGGTTCACGCCGCGCGCGCGCAGCCGCTCCACGGTGTCATAGATATCGGGGGTGGTCAGCGCGAGGTGCTGGATACCTTCGCCGTGATACTCGCGGATGAATTCCTCGATCTGCGAATTATCGTCCTGGCTTTCGTTCAAGGGAATGCGGATCGCCTTGTCCGGGGCGATCATCGCCTGGCTGAACAGCCCGGTCGCCTTGCCCTTGATGTCGAAATACTTCTGCTCCTCGAACGCGAACAGCGTGCGGTAGAATTCGCTCCACACCCGCATCTGCCCGCGGCGGACATTATGGGTGAGGTGATCGAGCAGATCGAGCCCGACATTGTTCTTCGCCTCCGCCTCGCGCCAGCCGGGCATTTCTGCCCAATCGGCGTAGAGATCGGTGCCGTCCTTGATGAAATAGAGGTAGCTGCCGCCGATCCCCTGGATCACCGTGTCATCCTCATCGGTCGGCTTGGCGCCATGTTCCACCGCCCATTTCATCGCCACCGCCGGATCGGCGACGCGGAACGCCATCGCGCTGGCGGAGGGGCCATGCTCGCCACGGAAGGCGGCGACGCGTCCGGCCTCGTCGCGGTTGAGCATCAGGTTGATGCGACCCTGCTTATATCGCGTGATGTTCTTGGTCGGATGACGATGCGTCGCGGTGAAGCCGAGTTGTTCGAACTGCTTCCCCATCGCCTCGGGATCGGGCGAGGTGAACTCGACGAATTCAAACCCGTTCAGCCCCAGCGGATTGTCGGCGGTCATGACGATTCTTCCATAAATGGTAACAATTGAAACCAGTATCATGTGTTGAGACTGTCGTGTCAAATGCTACGATGTTCGGAATGACCAATCGTCTCCAGCTTGATCGGTTCCTGCCGTATCGTCTTTCGATCACCTCGAATCTGGTGAGCGACCGGATCGCGCGTGCCTATGAATCGATGTTCGGACTCACCATCCCCGAATGGCGGCTGGTGGCGGTGATCGCGGAGGTGGACGCGATCAATCAGGCCGATATCGGCGAGCGCACGCGGATGGATAAGGTGACCGTCAGCCGCGCCGCCATTGCGCTGGTCGGGCGCGGGCTGCTGGCACGCGCGCCGAATGCGACCGACAAACGCTCGCACCTGCTGTCGCTCACCGCTGCGGGTCGCGAGCTTTACGCGTTGGTCGCGCCTAAGGCGCTCGAACTGGAACAACGGATCTTCGCGAGCTTCGCGCCGGCCGAGCTGGAGGGGTTCATGGCGATGCTGCGGCGGATCGATGCCGTCGTGCTGGAGACCGAGTGAAATGGCGCAGCCCCCGCTGATCGCCGGGATCGAGCTGGGGGGCACCAAATGCGTCGCGATCCTGGCGCGCGGGCCGGATGAGATACTGGAGCGGGTTCGCGTGCCGACGACGCGGCCGGAGGAGACGCTCAATGCGCTGGAAGCGGTGATCGACGGGTGGCGGGGCTTTGCCGCGCTGGGCATCGCCAGTTTTGGCCCGATCTCGATCGATCGCCACGCGGCCGATTATGGCAGCGTTACCGTGACGACCAAACCACATTGGTCGCACACCGATATCGCGCGGCGGCTCGGCACGCGATATCGCGTGCCGGTCGGGTTTCACACCGATGTGGTGGGCGCCGCGCTGGGTGAGGCGCGATGGGGCGCCGCGCGTGGGCTGGCCGATCTCGCTTATGTCACCGTGGGGACCGGGATCGGCGTAGGGCTGATCGCTGGTGGTCGGCCGGTCGATGGGCTGACGCATGGCGAACTGGGGCATGTCCGCCCGGCGCGGCTGGCGGGGGACGAATGGCCCGGCTCATGCCCGTTCCACGGCGCCTGCGTGGAGGGGCTGGCGGCGGGCTCGGCGATCGCCGCGCGGACCGGGATCGCCGGGCAGGATCTCCCGCCTGATCATCCCGCGTGGGAGCCGGTGGCACATGCGCTGGCGCAAATGCTGCACACCTTGGTTATGACCGGGGTGCCGCGACGGATCGTGATGGGCGGCGGGGTGATGGTCGGCAATCCGTTCCTCTTCACGTCGATCCGGGCGATGTTGCGCCGTTCGCTCAACGGTTATATCGCGCTGCCCGATGTGGAGGACACGGATCGGTTCGTCGTGCCGGCCGGGCTTGGGGATGATGCCGGGCCGCTCGGCGCGATCGTGCTCGGTGAACAGGCGCTCGATCGCGGCTGAGGTTCAGCCGAGCGGCAACGCCGGCTGTGAGCGCTCGCCTGGATCGAGGATGGCCGAGAGCGTCAGCCCAAGCAGACGGATGCCACCTTCGACCGGCAGCTCGCGGAGAAGCAATGTCTGGCCGATCTCAGCGAATTGCGTCTTGTCGGCCACCGGATCGGTGAGGGATCGTGCGCGGGTGAAGGTGCGGAAATCGCCGCGGCGGAATTTCAGCGTCACGGTACGACCGCGCTCTCCGCTGCGTTCGACGCGCTCCCAAGCCGCCTCGGCGACGTGATCGAGCGCGGCGATGATCTCATCCTGATCGGCCAGATTGCGGTCGAAAGTCCGCTCAGCGCCGATCGATTTGGTCGGGCGATCGGCGCGCACCGGGCGCTCGTCGATCCCGCGCGCCGCGCCGTGCAGATAATCGGCATGGCTGCCGAAATGCGCGCGCAGGAACTCACGGCTTTGCCCGCGCAGATCCTCGCCCGTCTCGATCCCCAGCGCCGCCATCCGCCGCGCCGTCACCGGGCCGACGCCGTGGAATCGTGAGACCGGTAGGGCGGCGACGAACGCCGGGCCTTTCGCGGGCGGGATTACACACAGGCCGTCGGGCTTGTTCTGATCCGACGCCAGCTTGGCGATGAACTTGTTGTAGCTCACCCCGGCGGACGCGGTCAGCCCGGTTTCGGCGCGGATGCGGGCGCGGATTTCCTGTGCCACTGCGCGCGCGGACCCCAGCCCGCGCTGATCCTCGGTTACGTCTAGATACGCTTCGTCCAGCGCGAGCGGCTCGATCAGTGCGGTATAATCGGCGAAGATCGCGCGGATCTGCTGGCTGATCGCGCGATAGACATCGAAGCGCGGGCGGACGAATACCAGGTCCGGGCAGCGCCGGATCGCAGTCGCCGAGGGCAAAGCGGAGCGCACACCGAATGCGCGCGCCTCATAGCTTGCTGCCGCCACCACCCCACGCGCCTGTGCGCTGCCCACCGCCACTGGTCGCCCGCGCAATGCGGGATCGTCGCGCTGTTCGACTGACGCGTAGAAAGCGTCCATGTCGATATGGATGATCTTGCGCGGGGAGGGGGCGTCCAACACGCGCTGCACCTTGCCACGAAAAGCGTGGCGAGAGAACAGGTCGCGAACATGCAAAATGCCCCGGCCGCGCGAACGGCCGGGGCATTTTGTGGAAGGGAGCGGTTTCCGGCCCCTTTTCTCAGCTGAGCTTAGAGAACCTCGAACAGGCCCGCAGCGCCCATGCCGCCGCCGACGCACATCGTCACGACGACATATTTCGCGCCACGACGCTTGCCCTCGATCAGCGCGTGGCCGGTCATGCGCGCGCCGGACATGCCATAAGGGTGGCCGATAGAGATCGCGCCGCCGTTGACGTTGAGTAGTTCGTTCGGGATGCCCAGCTTGTCGCGGCAATAGAGCACCTGCACCGCGAACGCCTCGTTCAGCTCCCACAGGCCGATGTCGCTCATCTTGAGGTTGTAGCGCTCAAGCAGCTTCGGGATTGCGAAGACCGGGCCGATGCCCATCTCATCCGGCTCGGTGCCGGCGACCGCCATGCCGACATAGCGGCCGAGCGGGGCGAGGCCGCGCTTCTCGGCGAGCTTTTCCTCCATCAGCACGCTGGCCGATGCGCCATCGGAAAGCTGCGAAGCGTTGCCTGCGGTGATGTTCAGATCCGGGCCGAGCACCGGGTTGAGCGACTTCAGCCCTTCCAGCGTCGTTTCCGGGCGATTGCCCTCGTCCTTGGCGAGCGTGACTTCCTTATAGGAGACTTCCTTTGTCTCCTTGTTCACGATCGCCATGTTCGCGGTGACCGGAATGATTTCGGCGTCAAACTTGCCGGCGGCCTGTGCAGCGGCGGTGCGCTGCTGCGACTGGAAGGCATATTCGTCCTGCGCATCGCGGCTGACGCCATAACGCTTGGCGACCACCTCAGCCGTCTGGAGCATCGGCATGTAGATGTCCTTGTGCATCGCGATCAGTTCGGGATCGGGCTGCACGCGCATCTGCGGGGTCTGAACAATGCTGATCGACTCAACGCCGCCGCCGATCGCGACGTCCATATTGTCGATAATGATTTCCTTCGCCGCGGTGGCGATCGCCATCAGGCCAGATGCGCACTGGCGATCGAGCGACATGCCCGAAACCGACACCGGCAAGCCGCCGCGCAGCAGCGCGGTGCGTGCGATGTTGGTTGCCTGCGCGCCTTGCTGGAGCGCAGCGCCGAGCACCACGTCCTGCACCTCGGCGCCGTCGATTCCGGCGCGCTCCACAGCGGCGCGGATCGCATGGCCGGCGAGCGTCGGCGACAGCGTGTTGTTGAACGCCCCGCGATAGGCGCGGCCGATCGGGGTGCGGGCGGTGGAAACGATAACGGCGGAACGCATGGCTTAATTCTCCTGAAACATGGATTTCCCGGGGAGGGGAATATCAATCGCCGGCCACAGGGCTCAGACGAACACCTGCGTAATCCATTCGGCAATCATCGCGGGCTTGTCGGAACCTTCGATCTCGACCGTGGTCTCGGTGGTATATTGGAACTGGCCGGGGCGCTTTTCTTCGAATTCGGTGATCTTCGAACGGCCGCGAACGCGCGAGCCCGATGGCACCGGCGCGAGGAAGCGCACTTTATTGCCACCGTAATTGACGCCCATTTTCACGCCATCCAGACGCGGCGCATCAGGATTCTTCGCCGACATCAGCGGCAGCAGCGAGAGCGTGAGGAAGCCGTGCGCGATCGTCGTTCCAAACGGTGTTAGCTTCGCGCGCTCGGGGTCGACGTGGATGAACTGATGGTCGCCGGTGGCGTCGGCGAATTTGTTGATCATGTCCTGCGACACCTCGATCCAGTCGGACACGGTTTCCTTGCCGATATTGGCTTTCATCTCATCGATGGTCACGAACCCTCCACTGGTTAGGCTGCGCCGAAGCGCGATCCGGCTTCCTCTAGGCGCGGAACGCTAGCGGTCGCAAGTCTCCCCGACCGGAGGCTTTAAAATTGCCGATGCCACCAGATGCACGCGGGCGGACGGCGCGAACCGGATGTTCGAAAACGCGCCTGCGGGTGGCTATCCGGCAGAGGGCGCAACTGTGCCTGGCGCCATATCGGGATAGGGCATGATGCGATGCCCGTCGGGTGCGAGGGCGACGCTGGACTGGGTGGGATAGGGAATTGTGATGCCCTGTTCCTCGCACATTTTGAGCAGCGCGATACCTACCTTGTGCCGCGCCTCGAAAAACGCCGCGTAATCGGCAGATTCGCTGTCGAAATAGATTTCGAAATCGAGGTTGGACGGTGCGAACTGGATGAAGCCGCAGCGGATATAGAGCAGACCGCATCCCTCGATCACCTGCTTCACCAGCGCGGGGAAGCGTTCGAGCTTCTCCGTCGGTGTTTCGAACGCGAGCCGCACAACGAATTTGGTGCGGCGATAGTCGCGCTTGGACAGGTTGAGGATCTCCTTGTCGAGCAATTTGCGGTTCGAGATGATCCGCTGCTCGCCGTCATTGCCGCGCACGCGGGTGGATTTCAGCCCGATCTCCTCCACCGTGCCAGATGAGGTGTCATAGGAAATCGAATCCCCGCGCCGGAACGGGCGATCGAAGATGATCGCGAGCGCGGCGAACAGGTCCGCGAAGATACCCTGCGCGGCAAGGCCGATCGCGATGCCGCCGACGCCAAGGCCAGCGACCAGCCCCGTGACGTTCACCCCAAGATTGTCGAGTACGACTACCAGCGCGATCGCGAACACCGCGAAGCTGACGAGCATGCGGATCAGGCCCATCGCGCTCATCAACGCTTCGCCGGAATAATTGTCCGATCGCGTGCGCCGTTCAATCGCGCCGATGATAACCTCGCGCGCCCAGGTCGCTGCCTGAAACACCGCGACGATGGTGAAGAGGAAGTTGATCGTGCTGGCGACCGGGCGGGGGGCATCGGCATAGCCGGAGACCAGTTTCGCAGCGAGCAACGCAATGAACAGATTGCCGGTGAGCTGGATCGCGCGCCCGAACACCGCCGGCCAGCCCTTGCCGGAGGTGCTGCGGCTGGCGAGCTTCGGCCCGAAGCTGCGCGCCCAGATCAGCACGGCGGCGATCACCATGCCGATCGCGATGGCGATGGCGATCTGCAGCCAATGGGTCGCAAACCATTCGGTGCTCGTTTCATAAAGCGCACGGAACTGCCCGTTCCAGTCCCGGTGTGGCAGGACGGGCGCTTTCGCCGCGCTGCTGCTGTTGCTCATCTACTTTCCTTTAGTCAGGCCGCGGGCGCGGCTGGCGTTCCGGTTTCGAGGAACGCAATGAGGCCGCGTTCGACGCGGCTCAAGTGACGTGTCTTGCGGGGCATGCGCAAGGTCTTGCGGAATGCGGCTTGCCCGTTTCGCACCAGCCCGATCAGCGCGGGATGGACATAGGATTTGCGCGCGATCGCCGGAGTGTTGCCCAGTTGGCGGGTAACCGGCTCCAGCATGGTTTTCAGGCTCAGTTCGCGTTCGGCGGTAGCCAGCGCCTCGAATGCGGCGACGCTTGCTCCCCATGTGCGGAAATGTTTGGCGGTGAAATCCTCGCCCGTCGCGGCGCGGATATAGGCATTGACGTCGCAGGAGGTGACGGGATGCGCGGCGCCTTCCTTATCAACCCATGCGAACAGATGCTGCTCGCCCAGATCCTGGCAAGCGCGAACGAAGCGCGCGAGCGCGCGGTCGGTCAGCGCGCATTCGCGCTCGACCCCGCCCTTGCCGCGAAAGCGCAGCCGCACGGTCGCGCCCTTCACCCGCGCATGGCGTTTGCGCAGCGTCGTCGCGCCGAAGCTGCGGTTCGTCTTGGTATAGGCTTCGTTGCCGACACGGATGTGCGTCTGGTCGAGCAGCCGGACGACCGCCGCGACGGCGCGATCGCGCGACATTGAGCGCTTCCGCAAATCCGCCGCGACCTTGCGGCGCAATGCGGGCAACGCGGCGCCAAATTCAGCGCAGCGATCATATTTCGCCGCTTCCTGCGCCTCGCGGAATTCGGGGTGATAGCGATATTGCTTGCGACCTTTCTCATCCCAGCCGACCGCCTGAATATGGCCGTTCGGCTTTGGGCAGAACCATGCGTTGGCATAAGCCGGGGGCAAAGCGATCGCGTTCAGCCGGTCGATCTCGTCCCGATCCGTGATGTGATGGCCGGCGGCATCGCGATAGGCCCAGTGCTGCCCGGCCTTCCGACGGGTAATTCCGGGTTTGCTGTCATCGCAATAGACGATTTTTCGCGCTGTCATCGATACTCCCCAATGCGCGGGAGTGATGTAGGGTTCCTGAAACAGTCCTGGTCAGGTGATAGCTGGGAGCGGCGCGCGCGCGGCGCCGGCGCGGAATGAACGACCCCAGGCGCTTTCCTGCTGTCGCCGACGGAGATAGCTGTCCAGCCCGATCTGCGCGCCGAGCAGCATGTAGATGAAAGGCTGGAACGCGATCCCGACGAATGCCCCGCCGAGCAGATAGATCAGATGCGCGTGCTGTAGCGCGCCGGCCAGTGCGCCGCCCCAGGCATATTCCCCCTCACGATAGCGTCGCCGCACAATCTCCATGCGGATAAGCCCGATCACGCTGATCATCAGCCATAGGATCAGGCCGGGGTAGCCCTGCTCGCCCAACATCTCGAAATAGCTGGAGTGATAGGCGCGGCTCTTGTCGACCGTCAGGTTGCGCTGGACGGTGGTCGATGCGCCCGAGCCCGTCACCGCCACCGTGTCATAGCGGATCTGGTTCTGGCGATATGCCTCAAAGCCGCCGCCGAACGGATGGGTTTTCGCGTATTCCCACGTCCACTGCCACACGGCGATACGGGTGGAGGCGGATTCGTCCGCCTTGTAGGTCTTGATTGTCGCCATTCGATCGCTGAACGCCGATGGCAGGAACGGCGCCGCGACCATTCCCGCCAGCGCCAGGGCGCCCAGATACAGCATCGGCCGCTTCACCTCGCGCAGCATCAGCACCGCGAGCAGCGCGATGCACAGCAATCCGGTGCGCGCCGAGGTGCCCACCGGGATCAGCAGGCATGCGAAGATCAGGGCATAGGCGAAAGTTTTCGCTCGCCAGCCAGTGCCGAACAACGTGCCATGCCGGGAAAGCCACAGCACCACCGGGACGATGCAGATCGCGACGGTGGAGATGATACTGCCCTCGTACAGCCCCGAATTATTGGCGACCATCAGGTTCAGCTCGCCATAGCCGCCGCCCGATGCCAGCGTCTTAATTCCGCCGACGATGATGATGGACGCCGCCGATAAGGTCATAAACAGCAGCAGCGCCTCGATCCGCAACCGAGTGCGCAAAGTGAGTGGCAGGAAGGCGGCGAAAACCAGCGCCTTCCAAACCCAATCCCACTTATCGAGCGCATCCACCGGAAAATCAGCACTGCGCGTGGTGAGACCGCAATAGAGCATCAGCAATAGGATGAGCGCCTGGCGGGGTGCGAATCGTGAATCGCTCTTGTCGTCGAACAACAGCCATCCGCCGACCGCCAACGCCACCGCGATCAGCGAGATCGGCACGCTGTTGAGCAGCATATAAGTCAGCCGCTGCGGCGAGACGATGTCGATATAGACGTAAGCGAGCACAAACAGGAACGGCCGCCGCAGCCCCATGCCGAGCAAAGCGACCAGAAAACCAATGAAGGCAAGATCACGCACGCGGGCGGTGCCCCTTGCGCGGCGCTTCATCATGCGGAGAAGGCTCGCGATCGAGATCAGGCCGCCGCAGCAGCAGGAATGCGGCGAGCAGCATCAAACCGTGCGTCAGGCCTAACGCGAAATTGTCGATCATCTGCGCCTGCGTTCCATCTTGCTGCGTCCGGTGCGGTTGATACGCCTCTAACGGCGATGCGGTTGACGCGGCGTTAAATGATCGCGTGGCAAGAGCTTGCGCGTGATGCGTATTCTCCACGTTCTCGATCATGGCTTACCGCTACACAGCGGTTACACCTTCCGCACCCGTGCGATCCTGACCGCGCAGATGGCGCGTGGATGGAAAGTGGCGGCCGTTACCGGGCCGCGACAGGGGCAGACCGAGGCTGCGTTCGAGCGCGTGGATGGAATAGACTTCCACCGCACCGTTCCGCCGCGCGCGCTCCCCGCGCCCATCGGAGAACTGACGGAGATCGCTGCCTTTTCACGCCGTATCAACGCGGTGGTCGAGCAGTTTCGTCCCGACGTGCTCCATGCGCATTCGCCGGTGCTCGGCGCGCTCGCCGCGTTGCGCGTTGCGCGGCGGCGGGGGTTGCCGCTGGTCTACGAGATACGGGCATTTTGGGAAGATGCCGCGGTTGGCAATGGCACCGGCCGCGAGGGATCGGCCCGTTATCGCGCAACCCGCGCGCTCGAGACGTGGGCCGTGCGTCGCGCCGACGCGGTGGCGGTGATTTGCGAGGGGCTGCGCGACGATCTTGTCGCGCGCGGAATCGATCACGAGAAGATCATGGTGTCGCCCAACGGCGTCGATCTCGGCCTGTTCGGCGCGCCAGGGCCGCGCGACAATGCGCTTGCGGCGGAACTCGGGCTCGAAGGAGACACGATCGGCTTTATCGGCAGCTTCTACGATTATGAGGGACTGGATGATCTGATCGCGGCGATGCCGGCGCTGGTCGCGGCGCGACCCGAGGCGCAGCTGCTGCTGGTAGGCGGCGGCCCGATGGAGCAGGTGCTGCGCGTGCAGGCGGCGGCGTCTTCCGTGGCGGATCGCATCCGCTTTGTCGGCCGCGTGCCGCATGATCAGGTCGAGCGATATTATGGGCTGATCGACGTGCTGGCCTATCCGCGCAAACGGATGCGGCTGACCGATCTCGTTACGCCGCTGAAGCCGCTGGAGGCGATGGCGCAAGGGCGGCTGGTCGCGGCATCCGATGTGGGCGGCCACCGCGAACTGATCCGCGACGGCGATACCGGCGCGCTGTTCGCAGCGGACAATCCGCAGGCGATCGCAACTGCGCTGGCCGCGTTGCTTGCCGATCGGGGCGATTGGGACGCGCGCCGCAAACGCGCGCGCGCTTTCGTCGAGGCGGAGCGTAACTGGTTGTCAAATATTTCTCGTTACGAACCGGTTTACCAACGGCTGACCAAAGCCGGGCGTATGGACGAGTCATGGTCGCAAATAACCGCTACAAGCAGCTCAGCATGAAGAGAATTCTCCCGGTCTTTTCGCTGGCTGTCGGGCTGGTCGCGGCCGGCCTGATTGCGGGGGCGTCTGGGGGGGTACTTGAAAGTGTAACCGAACGTTTGCGGATTGCGGTGCTGGTGCCGGCGGCCGCGCCGCCGATCGGGGTGACGGGGCGGACGTTGCTTGCGCTTGCCGGCGGCGGGTTGATCGCGCTGCTTGGGCTGTTGCCGCGCCTGATGGCATCATCGTTGTTCGTGCGTCGCTCCCGTCGCGCCACGCGACTTGGCGCGACGCCGCTGCTGCGCCGCGCGGACGCCCATCCCGATGCGCCGGCGCGCCGCCCGATCGCCGCGCGCAGCGAGCTTGGCGAACCATTGCCGATCGCCGGCGACGGCCCGGTGCCGGACGATCGGGAACGATCGCTGCCCGACGATCTCGATCTGCCGCTTGCCGCCTTCGACCCCGATGCGATGTCGAGCATGCCGGTGGCGCCATCCCCGATCACCGCCGAGGAGCGGGGCGAACGGTTCGAAACCTTTCCGCTTCCCGGAGCGCGCGAGATGGTGGATCAGCCCGGCGCGTCGATCGGCACCCTGCTCGATCGGCTGGAGCGCGGCGCGACCCGCCGTGCGGCGACGCGTGCCCGGGCGAAGGGATTGGATGACGCGCTCGGCGCGCTGCGCAAGCTGGCGGCCAACTGACGCGGCAATTATTGTGCGTTGTGCCCCAAAACTGCCGCAACTCGCGGCAAAGGCATTCTGATGGCCTATCGTTCAATGACGGTGCTGGGAGCAATGCTCCTTCTGGCGGCTCCTGCGGCGGCGGAAACCCCCTCGATCCTCGGACCGGATGCGGCGCATTGTGCGCCCGGCGGCGGCCCGGCGATCCTCGTCAACATCACCGGTTTGAAAAACCACCTCGGCACGGTGCGCGTCCGCACCTTCGGCGGCGATACCTCGACCTGGTTCGACAAGGTGAAGTGGCAGACCAAAGTGGAAATCCCGACCCCGCGGACGGAGCCGATCCGCGTTTGCATGCCCGTCGCGGCACCGGGCACTTACGCGATCGACGTGCGCCATGACGCGAATGCCAATAACCAGACCGATCGCTCGGACGGTGGCGGCGCCTCCGGCAATCCGCGCGTGACGGTGTGGGATTTCATCTTCGGCAGGAAACCATCCCCCAAGCAGACCGCCGTGAAGGTGGGGCAGGGCGTAACCGAAATTTCGGTGACGATGATGTATCTGAGCGGCACCGCGCTCAAACCGCTCCGCGAGACCAAGCGCTGATCTGACGAGCGGGCGGCGCGGCGCGATACGCGCGGTTTCGTTCAACGATCGTTATCCGCGCACGGGCGGTAGCCCGACACGCGGCCAGCTCCCCACCCCAAACCGAAACCGCCGGCCCCTTGTGGGAGCCGGCGGCGGAAGGATCAGAGATCGATCAGGATGCGGGTGGGATCTTCCATCGCGTTCTTCAATGCGACGAGGAAGGTCACTGCCTCGCGGCCATCGATCAGGCGGTGATCGTAGCTCAATGCGAGATACATCATCGGGCGCACCACGACCTGTCCGTTGCGGACGACGGGGCGATCCTCGATCCGGTGCAGGCCGAGTACGGCCGACTGCGGCGGGTTGATGATCGGGGTGGACATCAGCGAACCGAACACGCCGCCGTTCGAGATCGTGAAGGTGCCGCCCTTCATCTCGTCCATCTTCAGCGTGCCGTCCTTGGCGCGGCGGCCGAAATCGCCGATCGTCTTTTCGATCCCGGCGACGGTGAGCTGATCGGCATCGCGGATCACCGGCACGACCAGCCCGTTCGGCGCGGAGACCGCGACCGAGATATCGGCATAATCGTGATAGATGATCTCATCGCCCTCGATCGAGGCGTTGACCGACGGAATATCCTTCAGCGCCATGCACGCGGCCTTCACGAAGAAGCCCATGAAGCCGAGGCGAACGCCGTGCTTCTTCTCGAACAGGTCCTTATACTTGACGCGCGCTTCCATCACCGCGGTCATGTCCACATCGTTGAACGTGGTGAGCATCGCGGCGGTGTTCTGCGCTTCCTTCAGGCGCTTGGCGATCGTCTGGCGCAGGCGCGTCATGCGTACGCGCTCTTCCTTGCGGCCGGTCGGGGAGGCGACCGACGGCGCGGCTGGCGCGGCAACCGCAGGCGCGGCCTTGGCGGTCGCGGCGGCGGCGTCGATGTCTTCCTTGGTCAGGCGCCCGTCCTTGCCGGTGCCCTTGATCGTCGCGGGATCGACGCCATGCTCGAGCACGGCGCGGCGCACCGACGGCGACAAAGCGGCAGGCGGTGTCGCCGGCCGGTTCCACCGCGGTTGGCGCCGGAGCCGCAGCGGCGGCAGCGGCGGGCGCAGGCGCAGGCGCAGGCGCAGCGGCGGCGCCAGCCTCGATCGTCGCGATCATCGCGCCGACCTGCACCGTATCGCCGACCTGCACGGCATGCTGGCCCATCACGCCCGCGACGGGCGAGGGGACTTCCACCGAAACCTTGTCGGTTTCGAGGCTGGCGATCGGCTCGTCAGCCGCGACCTTGTCGCCGGGTTGCTTGAGCCATTCGCCCAGCGTCGCTTCGGTGATCGATTCGCCCAGCGTGGGGACCAGAACTTCGATTGCCATCTCTACCTCGTCATCCCTGCTCAAGCCGGGATATTGCTGTCACTGTGAGGCCCCGGCGGCAAGCGCCGGGGCAACGGAACGTCATGCGCCGGCGTTGCCGGTCTTCTTCGCCGAATCGCCTTCGCGGGTACGGCGGATTTCCTCGCGAACATTGTGGCCGAGCGCATCGGCGACGAGCGCGCCCTGTTCGGCCTGGTGGCGCTTCATCAGCCCGGTTGCCGGCGATGCCGCGGCGGCGCGGCCGGCGTAGCGCGGGCGCTTCACCGGGACGTTCGCGTTGATCAGCGCCTGTTCGATATAGGGCTCGACGAAGAACCAGTAACCGTTGTTGCGCGGTTCTTCCTGCGCCCAGATCACCTCTTCGAGGTTCGGCATCCGCGCCAGCCGCACCGTCAGCGGGTCTCCCGGGAAGGGATAGAGCTGTTCGATGCGGATGATCTGGGTGTTCTTGTCACCCGCCGCGTCGCGCGCTTCGATCAGATCGTAAGCGACCTTGCCGGTGCACAGCACGACCCGCTTCGTATCCACGTCAGCCGGGGCCGACGGATCGGACAGGATGCGGCGGAAGTGGCTGTCGCCGATGAAGTCAGCCGCGCTCGATACCGCCATCTTGTGACGCAGCAGCGATTTCGGCGTGAACACCACCAGCGGCTTGCGGAACGAACGGTGCATCTGCCGGCGGAGCAGGTGGAAATAGTTCGCCGGCGTGGTGCAATTCGCGACCTGCATATTATCGCCAGCGCACAGCTGGAGGAAACGCTCCGGCCGTGCGGAGCTATGCTCCGGCCCTTGTCCCTCATAACCGTGCGGCAGCAGCATGACGAGGCCGTTGGCGCGCAGCCACTTGGCTTCGCCGCGCGCGATGAACTGGTCGATCATGATCTGTGCGCCGTTGGCGAA
Source organism: Candidatus Sphingomonas colombiensis (assembly GCA_029202845.1). Taxonomy (NCBI): domain Bacteria; kingdom Pseudomonadati; phylum Pseudomonadota; class Alphaproteobacteria; order Sphingomonadales; family Sphingomonadaceae; genus Sphingomonas; species Candidatus Sphingomonas colombiensis. The sequence continues at coordinate 462,669 of CP119315.1, read as the reverse complement.
GTCGCCGAACTGCGCCTCCCACAGCACCAGCGTCTTGGGATCGGCGAGCGCATAGCCGTACTCGAAGCCGAGCACGCCATATTCGGAGAGCGGGCTGTCGAGCACCTCGAACCGGCCGTGTTCGACGTTCGCCAGCGGCACGTATTTGTGCTCGTCATTCTGGTCGACCCACACGGCATGGCGCTGCGAGAAGGTGCCGCGGCCCGAATCCTGCCCCGAAAGGCGGACGCCATAGCCCTCCGACAGCAGCGCGCCATAAGCCAGCGCTTCGCCTGTCGCCCAGTCGAAGCCCTGGCCCGAGCGGAACATCTCGCGCTTGGCGTCGAGCACGCGCGCCAGCGTCTTGTGGATCGAGATCGAGTCCGGGAACGGTGGTCAGCAGCCGGCCGAGCGCGTCGAACAGCTTCGGCTCCAGCCCGGTGTCGACGATGCGTCGCGCGCTCTCGGGATCGGCCGGAACGGACAGGCCGGACCAGCGACCGGCGAACCAGTCCGCCTTGTTCGGCTTGTAGCTCGCGCCCGCCTCGAACTCACCTTCGAGCAGCGTGGTCTGCTGCTTGACGGTTTCGTCGATCCACGCCTGATCCACGACCTTTTCGGCGATCAGGCGCTGGCCGTAAATCTCGCTCACCGGCGGATGGCTGCGGATCGCCTTGTACATCAGCGGCTGGGTGAAGCTCGGCTCGTCACCCTCGTTGTGGCCGAAGCGGCGATAGCACCACATGTCGATCACCACGTCGCGGTGGAAGGTCTGGCGATATTCGATCGCCATCTTGCACGCGAAGGTAACGGCTTCGGGATCGTCGCCGTTCACATGGAAGATCGGCGCCTGCACGCCCTTCGCCACGTCGGACGGATAGGGCGAGGAGCGCGCGAATTGCGGGCTCGTGGTGAAGCCGATCTGGTTGTTGATGACGAAGTGCAGGCAACCGCCGGTATTGTAACCGCGAATGTCGGAGAAGCCGAAGCACTCCCATACGATGCCCTGACCGGCGAAGGCCGCGTCGCCGTGGATCAGCACGGGCAGCGACTTCGAATGTTCGGCCAGATCGCCCGCGATCGTCTGGATCGCGCGGGTCTTGCCCAGCACCACCGGGTCCGCCGCCTCAAGATGCGACGGATTGGCGACGAGCGACATATGCACCTTGTGCCCGTCGAACTCGCGGTCGGTGGAGGTGCCGAGGTGATATTTCACGTCGCCCGAGCCGCCGATATCATCGGGGTTGGCCGAGCCGCCGGCGAATTCGTGGAAGATCACGCGCAGCGGCTTCGCCATGACGTTGGCGAGCACGTTCAGCCGGCCGCGGTGCGCCATGCCATAGACGATCTCGTTGACGCCCATCTGGCCGCCATATTTGATCACGCTTTCCAGCGCCGGGATCATCGATTCGCCGCCATCGAGGCCGAAGCGCTTCGTGCCGACATATTTGCGGCCGAGGAACTTTTCCCACTGCTCGGCGTCGATCACCTTGTTCAGGATCGCCTTCTTGCCGTCGGCGGTGAACTGGATCGCCTTGTCCTTGCCCTCCATGCGCTCCTGGAGGAAGCGGCGCTCCTCCACGTCGGCGATGTGCATATATTCAAGGCCGACGTTGCCGCAGTAATTGGCGCGCAGGATCTGGACGAGCTCGCGCACGCTCGCCCATTGCAGGCCAAGCGCGCCGCCGAGATAGACCGGGCGATCGAGATCGGCATCGGAGAAGCCGTGATATTCCGTGGTGAGATCGGCCGGCAACTCGCGCAGGCCGGACAGGCCCAGCGGATCGAGATTGGACGCGAGATGGCCGCGCACACGATAGGTGCGGATCAGCATCTGCGCGCGGATCGCATCGGCCGCGGCCTTGACGATCGCGTCCTGGCTGGGGGCAGGGGCCGAAGCAGCCGCGGCGGCGGGCTTACCCTTGGCGGGCTTCGGCGCCGGCTCCATCTGCGTTGGGTCGAGCGCCGCCGTCAGGTCGTCGGTCGTGGTAAGCGGCCAGCGGTCGCTTTCCCACGAGGGGCCGGTAGCGGCGCCCTCCAGCCCCTCGAAGAAACTGCGCCAGCCCGGCTCTACGCTGTCCGGCGCGGTCTTGTAGCGCGCATAGAGCGCGTCGATGAACGCGGGCGAAACGCCGCCTGCGATATCCGAGAAATCCTGGCCTTCGTAGCCCATTTCAGCTTCACTCCGCCGCCCCGGCAGGTGCCGGAGCCTCAGGCCGCCGGCTCCCCCGCACTGCGCCGGGGACGGCGGCCTGACACATCAATTTAGCCCTTCAGCACCTCAAGCAGCGTCGAGCCGAGTTCGCTCGGGCTCGCCGCAACCTTGATGCCTGCTGCTTCCATCGCAGCGATCTTGTCCTCGGCGCCGCCCTGGCCGCCCGACACGATCGCGCCGGCGTGGCCCATGCGGCGGCCCGGAGGCGCCGTGCGGCCCGCGATGAAGCCGGCCATCGGCTTCTTGCGGCCGCGCTTCGCCTCGTCGCGAAGGAACTGCGCGGCTTCCTCTTCGGCCGATCCGCCGATCTCACCGATCATGATGATCGACTTGGTGGCCTCGTCGGCGAGGAACAGCTCGAGCACGTCGATGAAGTTCGTGCCGTTGACCGGATCGCCACCGATGCCCACCGCCGTCGTCTGGCCGAGGCCGGCGTTCGAGGTCTGGAACACCGCTTCATAGGTCAGCGTGCCGGAACGCGAGACGACGCCGACCGAGCCCTGCTTGAAGATGTTGCCCGGCATGATGCCGATCTTGCACTGGCCCGGCGTCAGCACGCCCGGGCAGTTCGGGCCGATCAGGCGCGACTTGGAGCCGGAAAGCGCGCGCTTCACCTTCACCATGTCGAGCACCGGAATGCCTTCGGTGATCGTGACGATCAGCGGCACTTCGGCGTCGATCGCCTCGAGGATCGAATCCGCGGCGAAGGGCGGCGGGACATAGATCACGCTGGCGGTCGCGCCGGTCTTGGCGACGGCTTCCGCGACGGTGTCGAAGTTCGGCAGGCCGAGTTCTTCGTGGATCGTGCCGCCCTTGCCCGGCGTAACACCGCCGACCATCTGCGTGCCGTAATCAAGCGCGGCCTTGGTGTGGAAGGTGCCGGTCTTGCCGGTCATCCCCTGGGTGATGACCTTGGTGTTCCTGTCGACGAGAATGCTCATGCGGGTTCCCAATATATTGCGTCCCCGCGCGGGCGGGGACCGGGAGTGCGCCCCCGCCCGAGCGGGAGCCGTTGTTGTCTTTCGATGGCCCGGCCGCGCGTCGACGCGGCCGGGCGCACGATCACTTCAGTGTTTCGTCGATACCCTTACAGGCAACGAGAAGTTCCTTCACCGCGTCGACCGAGACCTGAAGGCCGGCCTTCGCCTCGTCGGACAGCTTGACCTCGACGATCTTCTCGACGCCGCCCGCGCCGATCACCACCGGCACGCCGACGTAGAGATTGTCCACGCCATATTCGCCCGACAGGTTCGCCGCGCATGGCAGGATGCGCTTCTGGTCGTAGAGATAGGCTTCGGCCATCGCGATGCCGCTGGTGGCGGGCGCGTAATAGGCGGAGCCGGTCTTGAGCAGCGCGACGATCTCGCCGCCGCCGCCACGGGTGCGCTTCACGATCTCATCGACCTTCTCCTTGGTGGAGAAGCCCATCGCGATCAGATCGCTGACCGGGATGCCGCTGACGGTGGAATATTCGAGCACCGGCACCATCGTATCGCCATGGCCGCCGAGCACGAAGGTGTTCACGTCCTTGACCGAGACGCCGAATTCCTCCGCGAGGAAATGGCTGAAGCGCGCCGAGTCGAGCACGCCGGCCATGCCGACGACCTTGTTGTGCGGCAGGCCGGAGAATTCGCGCAACGCCCACACCATCGCGTCGAGCGGGTTGGTGATGCAGATCACGAATGCGTCGGGCGCGTTGTCGCGGATGCCTTCGCCGACTGCCTTCATCACCTTGAGGTTGATGCCGAGCAGATCGTCGCGGCTCATGCCCGGCTTGCGGGCGACGCCGGCGGTGACGATGATCACGTCCGCGCCAGCGATGTCCTTGTAATCGTTGGTGCCGGTGATCTTCGCATCGAAGCCCTCGACCGGGCCGCACTGCGACAGATCGAGCGCCTTGCCCTGCGGCACGCCTTCGACCACGTCGAACAGGACGATGTCACCAAGCCCCTTGAGGGCCGCCAAATGCGCGAGCGTGCCACCGATATTTCCGGCGCCGATCAGCGCGATCTTCTTGCGGGCCATTCCATCCTCTTTCCGTAAGTGGTTGCGGCATGAATGGTTAGGCCGCCTACGCCCATCCGATGCGCGGGGCAACCACTTAAAGCCCGGAGGTTAAGGAATTTACTGAGATTGGTTCGCAATAGCAATAAAACGATTGAGCGCCGCCGATCCTGCCGTTTCAGGCGGAAGGGGGGTGGCTCGCCCGGCGTCCATGTCCACAGGCTTCATGGCAGCGGTGATCCTCCGCCTGGTCGCCGGGTCCTCGCCTGAAAGCGTCTGTCGCGAGGTTCAGTTCCCGTGGCCCGCCGCGAGATATTCCTCGGAACGCATCTCCTCCAGCCGGCTGACCGTGCGCTGGAATTCGAACCGGCCGTCTCCGCTCGGATAAAGCTGGTCCGGCTGCGCATCGGCGGCGGCGAGCAGCTTCACCTTATGCTCGTATAGCGCATCGATCAGGCTGACGAAGCGCGCCGCCTCGTTGCGGTTCTCCGGCCCCAGCACGGGCACGCCGACGAGGATGACGGTGTGAAAGCGCCGCGCGATCGCGAGGTAATCGGCGCTGCCCCGCGCTTCGCCGCACAGCCGCTTGAAGCTGAATACCGCGACGCCTTTCAACGCCTTGGGCACATGCAGCGCGCGGCCCTGCACGAGGATTTCCTCGCTTGGCACGTGCGCGCGATCCTCGGGCGGATAATCGGTCAGGCGGAAGAAGGCGGCGGACAGTTCAGCAGTCGCCTTCGCGCCATTGGGGACCAGCCACGTGTCTTGCTGCCCCAGACGGTCGCGGCGGTAATCGACCGGACCGTTGAGCGCGAGCACGTCGAGCCGCTCCTCGATCAACGCGATGAACGGCAGGAAATGTTCGCGGTTGAGCCCGTTCTTGTAGAGGTCCGCCGGCACGCGGTTCGACGTGGTGACGACGGTAACGCCCATTTCGATCAATGCGGTGAACAGCCGCGACAGGATCATCGCGTCGGGCGAGTTGGTCACCATCATTTCGTCGAACGCGAGCAATTGCGCCTCCGCCGCCAGCGCCGTGGCGACGGGGAGGATCGGATCGCCCAGTTCCTTGCGACGCTCGATCGCGATGCGGCCGTGAACCTCGAGCATGAACTCGCCGAAATGGACGCGGCGCTTACGCTCAATCGCGACATTGGCGAAGAACAGGTCCATCAGCATCGATTTGCCGCGCCCGACATCGCCCCACAGATAAATGCCGCGCGGCGGCACGGGGCGGCGGCGGAACAGGCCCTTGGTCTTCGGATGTTCCAGCTCGGTCGCCAAAGCGTCGAGCCGGCGCGCGGCGGCGCCCTGCTCGGCATCGGGGCGCAACTCGCCGGCGACGACGAGCGCGTCATAAGCGGAAAGGACTTTACCCAATTACTTGCTCCATTCGTCGCCCCGGCTCGGTGAGCGGGGCGACCCGGCCCGCTCGCGATCAGCGTTTCGCGCTGGGCTTTCTGATCGTGCCGGAAAATTCGGCCACCACGTCGCCGTCATCGCCCTGCACGATCAGCCCGCGCAGGAACAGCATCCGCCCGGTTTCGCGCAAAAGCTCCACCCGTGCCTCCAGCGGTTCGCCGATCTTGCCGCCGCCGATGAAATGGGTGTTGAGATCCAGCGTCACGGCGGTGCCGGCCGCGACCAGGCCGAAGCTGCGTGCGGCAGCAAACAGCGACACATCGATGAAGCCGAGCATCGCGCCGCCGTGCACGACATTGGCGAGATTGGAATGCTGCCGCTGAGGCGTCATCCGCACGCGGGCGATGCCGTCTTCCACGCGGACGATCATATCGCCGAGAAACGCGTTGTAGCGCGTCGAATCCTTGAACCCCCATTTCATCCAGCCGGGATGATCGGGGTGCTCCTCGTAGAGGAATTCAGGTTTCGGCTCGGTCATGGGGCATCCCGGCAACGGCCGGATTCAGCCTGAACCGGCCAGTGGACCGGCCCCGGGCATTACCGGGGCCGTGCTACGCGAACGGACGATCAGACGACGCGTTCGGCTTCCATTTTCTTGATTTCCGCGATCGCCTTGGCCGGGGACAGGCCCTTCGGGCAGGCGTTGGCGCAGTTCATGATCGTGTGGCAACGATACAGGCGGAAGGGATCTTCCAGCGCATCGAGCCGCTCGCCGGTCATCTCGTCGCGGCTGTCGGCGAGCCAGCGATAGGCCTGAAGCAGGATCGCCGGGCCGAGGAACTTGTCCGAATTCCACCAATAGCTTGGGCACGAGGTGGAGCAGCATGCGCACAGGATGCATTCGTACATGCCGTCGAGCTTGGCGCGATCCTCCGGCGACTGGAGCCGCTCCTTGCCGGCGGGCGCCGGCGTGACGGTCTGCAGCCACGGCGTGATCGAGGCATATTGCGCGTAGAAATGCGTGAAATCGGGGACGAGATCCTTGATCACGTCCATCGCCGGCAGCGGGGTGATCTTCACCTCGCCCTTCATATCCTCGATCGCGGTGGTGCAGGCGAGGCCATTCTTGCCGTCGATATTCATCGAGCAGGAGCCGCAGATGCCTTCGCGGCACGAGCGGCGGAAGGTGAGCGACGAATCCTGCTCGCTCTTGATCTTGATCAGCGCGTCCAGAACCATCGGGCCGCATTCGTCGAGGTTAACCTCGAACGTATCGTAGCGCGGATTCTCGCCCGAATCGGGATCGTAGCGATAAATCTTGAAATTGCGCATCTTGCCGCCGGGCTGGGGCGACGGGATTTTCCGTCCGCCCTTGATCTTGCTGTTCGCGGGCAAGGTGAATTCGGCCATCGTTCTTCCCGATTCAGTCTGTTGCGGTCGCGGAGCGGAGGCCGCTCCAGTCGAGATTTCGCGTCAGGTACATGATGCCGGCCAACGCCGCAAACAGGAGAATCGCTCCAATCAGCAACGAATAGGCCTCCAGGCTCAGCAAGACGTAGAGGATCGCGTAGAGCGCGGTGAGCAATGCGGCAATATAGCCCGCGCGCCGCCAGCTTTTCAGCACCGCGGCGGAATAGGCCGTGAGCAGCCCGATGATCGCCGCCGCCGCGACGATATAGGCGAGCGCAAAGCCGATCACCTCGGCAAACGCCAGCAGCATCACGAAGAACAGCACCAGCCCGGCACCCACCAGCAGATATTCCGCCGTCGCCACGCGCACGCCCGCGATCACGTCGAACATCAGGAACGCCATGAAGGTGAAGCCGATGAACAGGAAGCCGTATTTCACCGAGCGATTGACCTGACTGTAGAGATCGACGGGCGAGATCAGATCGACCCGCGCCTCATACGTTCCAGCCGCCTGCGTGGTGTCGTAGCGATCGGTGGTGATATCGGGGGCGGCGTCCGGGGTCTGCTCGCCCGACGAAACGAGCGCGCGGCCAAGCGCGAGGTTGCCGACTCGCCAGGTGGCGTTGAAGCCGTTCGCCGTCACCTGCTGCGCGCTCGGCAGGAAACCGCCCTGGAAGCTCGGATGCGGCCATTTCGACGTGACCGTCCAGCGCGTGTCCCCGGCCTGCGGAGCGAGCGAGAGCCAGCCGTTGCCACGGAAGGTGAAGTTGAAGTTCGCGGTCATTGCGCGATCGCGCAGTGCAGAGGCGTCGAGCCAGGTGAAGAAGCCCGCTCCACCGGTCGCGGGCGATCCCTTGCCCGGCTGAAGCACCAGCTTGCGGCCATCCACCGCCACCGCCGGCGGCGCGCCGAACAGGCCGCGCGCGTCCCGCAGGCCGAAGCGCAACTCCGCGCGATCGAAGAACAGGCGGTCCGGCGTGATGCCGAAACGCGCGAGATCGGCCGGGAGCGCGAACCGCGCGGTGCCGCTGGCCGCGGCTTCGAACAGCACCGCTTCGTAGATCGAGCGGCGGCGGCGTTCGGGGGTGAGTGTGGTGCGCAGATCGGCCTGTTCGGGCGCCAGCGTCAGTTCGCGCCAGACGGTGGTGGTCTTGGCGACCTGCCGCCCGCCTTCGTTGACCGTCTCCGTCACCTGCTCCTGATAGGGGAGGACGAGCACCGGGCCGGCGATCGTCTGCGCGCCGCCCCAGCCGTTTGCGATCGAGGCGCGCGCGACCTGTGATTGCGATTGCCGGTCGTACACCAGCATATAGACGGTGAAGAGCGGGATCGCGAGCAACATGGCGATCAGCACCGCGATCATCAGCTTGCGGCCCGGCGTCCGGTGATCAATCGCCATTGTCGCTTCCCCCCGTTGTGTCGACGAACCGTTCTCGATTAGCGACGGAAAGCGCGGACGACAATGCAAGGCGGCTCCGATGGCATGCCGGGCGGATGGATCGTGCGGCGGGCTGCTGCGTTCATTTACGGATCGCCTGCGGAACATGAGGATGTTGCGGGCCGAATCGGAAGGGGAAACGAACGATGCGTATCGTCACCACGGTTCTGATGATGGTTGCCGCGACGCTGCCCGCGACGCTCGCCGCGCAGGAGGCTCAGGAAAACAATAGCTCCACCCTGTCCGAAGCCGGCAAGATCGCCGCGCGGCCTGCGCATGATGTCGGCATCGCGAACAAGAAGGTGCCGCCGGTGCTCCAGCGCGCCGCCGACGCGCCGTATAGTATGCAGGGTACCGCTTCGTGCGCGCAGCTTTCGCGCGGCGTCGCCGCACTGAACACCGCGCTTGGCCCCGATTTCGGCGAGGCGGTGCCGGTATCGGGCACCAAGGCCGGGCAGATCGCGAAAGTGGCCGGCGAGACGGTGGTCGATACGATCATTCCGTTTCGCGGACTGGTGCGTGAGGTGAGCGGCGCCGCCGCCGCGCAGCGCCGGATGCAGGCGGCAACTTATGCCGGGCTCGCGCGGCGCGGCTTCCTGCGCGGCATTGCACGCGCGCAGAAATGCCGGATCTGAGCTACAGTCGCGTGCCGACCACGGCGCAGGCGAGGAACATCAACAGGCCCGCGAAGCGGTTGGCGCGGAAGCGGGCGAGGGCGCCGTCACCATCATCCGGCCTGAGCGTCAGCACCTGCCAGCCGAGATGCGCCGCCATCGGCAGCAGCGCGACGAACACCAATGGATCGGGCCGAACCAGCCACAAGGCGCCGCCCCATAATGTCAGCGCGGCGGCGTAGAAGGCGGAAACACCCGGCACCACATGCCTGCCCATCGCCAGCGCCGATGAACGGATGCCGATCAGCGTGTCATCCTCACGATCCTGCAAGGCGTAGATCGTGTCATAGCCGATCACCCAGCAGATCGATCCGGCGTAAAGCAGCAGCCCCGGCAGCGCGACCCAGCCCCATGTCTCGTTCCAGCCGACCAGCGCGGCCCATGAGAATACCAGCCCGAGCCACGCCTGCGGCCACCAGGTGATCTTCTTCATGAACGGATAGGCCGCGACCAGCGCGAGGCTGGCGACCGCGATGATCGCGGTATCGACCCTGAGTTGCAGCAGCACGACCAGCCCGACGAGGGCGAGCGCCCCCAGCCACGCCCATGCCGCCTTGAGCGACACCGCCCCGCTGGCAAGCGGGCGGGATCGCGTACGCGCGACGCTGGCGTCCAGCTCGCGATCGACGATATCGTTATAGACACAACCCGCGCCGCGCATCGCGATGCTGCCGGCGAGCAGCCAGAGGATCAGCGGCCAGCGTTCCACCGCGCCGCCGGCCAGCGCCACCGCCCATGCGCCGGGCCAGAACAGCAGCCACCAGCCGATCGGCCGGTCGAAGCGCGCGAGCAGCGCGAAATTGCGCAATCGTGGCGGGAGCGCGGCGACGATGCCGCGATGCTGCGTATCGGGGACGATATCGGGTGCGTCGGTCACGCGATGCTTCCTACCCGCCGCGCCTCGCTTCCGCCACAGCCGGTTGGCACAGTTTGTCGTTCCGGATCGGCTGCCACTAGATATAGGCGCCAGCGGAAGGAGTGTATGCGTATGTCCTTGATGCGGATCGCGGCGATGGCCGCACTGGTTTCGATCTCCATGCCGGTCGCGGCACAGCGCGGGCCGGCGCTTACGGGCACCTGGCGCAACGATTCGGATAGCGTGCGCATCCGCATCGCGCCGTGCGGGCCCGGACTGTGCGGCCGCGTGATCGCGGCGAGCGAAAAGGCGAAGGCGGATGCCGCGCGCGGCGGCACGGATCGGCTGATCGGGACCGAATTGTTCCACGATTTCCAGCAGGAGGAAGACGGGCTGTGGTACGGCCAGGTCTATGTGCCGGATATCGACAAGACGTTCGATGGCACGCTGGAACTGGTCGATCGCGACACGATCGTCGGCAAGGGCTGCCTGTTCGCGGGCTTCGGCTGTAAGACGCAAAGCTGGAAGCGCGTCCGCTGATCCATCTTTCGGTAGCGATCGGTCGGTTCGTCGAGGCCCTGTTCTACGCGATCCTGCGGGTGGCGGGGGTGATTACGCTAGCGGTGATCGGCATTGCCTTCGCCGGCTTCCTCCTGTTCATGCTCGCGCGATGGATGATCGGACGAGGCCGAACGAAGTGATCGCTACCCCCGCATGGCCGCCGCGCTCGACGCCGCGCCTGTATGTGGCCGAGCCGCTCGCGCCCGGCGCGCGGCGGATCGACGGGCCGGCGGCGCATTATTTGGGGCAAGTGATGCGGATGAAGCCGGGCGATCCGGTGAAATTGTTCGACGATGCGACCGGCGAATGGCTCGCGGTGGCGGAAAGCGTCGGGCGGCGCGAGGTGACGCTCGACGTGCGCGAGCAACTCGCCCCGCGCGAAGCGGTGCCGGATCTGTGGCTCGTCGCGGCGCCGCTCAAGAAGGGCCGCGTCGACTGGATGGCGGAGAAAGCGTGCGAACTGGGCATCGCGCGGCTGGTGCCGGTCGTCACACGGCGCACGGTGGTGGACAAGCCCAACACGGATCGGTTGCGCACGCATATGATCGAGGCCGCCGAGCAATGCGGCCGCACCGCGCTGCCCGAGGTAAGCGAGCCGGTGAAGCTCGCCGCGCTGCTTCGCGAGTGGCCGGCCGACCGCGCGCTCTATTTCGCCGATGAACAAGGCGGCGCGCCCGCGCGCGAGGCGATGAAGCCCGGCGCGGCGGCGATCCTGATCGGCCCCGAAGGCGGCTTCGACGATGAGGAGCGCGCCGCGATTCGCGCGACGCCGGGCGCGGTGGCGATATCGCTCGGACCGCGCATCCTGCGCGCCGAGACGGCAGCGGCGGCGGCGGTCGCGGTGTGGATGGCGGCGGCGGGGGACTGGCGCTAGCATTCGCGCCATGACCCGGCGCGTGATGGTGATGGGTGGCCCCGGCAGCGGGAAGTCGACGCTCGCGCGTGCGATCGGCGCGCGGCTGGGCGTGCCGGTATTCCATCTCGATCGCCTTTATCATCTGCCGGGCTGGGAGCCGCGCCCGGCGGCCGAGTTCGCGGATGAGGTGACGCGAGTCGCCGGCCTTCCCGGCTGGGTGATCGACGGCAATTATTCTTTCACCGCCGCGCCGCGCCTCGCGGCGGCCGATCTGCTCGTCTATCTCGATCTGCCGCGCTGGCTGACCTTCTCCCGCATCCTGCGGCGCAATGCGCTGGGATATGGGCGCGAGCGGGCGGACGCCGCCGAGGGATGCCGCGAACGCTTCGACCGCGAGTTTCTGCGCTACGCATGGCGCTGGCGCGAGGATATCCGCCCGCGCGTGGAGCTGGTGCGCGATTGCTTTGACGGGCGGGTGGAGACGTTACGTACCCGGCGTGAGGTCGCGGCGTTCCTTGCCTCGATCGACGCGCGATAACAGGCCCTCTAGCGGACCCGTTCATCCCCGCGTAAGGCGCGATCATGACGACCAAGACCGTTTCGGAAAGCAACTCGCCGGTCATCGAATCGCGCGATCAGCTCATCGGCAGCTTCGCGCGCGGCGAGAAGCCAAAGGAACGCTGGCGCATCGGCACCGAACACGAGAAATTCGTCTATTCCATTGCCGATCATCATGCCCCGTCATGGGACGAGTCGGGCGGCATTCGCGCGTTGCTGACCGAGCTTCAGCAATATGGCTGGCAGCCGGTGGAGGAGGGCGGCAAGCTCATCGCGCTTACCGGCCCGGACGGCGCCGTCAGCCTGGAGCCGGCCGGACAATTCGAATTGTCCGGCGCGCCGCTCGACAACCTCCACGAAACCTGCGCCGAAACCGGCCGTCATCTGGAACAGGTGAAGGCAGCGGGGGAGAAGCTCGGCATCGGCTTCCTCGGGCTCGGCATGTGGCCGGACAAGACCCGCGCCGAGCTGCCGATCATGCCCAAGGGCCGCTATGCGATCATGCTGCGCCATATGCCGCGCGTCGGCTCGATGGGGCTGGATATGATGCTGCGCACCTGCACGATCCAGGTGAACCTCGATTACGCCAGCGAAGCGGATATGGTGCAGAAGTTCCGCGTCGGCCTTGCGCTTCAGCCGCTCGCCACCGCGCTGTTCGCCAATTCGCCGTTCACCGAAGGCAAGCCCAACGGCTATCTTTCCTATCGCAGCCACATCTGGTCCGATACCGATCCGGCGCGCACCGGGATGCTGCCGTTCGTGTTCGAGGATGGCTTCGGCTATGAGCGTTATGCCGAATATATGCTCGATGTGCCGATGTACTTCGCCTATCGCGAAGGCCGTTATATCGACGCGGCGGGGCTGTCGTTCCGCGATTTCCTGAAGGGCGAACTGCCTGTCCTCCCCGGCGAATTGCCGACGATGGAGGATTGGAACGATCACCTTTCCACCGCTTTCCCCGAAGTGCGGCTCAAGACCTTTCTTGAGATGCGCGGCGCGGATGGCGGGCCGTGGAACCGCATCTGCGCGCTGCCGGCCTTCTGGGTCGGGCTGCTCTACGATCAGGGCGCGCTCGACGCGGCATGGGATGTGGTGAAGCACTGGACGATGGAGGAGCGCGAGGCGCTACGGAGCGGTGCGCCGAAGCTGGGCCTCGCCGCGCCGATCCCCGGTGGCGGCACGCTGCGCGATATCGCCGGGGAGGTGCTCGATATTGCCAATGCCGGGCTGGCGGCGCGCGCGCGGCTCAATCGCTCGGGCGACAACGAATCTGGCTTCCTCGATCCGCTGCGCGAGATCGTGCGCAGCGGCAAGGTGCCGGCGGAGGTATTGCTGGAACGCTATCACGGCGCATGGAACGGTGACGTTTCGCGCGTGTACGGCGAGGCGAGCTTCTAGAGCGGTTCTCGATCCGATTGCATCGGATCGCCGCTCAATTCCTTTGTCTGACGCGACGTCCGAGCCGGCAGGTGATTCCACCTGCCTCGAAATCGCTCTAACGCCCTGTCACCCGCGCGAAGAGGCGCGGGATGGGGGCGTTGCGTGCCATCCACTCGCTATAGGCGCGATAATCGGGATCGGCCGACAGATGCCGCTCCTCCGTCTTCGCACGCCAGTAATAAACGCCGCTGACCACGCCTAGCAGCAGCGTCGCGCGTGTCGCGTCGACCAGGCTGCCGGTCGACAGGATCGGGATGGTGGATAGCCACCAGAACAGATTCTTGGACAGATAGGCAGGGTGGCGCGACCAGGCATAAGGCCCGTGCGTCAGGATGCCGCGATGCGTGAGGTTGGAGAAGCGCATCCCGAACGCCATCGTCGCCCAGGCGTAGATCGCGGTCAGCACCACCAGCACCGCGCCGAGCGCCGCGAGCAGGATCGGATGGCCAGCCAGCCAGTAAGTCCATTCGGCGGTGCCGGGATGGTAATCGAGCGGGCCGCCCGCATCCATCAGGATGAACGGCGGATAGCACATCAGCGCCGCCATCCACCCCGCCGCATAAGGGTTGGCGGTGCGGATATGCGCGTCGAGCGGGCGCATCGTCAGCAGATAGCCCACCGTGGCGAACGCCACGTCGATCACGAACATGAAGGTGATTAGCCAGTTCGCCAGCCGCACGGGATCGATGAACAGCCCGAAGGTATCGGTGCGAATGAAGTCGCCGAAACCCGGCGGCACGATCGCCAGCATGAAGGCGAGGAAAAAGCCCTTCACCGCCCATGAGCGCAGGTGATTCCAGATCGCATCCGGCTCCGGCGCGCCTTGCCCGAGCAGCCATGCGCCAAGTGCCCATGCGCCGTCGCGCGGCTCGATCAGGCGACGATCGAGCCACAGCACGTAGGGGATAGAGAGCAGGAACAGGAAGGGCGCGGCGCGCTCGAAACACCACATGGCGAACTGGAAATTGCCCTCCCAGTAGAAGCGCCCGGTGGCATAGATCAGCGCGATCGCCGCCCATGTCACCCACAGCCCGGTGAGCTTGGTCAGGCTGACGTCGATCGTCTCGCGCAATGGCCGAGGGGCGGCCCAGTCGATCCCGGTCGAGGGGTTGCGATGCACCTTGTCGACCAGCAGCGACCACAGGATCATCGGCAACGCACAGGCGGCGACGTTGACCAGGGCGGCAAAGGGGCCGTCCATCCCGAAGTGCCGCGCCACCGCGATCCACGCGATCAGCCCGGCGAGGCCGGCCAACCCGACACCATGCGACACCGCGGATGCGGGGCGCGGATCTGCGACGGCATGGCTCAAGGTAAGCGCTGGATCGTGCAACATCGCCTGCGACCTAGCGCGATAATGGTAAGGATCGTGTGAAGGATACCGCTTTCAGCGCATCGCGCGGAAACCGGCGCACAACTCCTCGACGAACAATTCAGGCTGCTCGAACGCCGCGAAATGGCCGCCGCGCGGTGGCTCGCCCCAATGGACGATGTTCGGATAGCGCCGCTCCGCCCAACGCCGCGATGCGCCGAAAATCTCCTTCGGGAACAAGCTGCACGCCACCGGCACCGCGACCGTGCCGGCAGCGAAATCGTTGAAGCTCTCCCAATAGAGCCGCGCCGATGAGGCGGCGGTGCCGGGCAGCCAATAGAGCATGATATTGTCGAGCAACTCGTCGATCCTCAGCACGTTGAGCGGATCGCCGTCGCAATCGCTCCATTCCCGGAACTTCTCGAATATCCACATTGCCTGACCGGCGGGGGAATCGGTCAGCCCGTATCCCAGCGTCTGCGGCCGGGTCGCCTGCTGGCGGGCATAGCCGTTGCCATCGGTCATATAGCGTTGCAGCGTCGCCAGCGCCTGCTGCTCCTGCGGCGTCGCCGCGGCGATGTCTGCGGGGGAGGGTGGTGCTACGATCATGTTGACGTGGATGCCCGCCACCGCCGGATCGCCGCTCGCGCCGATCGCGGACGATACCGCCGATCCCCAGTCTCCGCCCTGCGCGACGAAGCGATCATAGCCGAGCCGCTTCATCAGCGTGATCCAAGCGGCGGCGATGCGCGGCACCGGCCAGCGACCCGCCGGCCGATCGGAAAAGCCATAGCCCGGCAGCGAGGGCGCGATGACGTGGAAGGCGTCGCGCGGATCACCGCCATGCGCGGCCGGATCGGTCAGCGGGCCGATCACCTTTAGGAACTCGATCACCGATCCCGGCCAGCCATGGGTGATGACCAGCGGCAGCGCATCCGGCTCCGGCGAGCGGACGTGGAGGAAGTGGACGCCGATGCCGTCGATCGTCGTCCGATATTGGCCGATCGCGTTGAGCCGCGCCTCGCACGCGCGCCAGTCATAGCCGTCACGCCAATGCGCGACGAGCGCCTGCGCGCGATCGAGCGGCACGCCCTGTTCCCAGCCATCCACCGTCGCGCGCTCCGGCCAGCGCGTGCGCGCGAGGCGCGCGGCGAGATCATCCAGCTCGGCCTGCGCGACATTCAGGTGAAAGGGGGTGATCGCCTCGCTCATCATCGTCTCCCTAAATCACACCCATGGTTGACCCATGCAGCATTGCTGTGGCAGGCGAGCGCCCGGCACGCGGGTATAGCACAATGGTAGTGCAGCAGCCTTCCAAGCTGGCCTGGCTGCCTAAAATCAATCACTTAACCTGCAATTTCAATCCAACAATTCAACAGTCTAGGGGCTTTGTTGGATTGCCCTTGGCAGTCACAAGGGCGCCGTCAGCGCCGCCATCATGAGCACGACATTGCCATCCTCGCGACTGCACTTCGCCACTACAATTTCGGCAACCAGGTGCCCTGCCAACGGGAAATCCGCATCCGACACGTGTGCGAGCCAGTCGTCGAACGCGTCACTGCTCGCGGCCACGCATAGGATCTCGTGGGTCAGGCCTGCAATTCCAGCGCTCCACCAATCAGCGTTCGAAACGTGCGTAAACGAGGCTGTCGCGCCCGCGCCTGTAGCTGATTTCGTCAGCGCCCGCACGAGCAACTGACCGACATCCACATCAGCCATCAGAACTCCCCCTCTATGAACGCCTCAATGCGCGCCATAAGCGGCAGCCGCGGCACACGCCCCAGCCGCATATCCATGACCAGCCTGGGATCGCGCGCTACGCGACGGCCGAAGGTACTCGGCCGCATTCCTGTGCTGTGCAGGTAGCGATGGATTTTGATCAGGAGTGTCACGGGGCTGAAGCCTCCATCTCGCCTAATAGAGTGCCAGAATGTCGGTCGCCGTGGTCCCTGTCGCACGGACATATTGCGCGCGGAACGGCAGCAGCGCGCCGTTGGGCACATTCTTCCATGTCTGGTCGGCGAGCCCCGCGACGCCGCGCATTACGATCGTGCCCCCGGTGCCGACGTAGAGCGCCTTGGGAATGTCGGTGAGCGCATTGGTGTCATGCGGCGACACCGCCGCCGCGCTCCGCGCCGGCGACGATATGGTATCCGTGCTGTTGAGCGGAAACGGGTCAACCATCATATTCTCCGTTGTGATTGCGCGTCAGGGTCACGGCCGCGCCGTGGTGGAGGCCGCGTCGGGGCAAGCGAAGGGCAGGGGGGCGCCATCCGCGACGATCGCGTGGCAGATGCGGGCGCCGGCACGCGACAAGCGCTCGCCCCACGTCTCCACTTCGACATTGTAGCGCTCGGCCGCCTGCGCGTCGGTCAGGATCGCATCGGACGGGACCGGCTTTGGCTCGATCACCGCCTTAATGTCCGCCGCAGATATGCTTGAAGGCGTCGCTGGTCGCGCCCGCTCGCCGCAGCCGGTCGCAGTTGAGAGCAACAGAAGCAGCGCTGGGAGTGCCAGCAGGGGCCGCGCTGATCGCATCGTTCATTCCCTTTCCGATTGCGGCGACCTCCGCATCGTCCGCGAGGCGCTTGAGGGCCGTCTGTTCAAGTTGCCCGGCGCGTTTGGTCTGGCCGTTGGCGCGATCCGTTTCCGCCTTTAGGTCACGCTCGGCCGTCTCAGCGCGATGGCTCGCCGATTGCCACAGCATGACGAGGATGAGGATGGCGATCGCACCGGCCATTGGCGCGATGATCCGGCCCAAGGTCATTCGGATTGCTCCGGCCGATCGGCGGTGCTGCGCCAGGCGGGCATGCGTAGAATGCCGATCAGGCCGCCCGTGATCGTGCCGAGCCCGAATACCTCCAGCTTCCCCATCACCACGCTGGAGAGCGACCCGGCGACCAGCGCCACCGAGAAGATGAATACCAGCGCGCCAAGTGTGGCGAGATAGGCGATGAGTGCATGACGGTCGTTCATGCCGCCTTCCTCAGTTCGACCATCCGCGCAAACCAGCCATAGGTGAAAGTCTCGTTCGCGGGACGGCTCTGGCTGATCTCGATGTAGCGTGCACCGCGCTGTGACGTGATCGCCTCGAGCAGCACTTCGCCGCCGGCAGCGCCGCGACGCTGGCGAAAGCAATCGAGCGCATGCAGCGTCATGTTGCCGATCGCGCCGTCGACGCCAATGTCGGCATAATGCGCGGCCTGCTGGTTGAAGACGTTGAGCGCGAGCTGAAGGAACTGGCCCGCGATCGACACGCCCATATTGACCGCGATGTCGAACAGTTCGACCGCGAGGGCCGGGTAACGCTGCTGGACTTCCGCGAGACGCGGCGTGGACCAGTAGCGGTTGCGATAGATCGCGATCGCTGTCTCACGGGGTAGCGCGCGCATGTCGCCCTTGTAACCATAGGCGCGCGCCACCTGCTCGGTGATGCCCCACCGCGTCGGCCCGCCCTTGTCGGCTGGGTTGTTTGTATAGCCGCCCTCGCGTCCGATCAGTTCATCGATCAGCTGGTCGATCGTCTTCATTTGAAAACCCCCGCAATCACATCAAGCACCGCACCGATCTTGCTCGACACCGCCGCGCCCATCGCTGTCGCCGCCAGCGAAACCCCGATCAGGATGCCTTTCCCCCGGTTTTTGATGGCGGCTAGTTCCGCCTGGTCGGCGCGCACATCTGCCTTGAGCGCCTCGATTTCAGCCGTGAGCGCGGCGACGGCGCTGATGAGATGATCCAGCTTCGTCTCCAGCACGGCTTGGCGTTCGGCGGGCGTCATGCCGCCATCCGATGTTGAGCAGTTTCGGGACAATATTTCCGCTTGTCGGCGAGTCCGATGGAGATCACATTCGGTTCATGAGCCGACTTGTGATTTACGGAGCCGGAGGCTTCGGCCGCGAAATTTGGGCAATGACTGCTGCAAGCCGGCCCGTCGTGTTTTGCGATGACGATCGAACCGATCCGCTCCTCGGCTCGCCGGTCATCAAGCGCAACGAAATCAAGTCCGAAGACGAGATCTTTATCGCAATAGCCGAGCCCACCGCTCGGCGACGCATCGCACGTGAACTGGGTGATGTGCGTTTCGCATCCCTGCGCTCTCCGAGCGCCATTGTTGCCCCTGACGTAGAGATCGGCCCCGGCGAGTTTTTTTGCCACTACACGCACGCGGCGGTATCGGCTCGCGTCGGCGCGCAACTGATCTGTCACGTTTACGCATACATTGGCCACGAGAATGTAATCGGCGACTTTGTGACGATCGGCCCCCGCGCGAGCCTGAATGGCTGCGTAACAGTTGGTGAAGGCGCATACATTGGCTCCAGCGCCGTCATCCGCCAGGGGATCAATATCGGCGCGGGCGCGACAATCGGCATGGGGGCCGTAGTTACGAAGGATGTTGCGCCCGGTGCCGTTGTGGCGGGCAATCCAGCTCGACCGATTGCGCGCGCGCGTCCCGCGCTGGTAGCCTAACATCACGGCGCGATCACCTGCATCTGATTAGCATCGATTGTAGACATTCCCGACCAATCGAAAGTCCAGGCCACGACGCTCGCTTGAGTCGTCAGCACGTTCGCAATCACCACTTCGACATATGCATCGTTGGGAGTAGCCCCAGCCTTTGCCTGTACCGTAACGGTCATCGGGCCGAGATTATTCACCGAGCTGGATGCGGCCGGAACATTTACCGCGATGTTGCCCGCGCCAAGTGCGTCAGCACTCACCTGATGTACAAAGGACCCATATCGAGCAACACCGTTAATCGAGTCCGTCGCCTTCACATGAAGGCGAAGCGTCCCAACAATCCCCTGCTGATTAGTATCGTCGTTCGGCGCGCCAGAAGCGCGATGAAAATGGATGAGGTTGAAGGTAGTGCCAGCGCTCAAGCTGCGCTGCTTTGGTGCCAAGGTTCCGTAGCGCCCCGCCACGCCGGCAAACGCGTTGCTCGACTGCGCGAGCAAGTTATCGTTTGCACCCGAAACCGACATATTCGCTGGGCCAGTAGTGCGACGATACCAGTGGTTCGATCCGAACGAGATCACGTCGGCATCGGTGTCGAAGGTATATCCAACGAAGACGCCCGACGCGAGATGACCCATGAAGGTACATCCATCAAAGGCAACACCTCGTGTATCGCGGGAGTATAGGAGGCGCTGTTGAGTGCGCTCAAAATAGACCGAACGGAACACTGCCGCCGCGCTGTATTGCGTGGGGCTCAATCCCCGCAGGTCGAGCGTGTTGGTCCCGACAGTGTCGTCGCCGCCGCCCTCGCAGCTGCCGCCGCTCATGTAGAAGCCGTTGAAGCCCGCGAGCTTGATCTTGGCACCGCTGTGGTTCGTAAAGCGGGTATCGACTACCGACACATCGTTGCAGGTTGGACCGGTGCTCAGCAGCCCATTGACCGCACCGCCGCCCCCGTCGAAATCACAAGTAATGATCTTTGTCGTCTGCAACATGTTTGCCTCGATTGAGGCAACAGTCTGAAGGTACGCTGCAATATCCCTCATACGGATACCGGCGCTCTCCGTAGTTACATCGATTTTAATGACGTGGGTTCCACCGAGAACCGCAAAATTCTCCAGTGTCGTGTTGATGAGCGCGGCTGGATCTGAGTTGGTAAACACCGGGGCGTTGAGCAGGTGACCCTGATTATTAATAACCGCCCCGAAACGGCTGACCCCTCTGAACGTTGTGTTGCTGGCAATCTTCAATCCATCGCTAAGGATGAAGTAGCCAAGTGGAAGTTGTACAACACCGCGACGATTAACATCGCGGGCAGCTTCGTTGAGCGCCGCCTGGATCCCCGCCCAATCAAGGGATTGCGTGAGCGCCGTCGCGAAAGGATAGGCGACCTGCGCTGCGGCAAGCGTCGCAAATTGCTCGCTCAACGAGTGGTAGTAGCCGTCACCGATCGCGCCATAATCCCGAGGGTTGAGCGCAAAGTCGCGAATGAGGCTCTGCAGGGTCCGCGCGCGCGACCCACGCCCAGAGTTTTGAAAGCCGATGAGCGACGTGCCGAGATAGGTGCCTAGGTCTGCCCGCAAGCCCAGATCCGCGCCGGTGCCATGGGAACGGTAGGGCCGATTGTCGGCGTCCAACGCGATGAAGGGACCTCCCTCGAGCGGGATAGCCCCCCCCGTCGCACCTGGAGCAAGAAGCAGCGCGCGCAACCGAATATCGCCGATTGCAACGTCTTGCTCCTGATCGATGAGGATACAGCGATCGAGCGCCTGCTCATGGCTAGTCGCGGGGAAGCGATCGCCAACCGTGTACTCCATTGGCTGAGTACGTGCCGTCGCACGCGTGATCCTCAACGTCGCGCCGCTCGTAGCGGCCGTCCGCGTCAAAGTGCCGCCAGCATCGGTCTCGCCGCCCGTGGCGCTATAGTCGACCCCCAGCGCAAGCCGGCTTACGTCGCCGCCTGATATCCGTTCGACCACCAGGTCGCCGGCCGCCTTGAAGCGATATGGTACGGCGAAGACGGTAGTGGCACCGTCTTCGATATAGCTGATCGTCGCGGGTAGAGCGGCTACGGTCATTCATCGTCCCCGATGGTCACACAGATCGGGGGCGGTGCCCGGCGCCGTAATCACCGGGGCCCATACGGGCGATGTCGATTGCTACAGGAGCCGCGACTCGCGCGCAATCCTCATGGCGCATCGGTCCGCAGCGCATTGCCCAGATCCGGCGCGCGACCTGGAACGACCTCGCCGGGCTTCCACCATTGCCCCTGCCGGTTCTGCTCGATCGCCTTTGCCGATCGCGCGCGGCGCTGCTCCACATCGTTGCCGGCCATTTCCTCAAGCTGGTCCATGATCAGCCGGTCGAACGCCGCGCGCGCGAACCAGGCATTGCCGCCCGGCATATGCCGCCGCGCGAGTTGAACCGCCGCGCCACCCGGATCGCCGTCGACCGCCCGCCCGCTTTTCGTCTCATGCGGCATTGCCCGCGCAGCGGCTTGCACCGCATCGACCGGCATCGACCAGATCGGCCCGCCGACGAATTGCCCGACGCTGTCAATGCGGTCGCCCTTGTAAACGCCCATCATCAGACTGGTGAGGTCACCGGCGATGCCGATCCCGCCGCCCTGGAACATCGCCGATGTCCAGAAATCCGCATTATCCATCGGGCGCGGATCGCGGCCTTTCAGGAGCTCGCGCAGCTGGATCGACATCGCGCCAAACAAGGTCATCCCGATCACCATCTGCGCTGCGTAGAGCGCGCGCTGTTTCGGGTTCATCAGCGCCATCTGGCGAAATTGCTTCAGCGCCAACTGGATCGCGAAGGTCTTGAACTGGAAGCTGTTGCGGACCAGTTCGCCGCCGAGCGTGCCCCCTTGCGTGCCGAGCGTCGCGACCACCTGTGCAGACGGCGAGGATTCGATCACCGCCGCCGCGCGGCCGCGCAGCACCATGTTCATCAGCCGGTCGGACACGCCCCGATCGACGATCGCAGCATGATCGATATAGGCATCTCCGCCCGACATGATCGGTTCCGAGTGGCGGATCGCCGTCCAGTCGAACTGGTCGAGCCCGTTGCGCTCCATCGCAGCGCGCAGATCGCCTGGCAGATCCTTCCATGGCCGATCGCGCATCGCGCCGAGATGGCCGAGGAAATCGGTGACGAACAGATCCTGCCCCTTTTCGGTCCACAGGTTCAGGCCAGTCACGCGCAGCACGTCGTCGGCCATCACCTGCGTCCAGTTCGGCCCGCGGCTCTCGCCGAACAGCCGCTGCATCGATCGCATCGAGCGCGCTGCCTGATCCATCCCGGCGCCTAGCCGCCGCGCCAGCGCCACGTCCTCCGCGGAGCGCGGGACGAACATCTTGAAATAGGCTGCCATCGATTTGACGACGGGCAGGCCGTAGAACAGCCGCGCCGATACGGCGGTCTGTGTATCGCTCAACGCGGTCAACGTCGCCGAGCCGAGCATCGAGGCGACGTTCCAGTTGCGCGCGGCGTGCACCGTCTCGACCGCGCCGCGCCCGAGCGCGCTCTCCGGCACCACCGCGACGCTGGTTTCCCCGTTGACATAGTGCCACAGATCCTCGGCGCTTTTCCTGCCGCCGGATCTTCCCTCCACTGCGGCGACGCGCGCGTCGCCGGATTGCGCGCGCTGCCGATCGGCGCGGTCGAGCATGTAGCGCACCGTCGCGCCCGGGTTCGGCCCCAGCCGCTCCATCATCGCAATGTCTTTCGACATCGAGCTGATATGGCCAAGGATCGCCGCGAACGGATCATCGGCAGCGCCGAATTTCGCATTATAGCCCAGCCAAGCATCGCCGTCCGCGAAGTGCAGGATGCGGTGTTCGGCGCGCTGGTTGGCGAGTTTTCCCGCGCCGCGCAGCATGCCGGATGGGTCGCCGGTCAAACCGTTGGTGCGGATCGTCTCGTGCACGCCGGCCAGCATTTCAGTCAGCGCCTGGTCGGTCATCGCCACGCCGGTGCGGCTGTCGATCATCGCCGCGCGATCGAGCGCGGGCATCACCTCCGCGATCCACTCATCCGCGCTCACCGCGCGCACC
This sequence comes from Candidatus Sphingomonas colombiensis, assembly GCA_029202845.1. Classification (NCBI taxonomy): domain Bacteria; kingdom Pseudomonadati; phylum Pseudomonadota; class Alphaproteobacteria; order Sphingomonadales; family Sphingomonadaceae; genus Sphingomonas; species Candidatus Sphingomonas colombiensis. The sequence goes on along the minus strand of CP119315.1, from coordinate 439,485 downwards.
TTCTGTGGGTCATGGCGGTGTGGCAGCCCGAAGCCCTTGAGCTTGCCGATCGCGCCGCCGGCCGCATTGAAGCGCTGGCGCAGCTGCTCGAACGTCCCGCCAATCGCCCCGGCCATCGTCTTCGCCGCCTCGTCGCCGCTCGCCTGCCCGTGCAGCTCACGCACGACATTATCGAGTGTGGCGCGATCGCGCGGGCGGCCGAGCAGGTTGCGGCTGTGCCGCTCGATGAATTCCTCGATCGCGCCGTGCGCCTGATATTCGATCCGCTTGGCGTTGGTGGTGACATTGCCGCCGCGATAGGGCGCGCGGTCATCGTCATCGAACAGCGCCGCCACCGCCTTGTACGGGTTCTTGCCGTTGAACCGGTCGACGTCCTTCACCGCCTCGCGCTGCCGGTTGATCTGCAACAGCGTCTGGCGTTTCTTCAGCCGCTGTTCGGCCGCGAGCTGACGCAGCGTTGCCTCGCTCGCCTCGGCCGCCGCCGCCTCCGCGCCCATCGATCGGCCATAGAAACCCTCGAGCTCATCGAACAGCGCCTTCATCCGCGCGCCACGCGTTGCGCCGATCTCGCCGCGCTTCACCATCCCGGGAATGCAATTACCGAGCGACACCGATCATTCTCCCATTTGCGCCGTAGCGGCCGGCATCATGCACGCCCGCGCCGCCGCGATCGCCGCTTCGTCCTGGTCGAGGTCATGCAACGCATCCGCCGCGCTGATCACGTCGCCCTCCTCGTTGAGCCGCACCGTCAGGCCAGCCGCGTCATCCTCGGCGAGGAACATGCGCAGATCATGCTCGAGGCTGTCGATCTGGTGGGTCGCGCCGGCGCCGGCCGGATCATCGAACGCGGCCAGCATCTCGGCTCGCGCCGCCGGCGGTATCCCGTCAGGCGGATCGATGCGGTCGACCGCGAAGCCGTCGCCCTGCTCGCGCGCCAGCCGCTCGGCCTTCTGGCGGCTCGGCGTCCACCAGATCGGATCACCGCCGGCACTGTCGCGAACCGCGAAGAGCGGTTCGAGGCGATCGCCGCGCGCCGCGCTCTGCGCCCAATAGGCTTCCATGTCGGGGGTGGCGTTGCCGACAGGCGGTTCGTTACCGGTGCGCGGAATGCCATTCGCGTCGTTCACCGGCGAGCTGTTGGCAGATCGCCTAGCACTGCGACGTGCATTCACAAATGCGGCACCGTCTGGCGTGAGATCTCCGGTACCGCTCAGATCGTCAATGCGATGTCCGGCGGTATCGAGCATGTCATATAGGCGCGAGGCTACGCCCTGGCGCCGGAGTTCGGGCGCGACGTAGCTGGTTACCTCATTGGAGATCTCGCGAGCTTCATCGCTGATCGGTGCCCGAACGACACCGCGCGGCTTACCGTCTGCATCACGATAGATCGCGTTAACCCAATGACCATCCTCGATATGGATTGAATAACCAGACTCACCCTTGGGCGCGAACGAAAGCGAAGCGGCCGGCCCTAAACCTCTGCTCTCTAGGTCGCGGGCTTCCGCTTCGGACACAGATGGGCGCACCGGCGCTTCAGCCGCTCGAGGCGGCAAAGGATCGTCGATTGGCGAAATCGCGGCGAACGGACCATCCGCCAGATCCCGTGGCGCGCGCCCGCGCGGATCATCGAGCGCGAACGGAATATCATCATCGCCGAAATCGCCCGCACGACGCGGCGGGCCATCCTCGCGCTGCCAATCCGCCCAGTCGCGGTCGGCCGCCTCCACCTCGCGCTGCGCCTCGCGCCAGGCGCGATCGCCGCCCTCGTCATCGGGGAAGATATCACGGCGCAGCACCGGGGCGCCATCGCGCGAGCCGCCGACGCGCGCGTGCGCCCAGCCGATCACGTCGTCCGCGCTTTTGCCGCGCAGGAACGGATTGGCCTCGATCGCCGCTTTCGACAGCAGCTCCTCGATCGGCGTATCGCCGGCCGCGCGCAGGATCTTCGACGCGCCCCCGGTGCCGGCGAAGTGCATCAGGTAGAGGTTGCCCGGCGTCTCCGGCGCGCCGATGCGGGATAGCGCGCCGCTATATTCCACGCCCAGCCGGTCCATCACCTTTTCCTGCCACACCGGATGATCGCGCATCTGCAGCAGGCTGGCGTCGCTGCGCCCCTTCGCCTCGGGCAGGTCGCGCGCCACGCGCAGCCAGGTGCCGTCGATCACCTGATAGCGTCCGGTCGCCGACGATCGGGTGTTGCGCGCGGCATCGTCGCCGCTGCTCTCGGCGCGGCGCAGCGCGCCCTTGAACTGCTGCCACGGATCCGCCGCCATCCGCGCCGCGCCTTCGGCGGTGCTGACCGGGCGGGCGCGGGCCGGCGCGTCGAGCGGGACGATCTGGTCCAGCGATGATGGCGCGTCTTTCTTCGCCGCCTGCACCAGCGCGTCGACCTGTGCGGCATAGCGTTCGGTGTCGGCGCCGGGGCGGAACGGCGACGATGCGATGATCTCGCCCTCACGCTCGAGCGAGCGTGTCGCCGCCTGCTCGGCATCGGTCATCCGCTCCCAGCCGATATGCTCGCGCATCGCCTGGGCGAGCCGACTGGATGTCGACATCAGCCGTTCCGCCACCGGCTCGGCCGCCTTCAGCCCCGCGCCGAACAGCGCGCCGGTGCCCGCCGCCATCGCCAATTCGGTCGCGACGTCACCCGGCGTCGTCTCCACGCCGCGCCCCGCGCGCTCGATCGCGCGCGACGGTGCCTGCACCGCCTCGATCCGCAGGTTGATCCCGGCATCGCGCAGCGCGGCCTGGGCGATCGATCGCGCGCCGCCGGCACCGACCAGCATCGCCGCCTGGTTGAGCGGATCGGCCATGCCGCCGACGAAGCCGCCGGCGAGCCACGGCACCCAGCCGCTCTGCTGGATCGTGCGACGGCGATCGGCATCCGCCGCATCGACTGGCGCGGCGCGCCTGTTGCGGAAAGCCGCAGCGTCTGCGCCGGCGTCGGCGAAGGCGCTCGGATCGCGCCGGCGCGCCTCGGCGATCCCCTGCCAAATCGCGTCCTCGTTGTAGAATGGCTGCGCGCCCGGCAGCGGCAGCCGCCACGAATAACTGCCGTTCGCCAGGCCTCGTTGCTGCAGCTCGCCGACGATCGTCGCATAACCATCGTCGATCGCCTTCTGGCGGCGCGCCTCCTGAATCTCGTCCGTCCCGGCCGCCGCACGTGCCGACGTCGAAAACTGCGACCACAAGGATGGCGGATCAACCGGCTTCGCCGCCCCCGTCAGCGGCTGGAGCCGCGCCCAATCGACGTTGGGCGCATCGAGCGCGGCGAGCGACGGACGATCGCTCATTTGCCGAGCCGGGTGATATCGACCACGTAGGGCTTGCCCTGATCGTCGTTGATCAGCCGGCCATCGGTTGAGCGGAAGCCATAATGCCCCGCGCCATCGATCGCGGTGGGCAGCGCGCGCACCAGCTCGCTGCGCCTCAACGTCGTCCCGTCGGACCAGTGCGGCACGCGCCCGCCCGACGCGCGGGCATAATCGTCGGCTGAGGCGCGCGCGAAGCTCTGCAGCAGCGCGTCCGGCTTCATCCCTTGCGGCACCAGCACCATCCCGGCGCCGTGTCGCGCGATCCCGCCGGTCGGGCCATCGGGGCCGGGCTGTTTGCCCAGCGCGGTTTCGATCGCCTCGGCGAACCGGCCGGAGTCATAATGGTCGAGTCCGGCCTCCGCCGCGCGCTGGCCGTAAAGCGCGCGCGCCGCCTCGAATACGTCGTTCGAATAGCTGCCGCCCATCGAGGTCAACAGGCGATTGCGGCCGAACCATAAACCGAAATCGCCGCGCGCATCGCGCTGCCCGGGCTTGGGCTTCAGCACCTGCGGTGCGGCCTTCAGCGTCTCACCACCCAGCAACACGCTGCGCGCTACCGATGCCGGCAATTGCGATGCGATGCGAAACGCACCGTCATCGCCGGCGATCTGCGCCGATGCCGCACGGATCACCTGCGGATCGCCGAACCCCTGGATCATCTGCAGCGCCTGCAGCTTCTGTTGCGCGCCACCGTCGACCAGGTCGCGGAAGGTCGGCAGCTCGGTCGGCAGCAATGGCTCGGGCGCCGACCGGCCATATTGCGCCGCCGCTGCCTTCGCCTGGGATGCGCGCGCGCGCATCGACGCCGGGTCGGTCGGGTCGATCGGCGCGATCGGTTTTCCGCTAGCGAACTGATAGGCGAGTAGCGGCCCGCCGGGCTGCCCCAGCATGCCGTTCAACTGACCGCGAAGATCGGTCAGGCCGGAAAGCGTGGAGGCTTCCTGCGCCGAAAGGCCGCCCCCGTTACGCTTGGCGGTGAGGTCCGCGATACGGCTGTCGAGCTGGGGCAGCGTCTCTGCGCGATAGCTGATCGTCGCCGCCATCCCGGCGCCCTTGGCGCGCGCGGTGACGCCGGATGAGGTATCGCCGATCGCGTCATAGCGCGATGCGAGATCGTCCCAGTCCTGCGGCTTGCCGGCGCCCGTTTCGAGTTCGGCGCGGCGCGTCGCCAGCGCTTCCTTGGTCAGGGATAGCTGGTGTGCCGCATCGGCTTTCGCTGCTGCATCAAGGCGATGCACCTCGACCTTCGCGCCCTTGCGCAGCCGTTCCATCTGCGCGCTCGACAGGATCGTGTCGAATGCACCGCTATCCAACACGCCGGTGACACTGCGCGGATCCCGATCGATCATCCCGTTGAAGAAACCTACCGTAACGGCTTCATCATGCTCGTGGATCAGCTTGTCCTTGATGTCCGCCGGCACGCCCTGCAGCGCCTCGATCGACTGACGGCCAAGGCTCAATTCCTCGGCGAACGCCTGCGGATCGCTCAGCCGCTGCGCGCGATTCGCCGACACGTCGCGGGCATTGCCCATGTCGGTCACGATCTTCCCGACGCGGCGACCTTCCTGCCACTGGTATTCGCTGGAGTTGAACCGCGAGCCAAACTCGGCGAGCTGCCCCTGCGCCGCGCGCAACACGCGATGATCGGTGATGCCGTCGAGCACGCCCTTGCTCTGCTCATCCAGCCAGGCGCGCATCTGATCGGCATGGCTGGCGCCGCCAGGGCCGGCATTGTTGCGCGCATCGGCCGACGCCTTGTCCGCCGCCTCGCGCAGTTTCGCGAGCCGCGAGGCAACCGACGCCGCCTCGCTATCCGCCGTCTGCTGCCGCGCGATCGCGCGGTCGGTCATGTCCCCGCGGTGCAGGCTGTCGGCGATGCCCACCATGCCCGCACCGATGCCGGCCCCGAACGCGCTCGGGTCGGCGCGCGGGCCGGCGACCGGCGCGCCGGTGCCGAGCTGCTGCTCGTAACCACGTTCCGCCGGCATCAGCCGCGCCTCCGGCTCGTACCGGCGTCGGATGCGCGGCGATCGTTCGCCCAGTCGATCGACTTCGACGCCGCACCCATCATGCCGGTGAGCAACGCATTATTCCCCGCCGCCATCGCGACATCGCCCTCCGCCCGCCGCGCCCGCGCGCGCGCCGCCGCCTGCTGCCGCGCGAGCAGCCCGTCGAACGCGGCATTGACCTGGCTTTCGGCCAGCGCATCGAGCGCGCTGCCGGTGCCCTGCGCGAAGCCGTTCTCGCCCTGTGCCGCCACCTGCTGGCCGATCGCCTGCCGCGCCGCCGCGCGGATCCGCGTCTGCTCGGCATTGCCCGCGCGCTCTTCCTCGATCGCAGCGTTGTAGGACGCATCGCGATTATATTTGCCGGCGTCATGCGCGGCGATGCCCTGGACGACGTTGCCCGCGATCTGCAGCGCTTCCGCCACGTCAGTCCTCCCTGATCCATTCGAACAGCACATGCGTTTCCGATCGCGCCCCGAAACAACGCAGCACATGCGCCGGCCGCAGGCCCACCAACTTCGCCCAGGCGCATTCGGCCGGCACCTCGGCGCGCACGATCGCCTCGATCCGGCGCAGCTTGCTGGTGGCGATGCGCCGGCGCGCGAAGCGGGTAACGGCGAGGTGCGCGGCGCCGATCCCGTCGGCAAGGATCCCCCAGGCCACCGCCTGCCGCCCGGCAAAGGTTTCGCGCAAGCCGATGCATGCGACGATCCGGCCATCGTGCCGCACCGTCCATGCCTCGCCATCACCGGCCGCCAGCTCCTCGGCTTCCTCGAGCGAAATATCATCACGCACGATGCCAAGCTGCACGCGCTGCGACGGCTGGCGCTGGATCTCGATCGCGTCGAGCGCGATCATCGCATCGATAGCAATCATGATGTCACCGCCAAGGTCGGCATCGCCGCAACGACGGTCGCGGGCAGCGGGGCACTGCTTTCGAATACCGCCTGCCCGTTGCGATCCCATCCGCCGCTCACGCTGCGTTCGGTGTCGCCGGTGAACAGCGGCACCGGCGCATCCATATGCTCGCGGCTCGCGCGATCGACCAGATTGTCGAGGATCCCGCCGAGCGCGCCGACGCGGATCCCCGTCGTCGCGATCAGGCGCAGCACCAGTTTCACCAGCCGCTGCCGCTTGCCCTGCGAGGTTTGCCCGCCCGGCAACTCGGGGCGGAGCGTCACGACGCGCGCGGTGAATGGCATCCCCACGGTCAGCCGATAGGCGCGGGTCGCCGGCACCGCTGCTGCGGGCAGATCGAACGAGCCATTGCCGGCCACTCGGATCCCCGGCACCACGCCGCCGTCCGCCAGCACCGCCACCGCCTGTCCGGCGAGATGCGTCGCGCCGGTGAAATGCGTCTGGCCCGCCGCCCCCATCACCGTCACCCCGCTGTCGACGAAGAACGCATCCGCGATCGGATCGTCATCGTCGCGCCAGGTCGCCATCCGCTCCACCCAGCGCGATCCGTCGGCGCGTTCCACCAGCACCCACAAGGCATCCTGCTGCCCGCTCGCGTCGGCGATGCACACCGCCGACAGGATCTTGCCGCCGCCGTGGCGGATCCGCGAAAAGCCCTTGATCTCCTGTTCCGGCGCATGGGGGTGCACGATCAGCTGACCGTCGCCGCGCACGCCGATCAGCAGCTCCTCGGGTTCCTTCTGGAACGCGAGTTGCCGGATCCCGCCTTTGGTGATGTGCCGACACCACACCGTCATGTTCGCCGCCTGATAGCGATCGCGCGCGAAATCATATTCGGCCTGGCGCAGCTTGCGCCCCGCGCGCTGGACGAACACGCCCGTCGTTCCGATCTGCACTGGGAAGACGCGCTCGCTGCCGTAGAAGCTTTGCGGCACCGCCTCGACATTCTCGCCCGACACCGCCAGCGCCGGGTTGATCGCGCCGATCGCGATCTCGCGGCTGGCGGTTCCGACGATCATCCGGCGATCATCGATCGCCCACAACACCGGATCCTCGGTCGAAAGCGTGCGGCGGAAGGCGAGATCGGCCGCCAGTGCGACCGCCGACGTGAACGTCTGGTGGTTGAGGTAATCGCCCGCGACGGAGGCGAGCAGCTCGCGATCCTTGAAATGGCACAGCCGGCCTTTCCAGGCGATCGCCACGCTCGGCCAGCCCGCCGCCGCGCTGAACGCGCCATGCGCCCAGCGGAAGGTCGGCACGGTCATCACGCTGTCGGGGATGGCGCGCGTCACCGTCGCGGTCGCGCTCATCCCGCCCGGCGCGACGGCGGTGATCGTCGCGATCCCGAAGCGGTCGTGGCGATAGGTCCATTGGACGCCGAACGGACCCTTGTCGTTCGCGTCCTTCAGGTTCTGCCCGTCCCATTCCGTGCCGGTGGTATGGATCGGTTGCACCGTGCCCGTCGTACCGCCAGTCGCGGCGGTATAGGCCTTGCCCTCCGAACGGCGCACCATGCCGATCGCGATGTCCTTGGTCTGGGTTTCCCAGGCCGGGATGGTCGAGAAATCGGCCGCCTCGATGCGGAACGGCGCGCCGACATGCCCGGGCAGGAAGATCGGCGATGTGGCCGTGATCGTGATGCCGCCGCCGGTGCCGCTCACCGTGATCGTCTTCGCCTCATCGATATTCGCATCGGCGAACGGGCCGTTCGCCAGCGGCGCGACATCATAGACGAACGTGGTGGCGGAGGTACGCGTCAGCCGCGCCGGCGGATGATTGGGGTGATCGAGATAGAGGCGATCGAACGATTGCTGGCAGGAGATGTACGGGGCCTCGGCCGCCGAATAGGGCACGGCGACCTCATAGGGCACGCCCGGTGCGCTCTCGATCTGCACATCGTTGGTGTAGAAGCGCAAGATCCCGTCGCTCCACTCGATCACATAATCCTGCGTCAGGTTGAAGCGGAACCGCGTCAGCCACGCCGCGCCGGCGCGCGCCGCGACGATCGCCTCGAAACCGGGGCGCTTGACGATCGCGCCCTCGACGGTGGGAATGAAATTCTCCGCCTCGGCGACACCCACCTGATAGATCGCGGTATCGACGCGCCCGCCCATCCTCGGGCTAAGCTCGCCGCCGTTGAAGCTGGTCGCGATCGGCCGCTCGACCGTCACGGCCAGATATATCCGTTGCTGTCGACCCTGGCCGGCGCGCCGCCGCGCGAGAGCTCCCACGCGCCCGGCTCGAACGGCACCTGCGGATTTTCACGCGCATCGACGCGCTTCGCTTCGGACAGCGCCGCGCGATATTTGCGCTCGGCGAGCTGCACGCGGTTGGTGTCGCCGGTAATGCGATCGGCGATCTGCCAGGCGACGCGCATCGCGAACACCTTGGCGAACAGCGCATCCCATTCCGCCGGTTCCGGCACGTCGATCAGATAGCGGATCCGCAACGGCGCGGCCGCGCTCGACAGGATGAACGGCCCCTCGAGCTGATACTGCCCGCGCTCGTAACCGAGCACCTCGATCAGCCGCAGGCTGGTCGCCGGCATCCGATAGGCTGCTGCATAAGGGGTGGCATCCTGATCGGCGACGCGCGCGAGCGCCGCGCGGCGGATCGCGAAATTCCAGCTGTGATCGCGGATCGCCGCCTGGCGCTCCACGTCCCACACCGCTTTCACCGATCGCGAAAGATGGGTGTCGTCGTCGGGGGAGCGCAGCTGGTCATCCTCGCCAAGCGAGGACGCGGCCAGATTGGCGATGGTGACGAAATCCGCCACGCCGCGCGCGTCAGGCCATCGGCCAGGGCAGGTTGAAGATCTTGTCGCGCAACGCATCGACCATTGCGAACGCGTCGCCGCGCGACATCTTGGTGAAATCGATGTTGAGCTCCATCGCGTCGGATCCGGCGATCGCGGTGCCGGCGCCGACGGTGATGTCCTTGAGGTTCGGCTTGCCGCGCGTAACCGTCAGTTTCACTTGAGCCATCAGGAAATCCCTCGGGGCTGAAACAGGGATGCCGGGCGGCGATTACGGCGCCGCCCGGCCTCGATCGCTGCCGACGCCCCCGCCAGCCACGAACGAGTTATCGAGGCGAACCGTCAGTTCGCGATCGTATATTCCATGAAGAACGCCGCCACCGTGGCCGCCGTGATCGCGGCGACGCCGACGGTCAGCCAGATGTCTTCATCCGCCGCGACAGCGCCGAGCACTGCCGAAGCAGCTTTCGGGCCAAGCGCGGTGGGCGTGTCGGTCACGGTGAGCGTCTTGGCGTTGACATATTTCGTCGGGGTGGCCGTGGTGCCCACCGAAAGGGTGGCGGTGCCGAACGACGTGTCGGTGTTGCAGATGATCGACTGGAGCACCGCGCCCTGCGGCAGCTTGCCCAGGTACAGCCGATCGCCGATGTTGAGGATCGTCGTCGGCTTGGTCGCGCGGGTGCGGCGCTTCTTCGCGCCGACGACGCGACCGTCGAGCTTCTTGGGGGGTTGCTGCGTGCCGTCCGGCCCGCCGACGAATTCGAGCGCATAAAGGTCAGCCATGGTTCAAGCCTCGCTGTTTTCGATGATGCCGACCTTGCCGGCCTGGGTGCGCGTCGCGGCCATCGTGGTGCCGGCGAACACGCTGCGAACGTCGACCTTGGTCGGCTGGTCCTTGATGAAGGTGCGCAGCTTGGTCCACACGCCCTTGCGGACCCCGGAATAGGTCCAGAACGGGTTGCGGGTATAACCGCCGCCGGTGACGGTCAGGCCCTTCTTGAAGGCGCCGAGCTTCGGATTGCGCAGCTCGATCGGCACGATGTTGAACCCGAGAAGGCCGATCATATTGCCTTCGCCGTCGAGCCGCACGCCGAACGTCCGCGCATAATCGGCATGGGTCGCCTGCACCTCGCTCAGCAGATCGTCGCGCTGGATGGCGTTGAGCGCGATAAAGCGGCGGTCGCTGGGCTCGTTGAAATTCTGATCGAGCATCAGCTTCGCCGCGCGCACCTTCGCGACATTCATCCGCTGCGCGCCAGTCGCGCCGCCGGTGGTGACGGGCACGACATTGCCGCCCGGGAACGGCACGATCGACGCCCCTTCCTTGCCCATCAGCATCGAGCCATAGATGCCCTCGAGGATCGCGGAGTCATGCGCGCGGTTGATCGTCGCCACCGCCGCCATGGTGTAGCCGCCATCCAGCGAAATCTTGGTGGCGAGCTGGTCGGCGCCGTCGACGAACTTGTTGAAATAGCGCTCGTTGGGCTTGACGATCCAAACGCGATCGTGGCCGGGGTCGGTTTCCTTGAGATCGCCCAGGCGCTCATCGGCTTCCTGCGGATCCGCTTCGCCGATCAGATCCTTGACGGTTTCCTTCTCGGAACCCGTGCAATTCTGCTCCTCGCAGGTATCCCACAGCAGGGAAGTCTTCTGCTGCAACTGCAGCTCGACATTGTTCTTGAATTCATAATTCGCGGTCGTGTTGACGTCGGCCATGACTGCCTCACGAAAAAGGTTGCTACCGATTTCGATTGGCTTGGGGGCCTGTTGGCCCGGCCGCTCTATCGTTTAACGCCCGCGATCGGCGCTGCACTCCAGCAGGGGGACCCGGGCGATCGAGGCTTGGCGGGCACTGGGTGCCGGGAGCGGAGAGGTGCTCCCGGCGACGTGATGACTAGATGAACATACGGTGATTCTGGCGTCAAGCAGCCGCGATCAATTTTCCTTCGATGCCTGATATTCCGCCGCCTGTTTGTTCAGGCGATCCCAGCGGGTGCGCTCCAGCGAACCGGGTTTCGTCACCTTGGACATGAACTCGGTATCGGTTTTCAGCTTGTCGATCTCCGTCTGCGCCTCCGCGCCAGTGATGCCGAAGCGATTGCTGCCGCCGGTCAGCATCACGTCCTCCGCCATGCCGGCGCCGAGTTTGGCGAGCAGCCCAAGCGCGCGATCGGCGCCTAGTCCGTTGCGCAGCCCGGCCATGTCGGTCTTGGTCAGCCCCAGCGAACGCGCGGCGGTGTTGACGTGGGCGAGCTGCTCATCGCCCTTCGCGCCCTGCGCCTTCATCCAATCGGCCGCCAGCCCATCCTGCCGCACGGTTTCGGCCGCGGCCTCATCCATCTGCAGCTGGATGAAATCGCTCACCAACCCCTCGAACGCACCCTTCGGCGCGCCATGCTTCACCGCGCTGTCGCGCAGCGCGTTGATCAGTGGTTCGTTGAGCGCGACACCTTCGGGCCCGCTGATCTCATAGCCGTCGGGCTTCTCGGGCACGCCGATCGCGGTACGATAGGCCGCGATCTCCTCGGGCTTCGCGTCATCGCCCGGCAGCTTGATGCGCCCACCGTTGCGGATCGTCGACTCGGCCTCGCGATAGCTTTTGACCAGCGTGTCGAGATCCTTGAATCCTTTCGACGCGAGCCAGTCACGGTTGGAGGCGGTTTCTCCTTCACCGGCATTGGCGGAGATCCGTGCAAACCAGTCGGGCGCCTGGTCAGCGCCGCCGGCACCGCCACCGCCGGCGCCACCATCCCCGCCGGCCCCAGCGCCCGCCTGGCCGCCGTCGCCAGCGCCGCCGCCGGCCGCCGCGCCGCCGGCACCCCCGATCAGCTCGGCCGCGCCGCCGAGATCCCCACCAGCCGCGCCGTCGTCACCCTCAAATGCCATCATCGATCTCCATCAATTTCTGGACGGCCGTTTCGTCCAGTTCCAAATAATTCGCGATCCGCAGCCACACGTCGCGCCGCCCCTGACGGCGCGCCATGATGATCGGATCAGGGTCAAAGGCGGAGGTGCGCGCGAACGAGAAATCGCGCAGATCCGCCAGGACATGGTTCGCCGCGAGGCGCAGCGTTTCACCGTCGACGGTGAAAGCAATGCGATACAGCCACCGCCGCCACGCCTGCCGCCCGCCGAGCAGGAACACGCCCAGCAACGCGATCGCGCCGATCACGCGCCGCCCGGCATCGACAATGCCGGCGGGCCGAAACAGCGACTTGAACGCCCGCGACACCTGCACCGAACGCCAGCGCCGATAATTCCGTTCGCTCAGGCTCATGCGATCGTCTCCCGCAAATCCGCCGCCAGCTTCACCAGCTCCGCCGCGCGGGCGTCGACCGCCTCGGCCGCGAGCAGGATGTCGCCGGGCGTCAGGCCACGATCGACCGACAGCTTGTGGTTGACCGCGCGGGCAGTGATCCCCAGCGCCTCGGCCAGCGGTGCCGCGCCGCCAAGCGCGCTACGCGCCCGATCGAACAGCACCACGCGCCGGACCTTGATCGCCAGCCTGTTCCCATTTTTCGGAACAGTCATGCCGCCTCCGCGATCTGGTTGGCGCGCGCGGTGTCGAGATACGCGCCCGCGATGTCGGAGATCTGCTGGCTCCCCGCTTGGGCGGCCTGCTGATCCTCGCGCGCCTTGCGCTTCGCCGCCACCTTGTCGGGCGTGGCGATCCAGCTCGGCCGCACGCCTAGCACGTCGGCGAGGCCGGTCGCTGCCTGATCGGTGTCGATATGATCGAACACCGCGCCGCCATCGGTCTGCGCCAGCGGGGTCATCGCCTCGATCCACCGCGTCAGCCCCGCCGCTTCCTCCGCGCGCGCCATGCGGGTGAGCGGGTTTTCATATTCGATCAGCGGGTGCGCCCCGGCCTCGATCACCACATCGGGGAAGGGCTCGACCTGCCCGGCGCGCATCGCGAGATCGAGATCGCGCTGGGTCACCGGGTTCTGCTTTTCGGTTTCGTACTGGCCGGCATAGGGCGCGACGAGCACGCCCTGCTTGCTCACCATCTCCAGCACCTGCGTCGCGGTCATCCGGTCGGACGGATCGGTCAGGATCTTGAAGAAATCCTCGAGGAACGCGGTCTGGATATCGGCGCGCTCCTCGTTGACCATCTCCAGCCCGATCGGCAGGTTCGATCCGGTGGGGAGCGCGGCGACGCGAAGGCTGCCGTTCTCATCGACCAGCCCCGGATTGAGCCCGCCCGGCCTGGTCACCAGCGAGGTGATGCCGTCGTCATCGAAGAACGCCAGCGCGGGATCGACCATCTTGTGCGCCGAACGCAGGATGGTCTGTTTCATCACATTGGCGCTGCGGATCGCCGGCAACACCTCCATCGCCGGCGACGTGCCGTAAAGCTCGCCCGCCTCGCTCATGTGGCGGCTGACGCAGATCGGCTGCGAATAGAAACCGGCGCGGCGCAGGATGACCTTTTCGTCGAGCGCGATATGCGTGCTCGCCACCGGCTTGCCCTGCCAGTCGAACCGATCGGCGCGGACATCGGCATTCGGGCACACGATCTGTACGATCTCGAATTCGCGATCCCATTTGCGCTGATCGACCGCATCGCGCATTTTCTCGGTCAGCGCGTCGCGGCCGTATTCCTGCAGGCACTGCCGCGCGTCGATCGTGCGGCGCCGATGCACCGTATCGACCATCCCGCTGTAATCCTCATCGATATAGCATTCGGCGAGCGGGATCGCGCGATAATAGATCCCGACGCCCTTGCGCTCGGCCACCTCGAACGGCGCGGTGCCGTATCGCCCGAGCTGGCGGAAATCCTTGGTCGACTGGACGGAGAAGGCAGCGTGCGGGGCATAACGGATCGCATGCAGCCGGTCGGCTGTGCGCTCGCACCAGCGCCGCACCTCGGGCAGCTGGTCGAGATAGCGATCCTGAAAGCGCACCCGGATATACTGGACGTTGCGCGGCACCGTGATCGCGGACATTGCCGCCGCGAACCGCCCGAGGCTCTTCACCGCCGTCGTGTCGAAATTCTGCGCGCCCTTCACCATGCCGGCGCGGCTCATCCGCCCGGCCGCGCCGGTCGGCGCGCCGATCGTCCCGGCGTTGATCGGACTGACGCGTTCGTCGATCTCGCGCCACAGCGGCTCCCACGGCGCGCGCAGCGTGCGAAGGCGGTCATGGTTGCCCAGGTGCTCGCGCACCAGTTCGTCGTCCTGAAGTTTCTCGTTGGCCATTTTTCCGCCCCGCAAATATTGGGGCGCCACCCAGGGGCGGCGCCCGTGGTGGATCAGAACAGGATATCGTCGGCGATCGTCACCTTCTGCCCCGGCGCGATCGCCAGCGGCACGGCACGCGCGCACCACGCCACCTGGTCGCCGTCGAGCAGCAACGCATAGCCGGCGATCGCCGTGCTGGCATTGCCGGCCGGGCCATCGAGATGCACCGGTGCCGACAGCATCAGCCCGAACGCATGGCGGCGCCACGCCTCGCCGGTCACCGCGATCGGCGCCAGCGACGCCAGCTCGCGCTTGCCGTCGCTGAACGCGATCTCGACGTGATCGGCATCCGCGATCGCCGCCACGAGATCCTCGCCGGCAAGCGCCTTGCCCTCGGGCAATGGGCCGAGCTTGCGCGGGGCCTTCGGCGCCGCCAGCTTCTTCACCTTGGCCGCCGCCTTCTGCCCGGCCGCCGCCGCCGCATCGGCCCGGGCGATCGCTGCATCGCGCTCGGCGGTGAGCTTGATGATCTGGTCATCGACACTAGCACCATCTTCATCGCTTGCGTCGAGCTCCTCGGTGAGCCGCTTGTTCTCGGCTTCCGCCGTTTCCGCCCGCGCCAGCAGCGCATCGCGCTCAGCCTGGACGGTCGCCACCGCATCGCTCGCGCGATCACGATCGGCCTCGAGCTCGGCGATGCGCTGCGCGAGCACGATCGGGCCATCCTTGTCGAGCCCGGCCTTAAACTCCTCGAGCAGCTGCTGATCGCGGGTGATTTCCTTGGTATCGGACATGTTCGTTCCTTTCGCTGAGGGGCGCATCAGGCGGCGTCCGCGCGATGAAGGCGCTCGCGGAGTTCGTAGCCCATGAGCGGCCAGACCTGACGAACAGCGTCCTCGTAGGCGAGCTTGCGGCCGAGCTCGGCGTCGAAGTTCGCCGGGGACGCCGGGGCAGACTTGCCGATGATTGTGAAGCCGTTGCGCAACACGAGCATGCACACGGTCAGGATATCGAGACCGCGATCATAATTGGCGTCGAGACCGTCGCATGCGAGTATCGATGCAAGAGCAGCGCCGGCAGTGAAAAGGTGCGTCTCCGCAATATTCGCCTCGATATCCGAGAGCGATACGCGCGGCGCAGTGCGGCCTTCAGCACATTCAGCTTCAGTTGCCTTCAAACCTTCAGTTTCCATCATCTTTCCTTCAGTTCCCCAGGACGAGCTTGCCGCCGGTCAGCGGGGCCTGGGCGCCCCCGGTGCCGGTGATGATGTCCGCCGCTGCGCCCTGGCGCCGGCGGATTTCGTCATCGCTCGCGACCTGGGCGGCCGCGTCGTCGCGCGTGACGGGGCGCAACGGATCGGGCGGTTTGCCGGGCGAGGAGATAATCCCCACCGCCTTGAGCACGCCGCCGAGCGCCTTGCCGATCGGTTTGAGCAGAGCCATTTCACCTAACTCCTTGATGGACATCGAAATCGCTGTCGTTGGTGATGGTGCTGCGCCGGCGCTCGCGCCCGCGCAGATCGCCGATCACATGCTCTCCCTCGAGCGCGGCATATTGCTCGGCGTCGCAGACGTGGGTGTAGATCGTGTCGGCGATCTCGAGGTGGGCGCGCAGCTCGCCCGTCTTCAGTTCAGCCTTGGCGTAGCGGTATCCGCCCGAATGCCCCTTGATCAGATGGCGGCACCCGGGATCGATGGCATAACCGTCGCGCTGATCCTGCGCCGTCCAGATCGCCTGGTTGCGTAAGCCCGCGCTGTTCGACTTCGCCCGGTGAACCTTCAGCCCCAGTTCCTTCTGGAACGCCAGCAGCCAGTCGTGCTCATTGTCGGCGCGATCCTTCGCGGCGAAGGCAGCGGGGTCGGCGACGACGCGGATCATCTCCGGCGTGACGTCGGGGAACTTCTCGGTCAGCATCCGTTTGACGCGCTTGGCGAACGCCGTCGGGCCGATCTTGAGCAGCTGCACCTGGCCGCGCTCATCGCGCGTGGTGTTGACCACTTCGGCCAGCGTGCGGATCGAATTGTCCCAGTCGCGCTGCAGCGCCACCGCCGCCGCGAACAGGCCCTGGTCGACGCCGATGATCAGCTTGCGGCGCCGGTCCCACGTCACCGGGCGGACGTGCGAGGTATAGGCGAACCCGGCATTGACCGCCTGGCCGTGCTGGATCGGCACCGGCTTGTTGTCGACCATGCGGTCGACGTAACCGGGGGTCGCGCGGTTAGCCGCCACCTGCAGCACGTAATAACCGCGCCCGCCGGGCAGGTTGTGGAGGTTTTCCGCATCGGGCTCGCGCCCGCCGGGCTGGACGAACTTCTCGATCAGCTTGCGGTCGCCGAGCGTCGAGGCGAGGATCTCGGCTTCCTCATCGGTCAGCCCCAGCACGTCGGACGCTTCGTCGAACAGCAGGTGATAGATGTGGTTGTCGATATCCGGCATGTTGAGCGACAGGATGATCTGCGGATCGACTACCAGCGACGGATCGAGATCGCTGAAACGCCCGACGCGCCCGGTGAGGAACGGCACGAGATTGGCGGGCTGAAGGTCCGCCTCATCGATGATGACCGCGTTCACCTCCCAGCCGCGGCATGCCTCCTCCACCGACAGATCGCCGATCGCGCGGAACTCGAACTCACATTCGAGGATTTCGAGCACCAGGCCGTCGCGGCGGTTGCCCTCGCGCTTGAGGACTTTGGTGAACTTGTGGGTGAACGGCGCCTTCCAGCTGAAGCTGCCCTCCTCCTCGGGCACGATGCGGAACCACGATTTGAGCGTGGTCGACTGCAGGCTGGGATAGCTTTCGCGGATCACGCCGATCCGCGCCTTGCGCACCAGCACCCCATCGGCGCGCGCGACCGGCTTCTGCGCCGCCGCGACCCGCAAGCCCTTCTGCAGCGCCGCCATCGTCTTGCCCGATCCCACCGGCCCGACGATCCCGCAGATGAACCCGCGCGCCCGGACGAACCCGTCGGCGATCGGGCCGGGCGAGATCAGGCGGCGCGGGGTGGCGGCCATCGCCATCAGGCGGCCCCCTCGGCATCGCGCGCGCCATCCAGCACGGGCAGGAACTCGGCATCGATGATATCCTCGATCTCGGCCGCGCTGTGCGTGACGTCCTGGATGATCAGGTCGGCGACGCCGCTGAAGCTGTGATCGATCGTGATCGGTTTCTTGCCGACGAGGTACGGCATGAGGATATCGGCGCAGCGCGTGCGGAGCGATTGCGCCTGCTCATAGGTCATATGCTCGATGACGACATTGGGCGTGCCGGCCTTCGTGAAGCTATGCACCTTCGGCCGCTTCGACGCTTCCATCAGCACCTCGGGCGCGGTCGACTGGATCTGCATCAGCGTCACCGCTGGGTGCTGGCCATGGCTGAGTAGCCACCGCTCGAAATCGGTCGAGTGCTTGTTGCGCGATCCCGCCGGCCGGCCGCGCCGCTTCGCACGCGCCGCCTGGGTGACCTGCTGGTGCGACGCATCGTCGCCCAGCGTCTCGCGCGCATCCCAGATATCTTCCGGGGTGATCGGCTCGAGCAGGTCGAGCTGCTCCGCATCGGGCTGCGCTGCCTCGAACTGGTCGCGCGCGCTGTCCATGACCGCGCGGCCGATCGCCGCATCGCCGGTGAGGTCAGTTGACACTGGCCAGCTCCCCCCATAGCGTCAGGTCTCGGCTCCGCCCCCGGCCAAGGGAAATCCCATTCTCCCCAACCCGCACCTGGCACCCGATCGATTGCGCGCGATGGCGCCACCCGGCCAACCGACAGCGGAAATCTGAAACCCCCGACCCCGTTTCCGGCATCGTCAATTTGCGGCCGACCAGATCCAGCACGGTCGATGCGGCATCGCGGCGAATTTCAAAGCGGCTCGAAACGCCAAAAATCGGCTGCGCCTGCGGGCGGAGGGAAATCGACAGCCCGGTGGGGGGGGTGCCCCCCTCGGCCGCCAGGCGACCCCCGGGGCCCTCGGCCAGCGTCGCCGCCAGCCCCGCAGGCTGGATACGTGCCGCTGCAACGCCTTGAAAAGCATGGGCAAACCCGCACCTATCCAACGAGGCAAATCCAACGCGCCCCTGCGCGCCCCCAAAAAACGGCAGAAATCCGCCATTCCCGCGCGGCGCCTCGATCAGCCCGCCATCCGCCGCGATCGCCGTGATCGACCGCACCGCCAGGCGCGCCCAGCCTCGAAAGTTTCGCCGCGCCGCCCGTCCAAACAGCCCCTGATCAGGCCTGCCCTGCGCAGCGAAGGCGTTGAGGCAATATCCGCCCCATTGTTTATTCGCCGCGAGAACTGGCAAGCGATTGAGAATGCTACCTTTCGTCGGCGCACCAAGGTGCAAGTAGACCGCTTTTCGGAACCATAGAACCGCTAGAGAACCGCTAACCTCAACAGATACATAGCTTTTATGGTCTAGTTCTATGGTTCTATGGTTCTGTATATCTCCTTTACGCATGTACGGCCGCATGTCCGCGCGCGCGTCACGCGTGAGGCTCCAGAACAGAACCGCAGAACCGATAGATTTCAGGTGCTTAGCGGTTCTGTCCCCGGACCCGACTAGAACCACAGAACCGGGCGGCGCCGGCTGGAGCCAGCTTGCCTCAATCTTTCTCTGACGGCAACGGGCCGGGGCACGGGGCGCAAAAAAATAAGATGTGGCGAAGTGTTCGTGACACGGCGCAAAGTATTCGCAGCGGTCGCGCAAGATGATGATGAGCGCGGCCGCACCGCTCCGCTGCGCTCCGCTGGCCGCGCGCGTCATTGGCCGAGCTCCGTGGCGGACGGGCACGCGACCCACCCTTCGACGTCCTCGGGCTCGATCACGAGCTCGATCGGCACCAGCATGGCTGTCAGCGACGATCGACCGAACTTGGCCTTCACGCCACGGATCGCCGCCGGCGCGCGGGACAGGGTCTGCGACCAGGCGCCAGCCTGCCATTTCGTCGCGCCGAACAGCTCGGCAAGCGAGCGATGCGTCTGGGCCACCGCGAGGTAGCAGGCGGTGCCCGCCGCGTGATCGACCGCGCCATAGCGCGCCCGGCCAGCGCCATCGTCGGCGAGGCGCCGCGCATTGACCACCTTGAGCCCGAGCTCGGCGAGCCGATCGCGCGCGCGCTGGCGATCGCCGGCATGTTCCATGTCGCGCCCGTTTTCGGGGAAGCCGACCGACCGCCCGATCCACGTCGCGATCGTCTCGCGCGCATCGCCGCCGCGTGCCTGCACCGTCGAGGTCAGGAGATGCGTGAGGCAGCTTTCGTGATCCGCCGCCGCGCTGGCGATCTCCGCCAGCCCCTCCGGCGCGCACTGCACGGCCCAGTCGTCGATCGTGTCGAGGTCGAGATGGTCGTAGAGCGCGAGATCCGCCGTCGCCAGCAACGTGCCGAAGGTGTCGGCCGATCGCGCGTTATGGCCGTGCGCCATCAACGCATCGTGATAGGCGAGGAAGGTTTCGTGCCACCGCGCCCAGCCGTCGATCATTCGCCGCGCGAGGATCGCGCCGATCGCCGGCAGCTTCGCGGCCTCCAGGTTGAGCTTGCGCGCATCCTTCGGCAGCGGCTCGAGCTCGAGGATCGCGAACCGGCTGCGATCCTGCGGCTCCATCGCCGGCGTCAGGATCGCGCTGAACTGGAAGCAGCTGTTGAGCACGAATTCCGCCGCCTTGTGGTCGGAGGATCCGCGATGCACCTCGGTGCCGGAGCTGGCGCCGCGCGCGAGCTCGATCACCGCCGCCAGCTTGTGCGCGTTGAACGCATTGGGCTCGAATTCGTCGAAGATCACCGGCAGCGTCTGCGCGCGCAGGATCTGGCGCACCGCCGCCTCGGTCGCGTTGCCGGTGCGGATCGCGCCATGGCCCAGCAGGCGGTCGCACAGCCCGTCCTTGCCGTTGAAGCTCGATTTGCCGGTGCCCGCGCCGCCGGTGACGAACAGGTGCGAACGCCAGCCGAGCGCGCCCGATAGCGTCGTCTGCGCCAGCCAGCCCAGCGCCAGCGTCGCGTCGAGATGCCCGCGCCGCCAGTTCCAGGTCGAGATCAGCGACAGCAATTGCTCGATCTGCTCGATGCCGCCGGCTTCATGGTGCGGCCGCGGGGTCGGGGCGGCGGCGGGATAGACGTAGCGGTCGTGCAGCCCGGTTTCGTGCCATTCGCCCGGCTGCGCCTTGCCCAGCAGCGATCGGCGCGCGAACATCACGCGGTCGCCGTAATGCACCGCCAGGCTGCCGCCGTCGCAGCGGTGCGCGCCGCGCCCGCGCACCCGGCCGTGCGCGTCGAAAATCCCGGCGTGGCCGCATTCCGCGATCAGCGCCTCGCTCGCATCGTCCTGCTTGAAGCCGACGATTTCCGCCTCGCGCGTAATGTTGCCGGAGCGGTCTTTCTTCGGTTCTGACCAGCGCGGCCAGTATTTCGAAAGCAGATGCGTGCGCGGTGAAAACAACGCATGCAGGTTGTTCTTGCCATGATCGCGCGGCCCAAGTGGAACCAGCTGCCCGAGCACGTTGAGATACCAGCACGTCTGCCCATCGGTGCCGAGCCCCAGCGTTTTCACCGGGCATTCGCGCGGCACGCGCGGCCGATCGATATCGTCGTCGTCGTCGCGTCCGCCGAACGGTGCCTGGTCGCCGGCCTGCGCCAGCTGCGGCGCGTCGACCGGATGCTCCAGCGCATCCGCGATCGACACGACGTTATCGCCCCCCCGCTTCGTCACAGCAGCGCATCTCCCGGCTGCGGCCAATTCCAGAAGCCTTGCGCGCCTCGCATCGGAACCGGCTCGGGCCACACCTCGATATCGAGCATCGGCCAGCCCCAGTTCGCATGCTCGTCGCGATTGCTGTCGTTCGCGCGCGGAACGCCGAAATCAGCGGCGATCTCGGTGCCGATACGCGGCTCGCCCAGCACGGCAGTCCCGATACCAGCCGCCATTGGTAGCCCGCCCTCCAGGGCGGCATTGAGGATCGGAACGGCGAGATCCGGGATCAAACACGTTTCGGCGGCAGCCAGCGCAATATCCTCGGAGCGATCGCGCAGCGCCAGCACGGTAAGAAGGGCGTTCAACTCGTCTCGGTCGATCTTCTTCGCAGCGGCATGGATCACAACCCGCTGTCCGATCAGCGAGCGTGGAAACCGCCAACCGCGAAACTCATAGGGCTTGGCGCCCGCAATGATGAGCGACGCCCAGGGCTGCCAGATCGTCAGCGCCTTCACGCGATCAGCCCGAACATTTCGTTGAGGTCGCGCACCTCATTGGGCCCGGGCACGTAATAAGCGGTGATGGCGACGAACCCGTTGCGCAGGTTGAGCGTGTCCAGCTCGAACCGCGACGAAAGGCTGGCGTCGCGGCCAATGAAGGCACGGTGCGCGGCGATCGCCTCGGCCAGCGGCATCGTGGCGGGATAGTTGCGGGTGATGCCCACGCGGCGGTCGATCGGCGCCGACGGCGCGATGCCGCCGGCGCCTTCGCTATGCGGGGTGCCGGCGGCATCGCTCGAGGGATCGCCCGATGACGATCCGGTGGGGGCCTCGCGAGCCGTACCACGCACCCCTCCGGGGTATTCCTGAATGTCGGTCACGCCGCCTCTCCCGCCAGCAACCATGCATTGATGTCCTTGAAGCCCACCGGCGGCAGCACGAGCTGCACATGGTGGCCGCGCGCCTGCTGCCGCGCGATCGCGCGCTCCAGCAGCTCCATTTCGCGCGCGCCGTCGTCGCGATCGGCGACCAGCACGATCGTCTCGATCGCATTCGGAAATTCGATCGCGCCCAGATTGCCCAGCGAATAGGCCGCGATCACCCGCGCGTCGGGCTTGCACATCGCGACGGTCAGCCCGTCCTCGATCCCCTCGGTGACGTAGAGCGTCTCCGGGCGGCGCATCTGCCCCATCGCGTGGCGCGATCCGCCCTTGCGCAACGCCACGAACGCCCCGCGCGATTTGCCCAGCACCTTTTTCGCCGCGCCCTTCGGCACGCCCAGATCGGCGCCGTCGGCTTTCACCCAGGCGCGGGTCCGGGCGTCACGCCCCAGCCAGGTGCGATGCGTTGCGACATGCTCGCCGGTCGGCAGGATCATCTGCGAAACCATGCAGGGCAGCTTCACGCCCGCGTCGCGGTTCCACACTTCAGCGTGAAAGCGCAGCGCGCCCGGCCAATGCCCCAGCCGCTCGCTCGAAATCCCGCGCGCCTCAAGATAGCGCGCCGCCGGCGTGTCCGCGATCGACTGCTGGCCATTGAGCCACAGCGCCCGCGCGCCGCGCTTCTTCGCCTCGGCCTCGCGCGCCGCCTCGTCGGCCAGCCGCGCCTCCTCGCGCTGCACCTGCGCGCGCACCTGCTGCAGCCGGCCGGGGTCGAGATCGTCGAGCCCCAGCTCGCTCTTGAGCCATTGCACCGCCAGCCCGCGATCGCCGCCGAACATCGCCTGCTCGATCAGCCCGATCATGTCGCCCTGGTCGCCGCTCGACCAGTCGCGCCACATCCCGCGATTGGCCCCGGCGAGGTTGAGCACCAGCGAGGATCCGCGATCCCCCGCGATCGATCCGGCCTTCAGGTAATTGCCGTCCTTGATCGCGCCGGCCAGGCATTTGCGCCCGATGCTTTCGGCCAGCTGGCGCGCCTGCATCTCGATCTCGCGCACGCTGATCGCGGCGGGCGGATAGCTCATGCCACCCCCTCCGCCCGCGCTGCCGGCTTGACGTCCCACGCCGCCGGCGTCGCGCGCTCCCAGTCCATCGGCAGCACCGCGCCATCGGTCGCGCGCGCGATCGCCTGCACCAGCCAGCCGCCCGGCTCCAGTTCGCCCGAAAGCAGCCGGTCGATCGTTGGCGGCGATATCTCCGCCTCGGCGGTCAGCTCGAGCCACCGCGCATCATCCGCAGCGAGCCACCACGCGAGCCGGTGCACCGCCTCGCTCGACGGGCGGCGCCACTGACGGGGAGGGCGGGCGGTCTTCCGCCGCATCGCCGTCACGCTTTTCCCGGCGACATCGATGGGCGGAAGCGCATGGATCGGACACGCGCCCGCCCGGGCGCGGCGCCGGGAGAGGAAAACGCCGCGCCGAACCGGGGATTCAAATAGTTAACAATTCGATCATTACGCTGGCGCACCGGATCGCGACGATTTGTCGCGCCGGACGGGAGAATGATCGATGTCTGAAGTGTTGCCCTTCCCATCACGCGGCTTTGCGGGCGAGCGCGGTCCGCGCTGCATCGAGCGCGCGCCGCCAGATGGGCAGGGGATAGAAATCGTTCGGCTCGACCGCGCCGTCGGTGATGAGGAAGATGCGCTCGAGCGCGTCGATGCCCGGGCGGCGGCGGCCTGTCTCCCAATCATACCAAACCTGCCGCACTGTCCCGACGGAAGCAGCAGCAGCATCCAAGGTGTACCCTCGTTGAAGGCGCCATGCCCTAAGGCGGCTTTCTGTCCCGATCCGAGCCATCCGCCACGTCGTAAGCTAATCACTTACATTTTGACAAGCGCCTGTAAGCAAATTACTAGCTCGTTTGTGTCAGCGAATATCTTACAGTTTCGTCCGATGGCGGACGATACAAATCGCATTCGCGAACTGCGCTTGTTGCGTAAGCTGTCGCAGCAGCGGCTTGGCGATCTCGCGGGCTGCTCCAAGATGACAATTAGCGACCTTGAGCGCGGCAACATGGAGCTGACGCTCACCTACATGAAGCGCATCGCGCCCGCACTTGGGGTGTCCGTCGCTGATCTGCTGCCCAAGGCCGTAAATGAGTGGGCGCTCGATGCCAGTGAACGGAGATATCTGGAGCGCTACCGTGCTGCCGATGACGAACAGCGCCGCACCCTGGAGCGGATCAGCGACGCCGTGGTGCCGCTTTCGCACAAGGAAGAGGCAGCTTAATCCCGCCCTAGCTCGGTGTCTTGCCCGAGCACTATTTTCGCCGCGGCGCGCCTCACGTCATTCAGATATTTTTCGACGCGGCCGCGCTCAAATTTAACGCCCATCAAGGCAACTTCGGCTGTGATCGCGCGACGGCGCACTGCATCGAAATCGCGATCGCAGCTGTCGTTGTGGGCGCCATTGGCTCGCGCACGCAGGCAGCGGTAATAGTATATCTCGGTCACGCCGCGCTCGGCGAGCGCGGTCTTCGCAGCATCGTCGCGCAACGTCAGGACGCGGGCTGCCTCGTCCAGCAGAGCCTTCTGTAATGCGCGCTCCGCGGGAGTGAGGACTTGCGCCAGCATGAGGGCTGCAAAAATGAGCATGCCGAACGGTACTTTGGTCAAACACCTGCCAGCAAGCCGACGATCGCTTACCTCGCTGTATTATCATGTCAGCTAAACGCTTACATTTATCGTTGACGATGTAAGATAATAGCTTACATTGCGCCCCGTCATCAACTGACGGAGACGCATCATGTCTACTGTGGCGATCTTGCCGACGCCGCTTGCGCGCGCAGCGCAGGCGGCCACTAACCCCCGCAACGCCAGCACTTGCGGCATCTATGACGTGGCGGGGCGGCTGGGGAACGCCCACCGCCGCCCGCATTACATCTGCAAGACGATCGACCTGCTGATCGAGGAACGCGGCTTCCCGCCGCCGTTCCCGCTGCTGCGCGGCGCCGCGCTCGCCGAGCGCGTCCTTGCCGACAGCCGCTGGGCGCGATCGGCGGTGGAGGCATGGTTCAACGATCAGCTCCCGCCCGCCGCCCGCGCGCTCGATTGCGCCGCCGAGAATGTCGAGCGCAACAGCCGCCTCGCCGTGAACCTCTCGCGCCTGTTCGAAGAGGGCGTGGCATGACGCCGCCGCGCGCAACGGTTAGCGGCGCCGGCGCCAACCGGTCGCGCGTCATCGGCGAACAGACCCGGATCCCGTCGCATGTCGTTGTCATCCCGGGCATCGGCGATGTTCTCTTTCATCACGCGTTGGCGGCCAACGTATCGGAGATCACGGTAGGCGACAGCGATAACCGCATCGCGCTCCAGATCGCTGATGCCGGATACAAATGCGGCTGCGGGGCGCGTGGGCGCGGCATGATACTCACGCCGGGGCCGGAAGAGGCGCGTCTGATCGCCGAAAGGCTCGTGCAGATCGCCGAGCAATATGAAGCGCGCGCCGCCGCCCAGGCATCCGCCGCGATCCGCGAGGCCGCCGGCAAATGATCGCGCGCGAGATCCTCGCCGTGCTGTTCCCGGTCGATCCCGCGCAGCGCGATGTCGAGCTGGGCGAGCACCCCACCGTCACCGCCGCCCGGGCGGCCGAGCCGTGGATCAGCCGCGGCGCGCTCATCGCCGGCGCCGGCCTGATCGTGATGATGGCGGTGCGCATCCTCGCCGCCTGGGCGGCCGGCCGGCTGTGATCGTGCCGATCCCCGCGATCATCATCCTCGCGCTGGCCGCCTATATCGTGGCGGTATCGCTCGCCGCCAGGGGGCGCTGACGATGGCCCCGCGAAACTGGCGATTGCGCGAACAGCGGATCGCCGCGCTCCGCGCCCGCCCCACGCTCACCGATGCGGATCACGCCGAGCTGCGCCGCCTCGAGCAGCTGCACGACAGGCTCTGGGCTGATCTCCCGCGCCGCATCGATCGCGCCCGCGCGAAGCTCAAAACCCTCACCGCCTACGCCGAAGAGATCGGCCTCGGCCCATGCTGAAGGACGCCCACATGACCGTCACCAGTCTTCGCACCCCGCCGGATACCTCTCCCAGCGCCCCAATGTCGCTCGAGGGCGCGCGGATCCTCACCGGCGCCGCGCTGCGCTCGTTCATCGCCGAGCGCATGAAGCAGGTCGATCGCCACGGCCGCACGCTCGACAGCGATCTCGCCACCAACGATCGCGCGGATCTCGCGCTGGCCGGTGCGAGCTACGCCAACGCCGCGATCGACCAGCTCACGTCGACCGCCGCGATCGCCCCGGATCTCGCGAAGCCCGATCCGCTGACCTGGCCCTGGGCCACCCGCTACTGGAAGCCGGAACAGGATCCGCGCGGCAATTTGGTCAAGGCCGTCGCCCTGCTCTGGGCCGCCATCGACCGCCTCGATCGCGAGGCGGGGCCTGATATCGCGCGGGAGGTGGCAGCATGAAGCTACAACCCCAACGCGGCACGCTTCCCGTGCTCCAATATTGCCCGCCGGTGCAGCTTGGCATCGATCCGCTCTATCAGCGGCAGCTCGATCAACGCAGTCACCAGCTGATCGCCCGGATCGCGGCCGGCTGGGACTGGAACCTGTTCCAGCCGCTCGTTGTCGCCCGCCGACCTGACGGCGCATTGTTCGTCGTCGATGGCCAGCATCGGCTGGCGGCGGCGAAGGCGCGTGGCGATATCCAGCAACTGCCGTGCGTCATTTTCGCCTCGGCCGCGCCGGCGGAGGAAGCTGACGTCTTCGTCAAGCTCAACCAGGAGCGCCGGCCGCTCACCGCGTTCGCACTCTACAATGCTGCCATTGCGACAGGCGACCCGGCCGTCATCGCACTCGATGCGATCATCCGCGAAACCGGATGGCGGTTCGTCGGGGGCGCCGATACGAAGGCGCTGAAGCCAGGCGAGCTCAACATCGTCGGGCGCGTCCGTCGCTGGCACACGCGCTACGGTGATCGACTGACGCGCACGGCGCTCAATATCCTCGCACGCGCCTTTCGCGGTCAGCAGCTCCAGCATCCCGGATATATGTTCGTCGCGATCTTCACGATCGCAGCCGAACATGGCGAGAATTTCTCCAGCCATCTTCTGGTCGATCTACTCGATCGGCCGCAGGATGAATGGCACGGCGACTTCCACCAGCGCGCCGCCGCCGATGGCACCGGCATCGAGGCGGCCGCGATCGCCGTCCTGGGCGACGCCTATCGCGAGGCGATCGCCGAGCTGGATGGCGAAACGCCCGACGCCGAACCCCGCGAGCCCGCGAGCCCGCGAGCCCGCGAATGCGGTCGGGCAGGGGGCGTCACCCTCGTCAACGGAAATTCTCGCGGCCGACAACGAGGCGGCGTGAGCGCCGTGCAGCCCTCTGATCGCGGCTGACCAATTCCCACCGCGCGCTGGCGGCCGCGCGGGCACCGGGATCCATTGCCGCCGGAGAACCAGCATGAACGATCAGTCCGAAGGTCAGGCCCTCAAGCCCGTCATTGTCCGCACTTACACCGCCGGTGTCCATTTCGGATACCTGCGTCGGCGTGACGGCAAGGAGGTGGAGCTGGAGCGCAGCCGCCGCATCTGGCGCTGGTATGGCGCGAACAGCTGCTCGGGCCTTGCCACAAAGGGGCTTGATATCAAGAAGTCGACGGTCGCCGATCCGGTCGAGATCGTGCTGACCGAAGCGATCGAGATCATCGATTGCACCCCGGAGGCCGTGGCGAGCATCGAGGCCGCCACCTGGACGGCGAAGTGACCGGTGCGGTTTCCGGCTCCGGCGACGGCTACGGCGACGGCTCCGGCTACGGCGACGGCTACGGCTACGGCTACGGCTACGGCTACGGCTCCGGCTCCGGCGACGGCTACGGCTCCGGCTCCGGCGACGGCTACGGCTACGGCGACGGCTACGGCTCCGGCTCCGGCGACGGCTCCGGCGACGGCTCCGGCTCCGGCTCCGGCGACGGCTACGGCGACGGCTACGGCTACGGCTAACCGAGCGCCATTTGGATCGGCGGGGCTTTGCCCCGCCGATCATACCGGCTTCGCCGACTTCAAATTCAATATGCCAAAGCGACTTCACAGGACACGCCGCCGCAACGCGTTCACACCACCAGGCGCGATCTACGTCGGTCGCCCGACGCTCTGGGCCAACATCTTCAGCGGTCGACCACTGATCGGCCACAAGCGCAGCGTCATCCTCTATTCGGCGTGGCTGCGCGGCGAATTGTCAGGTGGTGTGCTGCGTTGCGCGGGCTTCAGCGGGGCGGAGGCCATAACCCTGCGCCGCCGGCGCGAACAGGTCCTCAGAGCACTCCCGCGGTTGCGCGGCCGCGACCTTCAATGCTGGTGCCCGCTCACATCGCCGTGGTGCCACGCCGACACCCTCATTCGGGAGGCGAACCCATGACCTTCGATCCCAAATTCATCTTCTACCGCGACGATCGCGCGCTGGATCTCGATCCGCCGGAAGAGTTCTGGAGCGAGATCGGGCCGGAACTGCGCCGCCTCTACGAAAGCCGCCTCGAGAGCTTCCCCGATCGCGTCGCCAAGGGCCGCATGGCACGGGCTGAAGCCGATCGCGAACTGCGTCTCGCGCGCGGCCTCGCCGAAGGCTGGCGCGCCCTGCCACGATCGCCCGATGCGCCGCTAACGACCTTGGTCGAGGACGTTCACGCGCTACGCCGCGAGATAACCTTCCGCCGTCAGCGCTGGCCGCGCCTGGTCGAGCTGCGCCGCATCACCGGCGAGGAGCTGGATCGCCGGATATTGCTGCTGGAGCTGTGCCACGACATAATCTGGCATGGTTCGCAGCATCCCGACATCCGTGCCGCCCGCGAAGCGCGCCAGCGTCACCTGCAACAACAGGCGCTGAAACAGGCTGCCTGATCCACCAGCCATAGGAGCGCCCCCGCCATGGCCAAGATCACGATCGAATTCCTCCGCGCAAAAAAATATCCCAGCGGAATTCACTATTACTGGGAACCGTCGGCGACGCTGAAGGCGGCGGGCTGGCAAGCCCTTAAGCTCGGTCGGGATGAGGAAGCGGCGATCCGCGCCGCCCGCGCACGCAACGCCGAGATTGCCGCCTGGCGCGCTGGAGACGCCACCCCGAAAGACGTCAAGCGCATCGAGAAGCGCCATACGGTCGATGCGATCATCGCGATCTACAGGGAAAAGCGTGTCGCCAAGCTCAAGGAGAAGACCCAGACCGAATATGACAGCAAGCTGCGCGTCATTTCCCGGTGGGCTGGGCAGGAGCGCATGGATGGCATCACGCTCGATAATATCCGCGCGTTCCGTGACGCGCTCTATGCGCCGCGCAAGGACGGCGAGATCAGGGCGACAACGGCCTATAACACCCTGAAGAACCTGCGCTCATTATGGGCTTGGGCGTATGAGAATGAGCTCATCGCTACCAACCCGGCCGCGAAGGATCTCGACATATCGACGCCAGCGCCGCGCCAGCAATTCGCCGGCGCGCTCGCGCGCCAGGCATTGATCGATGCCGCAGTCGCAGTCGGTCGCCCCAACATGGCCGCGGCGATCATCCTCGCCTACACGATCGGCCAGCGCGAGGAGGATCTCCTGAAGCTGCTGCAGACCCGCTACAACGAGATCCAGCAATTCGAGGCCGATGACCCGGCCGTCTATGATCGCCTGACCGCCCGCGAGCCGGATGGCCGCCTGTTCGGCATCCGCGTACGACAGGGCAAGACCGACCGCTGGGTCGGCGTCCCGGTCACTGGCGATGCGCGCGTGCGCCTCGAGGCCGGCGTGCTCGGCGCGAGGTCAAAGGGGCTGACGACGATCCTTTTTGATGAACGGCGGGATCAGACCTGGACGGCGCCGGCGCTGGATGAAGTTCCCGGCAAAATTTGGTCAGTGGAGGAAAGGAAGGAGCGCCGAGAGGCGCAGCGCAAGGAAGCGCGCATCCGGCAGATGTATTTCCAGCGGTCGTTCGCTGCGATCCGCGCCGCCGCCGTCGAGCGGCTGCGGAAGGCGGGCGATGCCGAGCTCGCGGATGAGGTGGCGGATCTCCAGTTCCGCGATCTGCGCCGCACCTGCGTCGTGATGATGGGTGAGCGCGGCATTCCCGATCATCTCATTTCGGCGATCACCGGCCACAAGCTCGAGACGGTGAAGAAGATCCTCGAGGTTTATCTACCGCGCACCACCGGCATGGCGATGCTCGCGGTCGATCTCTCCCAGGCGCGTGCGCCGAAGCAGGCTGCGCGCTCGAGGAAGTCGGCATAAATGTCCGTGGCAATCTCGCAGCAGCTTGCGCCGGCGCATGCCTCTGGCTATCTCGCCGGCACCCCGTGTTGGATATCCAACGGATTGGATGTTGGATTTAGCACTAGGGCGACATAGAAAACGCATCGTTTTCAACGTGATGCGGGTATAGCACAATGGTAGTGCAGCAGCCTTCCAAGCTGAATACACGGGTTCGATTCCCGTTACCCGCTCCAATCTTTCTAATAAATTCAACCGCTTAGCGGCCGTTTTCGGGGTGTGCCAACTGGCGCGCGCCGAGAATGGCGGGCCGATTTTCGCTCGAGGCCCCCAAGGGGGAGGGCTCGGCTGGGAAAGGTCAAGCTTGTGCCTTTGACGGATTTCGCGATTCGTACCGCGAAGACCAGAGAAAAGTCCTATAAAATGAGCGATATGCCGGGTTTGTTTCTGCTGATCTCGCCATCGGGTTCGAAGCTCTGACGGATGCAATATCGCTTCAGGGTTGCCGAAAAGAAATTGAGTATCGGCATCTCCCCACAGGTGAGCCTGAGGGATGCCTGCAAGCGCCGTGACGAAGCGCGCGACCTGCTTGCGGAGGACAAGTCCCTCGTTCGAGTGGCAGCGCGAGAAGCTTCGCGCGAGCGCGCAGGCGGAAAACACCTTCACCAGCATCGCGAATGAATATTACAGAAAGCGCCGCCGCGATGGCGACAGAGCCTCGGCACCCGCCACGGCCATGCGCGGCGAATACCTTCTCAGCCTGCCGAACCATTCGATCGGCAAGATGCCGATCCATGAGATCGAGCCGATCGATGCTCTCGCCGCCATTCGCAAGATCGAGAAGCGGGGCAAGCTGGAAAGCGCGCGGCGTACCTTGCAGCTGGCCAGTGCTGTATTCCGCCACAGCCCGGCTGAGGTCTGATCCGACGCGGGACCTGCGTGGAGCGCGGACCACGCCGACGGTCACGCGCTATGGAGCAGTCACCGAGGCCGCTCAGGTTGGGGACCTGCTGCGCTCCATCGATGGCTATGAAGGGCAGGGCATGACGAAATGGGCGCCGCAACTCGCGCCGCATGTGTTCGTGCATCCCGGCGAATTGCATCATGCACGATGGGATGAGATCGATCTGGATACCCGATCGTGGGCC
Organism: Candidatus Sphingomonas colombiensis; assembly: GCA_029202845.1. NCBI lineage: Bacteria > Pseudomonadati > Pseudomonadota > Alphaproteobacteria > Sphingomonadales > Sphingomonadaceae > Sphingomonas > Candidatus Sphingomonas colombiensis. Next base: position 408,349 of record CP119315.1, on the reverse strand, counting down.
ATCCCGGCCGAGAAGATGAAGATGCGGAAGGCCCATCGTGTGCCGCTCTTGCGTCAGTCAATTTTGATCCTGCAGGAAGTCCGATCCATTGCCGGGCGGTCGGGCTACGTTTTTCCCTCCATGCGATCGCGGACGCGGCCGATGTCGGAGAACACGCTCAATGGCGCGTTGCGTCGCCTGGGTTATGCCAGCGACGAAATGACCGCACACGGTTTTCGGGCAATGGCGCAATGGCGGTCCGACCTTCTGGATGACTTACGCAGCGGGGGCGCTGTTCTCCCGTTTTCCGGGGACGAGGGTTGGCTGAGCAACTGGGCGTCATTTGAACTGCCGTTCCGTCCGGTCGCTTTTTCAAGACGATGTGCTGGAATTGAGCCTTTCGCGGACTGGCGGCTTGTGGCGGTTTAAGCCAGAGAGCTGACATTTCCGCATCCGATTGGGCCCGCTTCGTCGAGAGCAAATGATCGCGGATCAGAATCCGAAGGCTACGCCCACACGTCCCCCAGTCGATCCCTTGGAGGTGGAGCCGGCGAACCCACCATTCAGATAAATGCGCGGTGCAGCGCGCACAACGACCGCGCCGGAAAAACCCTGCTCGCCGCGATAGGTCGCGAGGTTGAAGGAGACCGACACATTGCTCTCGGGCACGATCATCGTCCCCCCCAGCGCCATCGCCGCAGCGATCCCGCCATTGACCTGTTGAAACCCGCGATTGGCGGCGAGCTCCAGACCGGCGACGCGGCTGTCGAGATCACGAAGGCCATTGTCGAGCGCGCCGATCGCTGAGCCCACGTCGCGATAGGTCGTCCCCTGGACGGCATATTGCGGTGCGGTCATCGTTCCGGTCGCGCTGTCATAGGACGCGCCGCCGCCCAAAGCGGTGGCGGTCGCCTGCCCCAGCGATGCGTTGCGCGCGAGCGCCGTATTGGCCGTCGCCTGCGAGGCGCTTGCCGTTGCCTGCGCCTGCGTCGCGGCCGATTGCGCGGTTGCCGCATTGGCCAAAGCAGTTGCGGCCTCTCCCCGAGCGGTGTTGGCGGTCGTCTGAGCAGTCCCGGCGTTGACGAGAGCCGTATCCGCCGTTGCCTGCGCCGTTGCCGCATTGGTGAGCGCAGTGCTGGCCGTCGCTTGCGCCCCAGCTGCCTCGCTACGCGCGGTATTTGCCGTCGATTGGGCGGTTGCGGCGTTGGCGAGAGCGGTGTCGGCGGTGGTTTGCGCCGATGCGGCATTCGTCAGCGCCGTATCGGCGGCGGCCTGCGCTGCCGTCGCTGTGGAAGCGGCCGAATTGGCCGCCTGCTGCGTGGCAAACAACTGGCTGCCGTTGACGGCATCGGTGCTCGTAGCGCTCACCGCGCCCGCGCTGACATTGACCAGCCCGCGCGTCTGGCCCGCCGAGCCGAACGAGACGGTGTTGGCCCCGGTCGCCACCGAGTTAGCACCGATCGCGACGCTGTTCGTCGCGCCGGTCGCAACCTGGCTGCCGGAGCCAAGCGCTACGCCGTTGACTCCCAGTGCGGAAGCGCCCGCCGATCCATTGTACGCGCCGCCGATCGCAACGCTGCCATTCCCCGATGCGGCGGCTCCCTGCGTCGAGCCCGACGCGCTGCCGAGCGCGATCGCGGAAGTGCCGGATGCCTGTGCGCCGCTGCCACCCGCCGGGCTGCCAAAACCGCAGCAGCCGTTACTGCCCTGACCGCCTGCCCCTATCGCGATCGCGCCGCTCGACGACGCCTGTGCGCCGCTGCCGCCGGCTCCACCTGTGCCGCCTGCGGTTCCCTGCCCGCCAGTGCCGCCGCCCCCGATTGCCGTCGCTCCGCCGGCCGTTGCCGTTGCTCCGGCGCCGCCAACGCCGCCGGTCCCGCCCGAGTTGGCGGTTCCGCCATTACCGCCAGCTCCGACGGCTGTGCCACCGTCGGAGCTGGCGGTGGGAGCGCTTCCACCGGCTGCGCCGGTCCCACCCGGATCGGGTACGCCGGCGGAGCCCGCTGTGCCGACAATCACGCCATTGGCGAAGGCGTTGCCGGGGGCGAGCAAGGCCAATGCACTCGCATAGCCAAGTGCGGGCGCAAGTCGCCGCATTCTCATCGTCCGCGCACGCAGGCCGGTGCTGGAATTGATCATGGCAATGTCCCCCTTGGTGTCCCGGTATTCGCGGATGATCGCGCTTGCGCGGCTATCGCCGGCGCGGCGAACCCGCTGATGCCCAATGGCTGTAGAGGCCGGGCGTGGACTGCTTGAAGCATAGGGAAACGAAAGCGAAAATACCTGAAATCAGGTAGATGGCCCTAACTATTCGTTAAGTCTTTCACGGCGCGCTTCCCCGATTCTGAGGGTAATTGCGGTACCATCGCGCGCGGACCGGATATCGAGCAATCCGCCAAGTCGCGCCGCGCGCGAGGCCATGCTCTGCAGACCAAGCCCCTGATCACGCACGCATGCCGGATCGAAGCCACGCCCATTGTCGCAAACGGTCAGCGTCAGCCCGGTGCCGCACGATTCCAGCGCAACATCAATCGCGTTCGCGCCACTGTGTCGGAGTGCATTGGTCACCGCTTCCTGCACGACGCGCGTGATATCGAGGCTCTGTGCAAAGGGCAGCAAGTGATTTTCCGTTTCATCGAGCCGCCATCGGCACTTTATGCCCTGGTTTTCGCACAGCAATGTCAGCCGTGATCGCAGCGGCGCTATCCATTCCGCCAGCGGCCGGTCGGCCCCCTGCGCACCGGTGGTGGTGTCGATGATCAGGCGCAGTTCCTCGCGCAATTCCCTCAAGATCGAAAGGAAGCGCCCTTCAGGAATCGCACGTTCGCCATGCTCCAGCACCGCGATATTGTTGACCAGCGTGGCCCCCATGCCGTCGTGCAGGTTGCGCACAAGGTCGATACGCTCGGCCATCCGGCTGCCGGCAAGTTCGAGTTCGTGCTGGCGTCTGAGCGCGGCGGCCGTCTCCCGCCTTGCCGTCTCGACCTTGTCGGCCAGTTCCTCATTGAACCGTTCAACGCGCGTCATCGCCGACACGAAGCGCCAGCCAAGCACCGTCGCCACGCAGATGATCAGCATCTGCGAGGTGACCGGCGAATAATAAATATTGTCGTTCAGCAACCCCGCGAAGGTCAGATTGTCATGCGCGCCCGCAGCGATCGTCAACGCATTGCTGACGTTGAGCACCCAATGGTCGATGCGCCGGCTGCGCACGGTTTGCACAAAGAAAAACAGGACCGCGCCACAAGTAGGTCGCAAAGGCCGCGCCCGACATTGCCACCCGTGTGGCGCCGATCAGGCCGTGCGGCACGGCGATCAGAAGCGCCGCTCCGGCGGCAAAACCCGCCCACGACAGCATCTCTGCGCGCGGATAGCGGCGATCGAGGAAGCGAAGAATAAAAAGGCAGTGGCTGACCGCAAACAGCAGCAGGAAGATGATCGTCGTCCGCGCCCATCCGTCGCTCGTCGCGAACGGCCACGGACTTCGCGCGACGAGATTCAGCGAATAACCCGCCCAAGCAAAGGTCGCCATGCTGTACCAGCCATAGGCTGTCTCGCGCCGCCGCATCAGCCAGATCGCAAGGAAGAAGGACGCCAACGCGACCGTGATGCCGAGGTTGAAGGTCGGCAGCGCCCGCCGCACAATCTGCGCAGCGTCGTAACGGGCGGATATTAGCGCCGGATCGCCAAGCGTCGCCGGACCGAGGCCTGGTTGATAGACGGCATGGCCCGACACCCGCACGAGCAGGACATTAGCCCCCTCGCGCAGCATCGGCGGCGAGAGTTGCCATCGCCGCGGCGCATTCCACGACCGCGAGAGCGGTTCGACAAGCTGGGGGTCGCGCTCGAGCAGTTGCCCATTGAGATAGGCCGCTCCGGCGAGCGTCCAGTAATCGATCATCAGCGCCACGGGGCGCGACGCATCCTCCTGTCGCCATGTCAGCCGGTACCAGACGACGCCGTCGAAGCCGGGCCAGCGCCGCGACCAGTCATCGGGCAGCGCGACGCGCTCCCATCCCGAAGTCGGCGGCGTCGCCGCATTCCAGCCGGAACGCGCCGCCTCGATCGTCCGGAAAGCAAAGGGCCGATCCTTCGCGGCGGCCCCGTCGGCCGTCGCGAGCGCAAGGACCAGGCAGACGAGCCACCTAAGGCAGGAAACCACGCACGCGCGCCTCGAAAATCGCCTCGGTGCGGGATCGGACCGCCAGTTTTTTGTAGATATTCCGGACATGGCATTCGACCGTGAAGCGCGAAAGCGAAACGATCCCGGCGATTTCCTTGTTGGTCAGCCCCTTGCTGACGAGGTTTAATATCTCGACCTCGCGCGGTGTCAGCACCGATTGCGACGCACTCGCCGATGCACCGCCGGGCCCCACGGCCGCTGCTGCCGACGAACTGAAGGTCGACAGGATATGCCGGGCGACGAAGGGATCGATGGGTGCACCGCCGCGCAGGATGCTGCGTATCGACAGCTTGATCTCGATATCGTCGCGCTCTTTCAGCAGATAGCCTGTGGCGCCCGAACGAAGCGCCCGCATGATAATATGCTCTTCGCTCCAGGCCGATATCACGAGGATCGGAAGCGCCGGATCGCGACCGTGCAGAAATTCGATCAGATCGATGCCATTGCCATCGGGCAGCCCCACATCGATGAACGCCATTGCGAAAGGCTGTTCGTCGATCAATCGCCTTGCCTCGGCGATCGTCGTCGCAAAGGACAGCGCATCCCGGCAATACCCCATCTCTTCGAGAATGCACCGCAGCCGGATGTGCATCATCGCCTGATCCTCGACCAGCAGGAGCGGCGCGGGAAGCATCGGCTCGTCAATGTCTGGCGCAGGATCGATCAAATGTTCAGGTCCGCCGGATGGAGAGCGCGACCCGTCTGCCGCGACACGACAATACATTTGCCGTTCCTCCTGGCCATAGCGGAAATCAGTTAGAGCAGATGATAACCCCCGCTACCCATAACGCGGCAAAGAGGACCGGCGGTGGGCCGATTGCGGAATGGCGGGCTTAGGGCAGCCAACTCTGGATAGCCGTCATTTTCCGACGGGGCACGGCAGTGTCAGCTGGCGCCCCGTTCCAGCCGCTATGAGCCTGAGCGCGCTTGCCCGAGAGCGGTCGTTGAGTCAGCTTGCTCGTATGACTAATCGCCCCGGACGCCCGACCACCTCGTGCGGCATCATTTTGGCTGTAGCGATCTTCATCCTGCTCGCCGGAGGTTACGTGTTGTTCGCGTGGCTGGCTTCTGATGTGTGACATCTCCTCCCGCCCCAATTGCTGACGTTTCTGGGCAATTGACGACCGCAACGCTAATCTGCCCGCTATGATCTCCCGTTCAACAGATTCGTTCTTCTGGCCTGCCTTGCTCGGGTCTTGGATGGCAGCCGTTGTCGCTGGGCTGATCGCGATTGCGCCGCTGACATTTGCGCCCCTCACTTTGCCGTTCACAGCGTTGTTAGTTGTTTTGGCAGCGGTTATGTTCTTGGTCACACTCTTTGATGGAGCAACACGTCAAGCAGTTGACGCCTTTAATCAGCGGTCCAAGGGGCGATGGCGCAACATGTCGTGGCATGAGCGCTTCTTTTCCCGCAGCTACGGCGATCTCCGGTTGCTTATCATCAATCGGCTAATTGCTCTGGAAATGTTGGCCTTCATCTTTACAGGAATTCGAGGTCGGCAATTTGCGCTGATCGCTTTCATCGGCTTCGCACTATCGACTTTGATGTTGATGCTGATGATGAAACATCAACCTGACATCCTAAGGCGGAATGGCAACTAACCACCCAGCCCAGGACACCGGACACGCGCGGGTGCTATGGCGGACAAGAGTGAAGCTGCCGGACGGCTGTCGGGATCCGCAGAAGGGTGACGGAACGACGTGAAGTGGGTCCACTACTGACGACCACTCGATGTTTGATCCGCGCGCCCGGCTAACGCCGCGGAATTGTGAACCGGCGCGGGATCTTAACCCCAGATCGGCGTTGAACGTTGCAGGCCGAAACACACTTCAGATGATTATGCGTTCGATCAATGGACGAGACCTGAGAGAAACGATCGCGCGATTTATCGTGTCGAACACCGGGCCGGCGTCCTCCTCCATCTCGGCGTAGGCGCGTTCAAACTCCGCATCCAGACTATCGAGCAACGCCAATTGCTCGCGTCCCTTGTCCGTCATCTCGATCAGGATGATGCGTTGATCGTCGGGGTCGGGATGACGCGTGACCAGGCCGAGAGTCACCAGCTTCGGGATCTTTTGTTGAATAAGCTGATGCGAGCGGCCAAGCGCCCGCACCAGATCCGCGACCGAGACCGGACCGAGTGTCGCGATCGCACCCAACAGGGACGAAGATTTGACCGGAATGATCAGGCCTGCACGCTTGAAGACCTCGGCCGACTGTTGCTCGATCAGTTCGCTCAACTGCTCGCTCAGGCGCCCCAGAAAGGTGCGGTTCAGCTCAATCATTCGTCTAGCAGCTCCTCAATTCAGGCGCCGATAGGTTTCCGTCTCGCCAGACTTCTCCACACGCTCCAGGCCGGTGACAACGCCATTCACGCGCGCCAGTCGGAACCGGTAATCATCCGTTCCCTGGACCGCAAACAGATCCTTCCCGATCGGAACAAGCGCGAGCACGAAGCGATCGCGCCAGTGATAGGCGATGCCGGTTGAGGTACGAACGAGGGTCCGTCCTTCATAGACTCCGACCGCATCATCCAGGTCCGCCGTGCTTGGGACCTGGCCAGCGATCGCGAATTCTATCGGAACCAGAGCCCATTTGGCGTCCGCGTCGCCTGCTTGTGCCCGGCTCTGCAGCAGGAACTTCTGCGCCGCCAGCAAGGCGCCTGACGCCGGCACGGCGAGATCAGGGGTCACGCCGACGCCCTCGAAATCCTGCCGGTGAACCGGATCCCGGATCTGTCCGACCGGCACCTGCAGCATGAAGCGATCGTCGATCGGCACGCGGGTGACCGGATGCGCGCCGCCGGCGGTCCGTTCGCCGATCACGGTTGCACGACCGAGCCGCTGCAGCGAAAACGCCATCCATTCCGCGGAAGAAAAGGATGTCGATCCGGTCAGAACCACGACTGGAATATCCGCCGAACGTTGACCGGGCACGGCTGCCAGACTCCATTGGCCGCGCGCCACGCGAATCCCTTTGTCATTGTAATTATAGTCGAAGAACTCCTGCTCCTTACCCGCCGGGTAGAGGTAGCTCATCAGGAACTGCGCCATCTCCAGGACGCCGCCGTTGTTGTAGCGAAGGTCGAAGATGAGTCCCTTGGCACCTTCGGCAAATCGCATGGCACCTGCCGCTGTTTCCAGCGCATATTGCGGGTCGGCGAAGAAGTCGAACCGGATGTAGGCCAGCCCCCCGTCCAACCGGCGAGCGTCGCGAAAGCCGAAGTTGGCTGCTCGCTCGCTGTCGCGCTGTGCTTGGGTGGTTGCCTCGCCGCCTGCTTTCGCGCGGCGATCAGCGGCGACGCCGGCAGGATCGAAAGCCACCGAGAAATGCAGATCCTTGCTCGCCTTGACCATCCCTTGGGCGAGAGCGGCAGCGAACGGCGCGGCGTCGATCGACCCCGATTGGACCCGCCTGTCCAACTCAGCAGATATGGCAGGGATACGCTCGGGAAAAACATAGTTCTGCCGCAGCGCCACCTTGAGGTCAGAAACGACTTCTCGCTGCGCCTTTTGATCCAGCGCCTGCGCGAAGACCGTTTCTGGAGCCAGAGCAGCGAGCGCCAGCACGGATATGAAAGCCCGAGAAAACATCGCCACTCCTATCAATGCAATATATTGCGCAATATATTGCATTGATGGCCACGTCAATCGCCCTCGCGGTCAGGATCATATTTTCCGAGGTGTTCACGCCAAACTGGGCCAAGCCATGGAAATGGCCGACGCAGACCCCCAGCCCAAGACATGCAGCGTTCGCGGGCGCCATGTTCAGCGAGAGCCAAGCTGCAAGGCGGCTGTCGGGATCCGCGAAAGGGTGCGGGAATGGCTCGTTGTGGTCGACAGCGCCCGGCGGCTCCGCGCCAGAGGCGATCTAGGCGTTGTCGCCGTTTCTGTCGGGGAGCCGCTTCGACGAGCGGATGGTGGAAGGGACTGGATTCGAACCAGTGTACACTTGCGTGGGCAGATTTACAGTCTGCTGCCTTTAACCACTCGGCCACCCTTCCATCGGGGCCGCTTCGTCAAAGCGAGGGCGCCCAATGCCGAAGCGAAGAGGCCGTGTCAACGCACTGGTGTTCATCGCGGACCCGCTGCATAGCATCGCGCAACAAAATAACGCCCACAGGGAAGGCACAGGCACATGCGGCATCTATTGCTCGCGGCGGCGGCGGTCATCGCCGTGCCGTATCAGGCTCTCGGACAGGATCAGGCGGCGACCGCGCGAATCATCGATGAGGGCATGAGCCATTCGCAGGTGATGCTCACCGCGCAGCATCTGAGCGACGTGATCGGCCCGCGCCTCACCAATTCACCCGCGATCCGCAAGGCAGAGGAATGGACCCAGGCGAAATATCGCGAATGGGGGCTGAAGAACGTCCATAAGGAAGGCTATCCGTTCGGTCGCGGCTGGTGGATCGAGAAATCGAGCGTGCGGATGATCACGCCGCGCCCGATCCAGCTCACCGCGATCCCGATCGCCTGGACTCCGCCGACGCAAGGCACGATCAGCGCGCCGATCTTCGTCGCGCCGATGAAGCGTGAACGGGATTTCGCGCAATATAAGGGCAAGCTCGCCGGCAAGATCGTGCTGGTCTCACAGCCGGGCACCGGATCGGAGAGCGGTAAGGCGCCTTTCCATCGCTACACCGGCGAGGAACTGGCGAAGCTCGATGAGTTCGAACAGCCGAAATACGATCCCGATGCCGACAAGCGCACGCTGGAACGCGCGGATTTCGAGAAGCAGCGCGACGCTTTCCTGAAGCAGGAGGGCGCGCTGGCCTATGCCACGATCTCCTATCGCGACGGCATGCTGCTGCACGGCGAAGGCTATATGTTCGAGGCCGGGAAATCGCCCGCGTTGCCCGGCGTGCAGATCGCGGCGGAGGATTATCGCCGGCTCGCGCGGCTGGCGAAGATCGGCGAAGCGCCCACGCTCGAGATCATGAGCGCGACGCATTATGACGACAGCGACGTCAACGCGTACAACATTTTCGCGGAAATCCCCGGCACCGATCCCAAGGCGGGCTATGTCATGGCCGGCGCGCATCTCGATAGCTGGGTGGCGGGCGACGGCGCGACCGACAATGGCGCCGGCTCGGCGATGATCATGGAGGCGGCGCGCATCCTCTCTGCGCTCGGCGTGCGACCGAAGCGGACGATTCGCTTCGCGCTGTGGACCGGCGAGGAGCAGGCGCTGCTCGGCAGCCTTGCGTGGGTGGAGAAGAATCTCGCGACGCGCGGCGGCCCGAATGATCCGCCGCTGACCGGCGAGCGGCGCTATTTCGAATGGCCGAAGCGCTGGCCGATCAACAAGCAGCCCGGCTATGATGCGCTCGCGGGCTATTTCAACATCGATAACGGCTCGGGCAAGCTGCGTGGCATCTATGCGGAGAACAATCCGGCGGCGGCCAGGATCTTCGCCGAATGGATGGCGCCGTTCCGCTCGATGGGGATGACGCAGGTGGCGGTCGCGCCGACCGAAGGGACCGATCACGTCTTCATGCAGGCGGTCGGCGCGCCGGGCTTCCAGTTCATTCAAGACCCGCTCGATTACGAGACCCGCACGCATCATTCGTCGGCCGACACCTTCGATCACCTTAAGGCGGAGGATATGCGGCAGGGATCGACGATCCTCGCCGCCTTTCTGCTGAATGCGGCCAATGCCGAAAAGCCCTTGCCCCGGCCGCCGCTGCCGACCAAGCCGGCGGTGACTGATCCCTTTGCTTATCCGGATAACAATTAATGGCCCGTCGTGGACACCGCCCCTCCAAGCCCAGTGGAGGCCGTACGCGCTTCTGGGGGCGTCACGCCGTTATCGCGGCGCTGGCCAACCCGGAACGCGTCGTGCGCAAGATGTGGGGCACGCGCGAGGCGCTGGCGGGGCTCGATCTGCCGTCGGATCTGCCGGTCGTCTTTGCCGATGTCGCCGATCTCGGCCGGATGGTGCCCAGCGACGCGCCGCATCAGGGGCTGGTGGCGGAAGTCGATCCGCTGGAGGAAATCTGGCTGGGCGATCTGCTCGAACAGGGGCGCGGCGATCGACGCCCGCTGGTGGTGCTCGATCAGGTGACGGATCCGCATAATGTCGGCGCGATCATGCGTTCGGCGGCGGCATTCGATGCGCTGGGCATCGTCACGCAGGATCGCCATGCGCCGCCGGAATCCGGGGTGCTGGCGCGATCCGCCTCAGGCGCGCTGGAAACCGTGCCATGGGTGCGGGTGGTGAACCTTGCCCGCGCGCTGGAGGAAATCGCCGAAGCCGGCTTCTGGCGCATCGGCCTGACCGGCCACGCCAGCCTGACGCTTGGCGAGGCGATCGGCAATGAGCGGATCGCGATCGTGCTGGGCGCGGAGGGCGAGGGAATGCGCCAGAATACCGAGGCGCATTGCGACCAGCTCGCCAAGCTGCCGATCTCGTCCAAGGTCGAGAGCCTGAACGTGTCGAACGCGGCGGCGATCGCGCTCTACGCGGTCGCGGCGCGGGGGTAGGCAGAACGGCGCGTTATTCCGTCACCCCGGTCTTGTGCCGGGGGCGGTGGCAGCAGTTCGGCGATGCCTTGTGATGCTCGCTGAAGGTCGGCGCGCGGCTGAAAAGCCATCCTCCCCGTAAGCAACGACGGCACAGCCGGGGAGGCTTAGCCTCGCGAGCCGGCCGCAAGGTCGAGGGATTCATGCTTTTCAACACGCGACGACGGCAAAGCCGCCATCGGACGGGGGCGCTTTTGCGACCCGCCGGCCGCGCCGGGCGATGCGCTTTGCGCACCGGCGCCGTCGCTGCGCCGACGCGCCTTCGCTTCGGCGTCAGTCCTCTTCGGCGATCCGTACCTTCAGCCCGTCCAGCTCGGCGGTGAACGGAATCTGGCACGACAGGCGCGAATTCTCGTCACGATCGCTCGACGAATCGAGAAGATCGTTCTCGTCCTCGCTCAGCGCGGGCAGTTTGGCAGCAAATTCCGGGTCGACGTGGATGTGGCAGGTGGCGCAGCTGCAGCAGCCCCCGCACAGCGCCAGGATTTCATCGATGCCGCCATCGCGGATCACTTCCATCACCGACAGACCCGCTTCGCCGTCCAGCTCGCGCTCTTCCCCATCCCGCGTCACGACGATAAGCTTCGGCATCATGCTCTCCGTAAAGATTCCCCAGCCCCATGCCTTCCTTCGCAAGTTGTCGCAATGGGGCTGAGCGAGGCGCAACTTCGTTCCGGCATCGACGCGCTGGGGGCGATCGAGCCGAAATTCGTCATCGCGCTGGCCCGCGTGGGCTATCCCGCGCCGCGGATTCGCGATCGCGGCTATGCCACTTTGTTGCGCACGATCGTGGGGCAGCAGGTGAGCGTAAAGGCCGCCGACGCCGTATGGCGCAAGCTGGAGGCGCAGGTCGGCGACCCGACGGACCCGGCGATCATCGCACGCGCCAGCGATGAGGATTTGCGCGGCTGCGGCTTCTCGCGCCAGAAATCGGGCTATGCGCGCAGCCTCGCCGACGAGGTGTTGAGCGGGCGACTCGATCTGGCCAACCTGCCCGCCGATGATGAGGAAGCGATCGCCGACCTGATTCGTGTGAAGGGCATCGGTCGCTGGTCGGCGGAAATCTATTTGCTGTTCGCGGAAGGCCGGGCTGATATCTGGCCGGCTGGCGATCTGGCGGTGCAGATCGAGGTCGGGCGCATCCTCGGCCACGAAACCCGCCCAAGCGAGAAACTGACCCGCGAACTGGCCGAGGCATGGCGCCCCCATCGCGGCGCGGCGGCGATCTTCACCTGGCACCATTATGGTGCAGGAGCTGATGCCGCGCCGGTCTGAATAGCTGAGAGGGCGGCGAACGGGTGGCTTTGCGACGGTCCGCTTCCGAGGAGGCGCAGACCAATAGCTGTCTTAACGAGGTGACGGAAATCCCCGCATTTGGGATTGTCGCTCATTTGCCCAGTCCGTCGGTGTTTTTCGGGCATCCAAACCGGGATAAACGGAGCGGCGCTCAAGCCGTGAAAGCGTGCTCGACAACCATGTGTTTTCCGTCAGAGCGTTAAGGGACGCGCCATCCTTGCAGCATGCTCGCCCTCGCTGAAGCGCTTGTAATATTCGTCTGCAAGGCCGTTCAGCAGTTCCAAGGAAGTGTCGCTCACACCGACGTTTTCAGTTTTTTTGTTGTGAATCTTTTCCCAGAAACCCATCACAATAGGCCCCTCTTCGCAGATCTTTGCAGCAGTGGATCGGATGACCGAACGAAGATTTTCTGTAGAGGGCCCCGCATTGTCAGTACCAGATTTCTGCAAATACGATAGCCAGCCGATGAATTGTCGTTCCCATTCCGATGCATTTGGCAGACGGAATGCGTTGCAAGGTATTTGGGTATCGCGCGCTAGTCGGCTTTCAATCCCCTGCAGAAAGCCGTTGCCGGAACCGAGTAGGGCGTATTGCTCTATAGGTGACCTTGCCATCAGATCATCATTCACGTCCACACTCATTGCGGTATAGTCGGTATAGCCAGCGTAGCCCTCCGGTTTGCCGGGGTAGATTCGGAAAGCATCAGACGCGTGTGCCGAAAGCGGAATAGGCCACTTTGGCGCTTCCACGAACATCCTGATCTTTGGACTTCTGGCGAGCATGAGGCGACGAAAAATCTCGAATAGAACGAGCGAAGCGAGGATCGAAAGCAGTCCAACTGGATCATGGCGAATGAACGCCATGCGCAATATTCCGAAGCCGCCAAGGATGATGATCGCAAAGATCAGTACGTTCGGCAGGATTGGCCGGATTCTCATATTTTGAAACTATTTCCTCGGCAGCAGCATCGCAAGCAGCGATAGGCCATGCGTGTCAATCGGCTGTTTTCCGGCCAGCGTCCGCTTTCATGTATTGCGCGGAATCGGATAAATGGCCGGCATTGCGGCGAAGCCCGCCATCCTGCACTCGCCCGGCAATGTCAGCGCGCGGGTCGCCATACTTGCGTTTGGCAGAACATCGCGACGCAGCCCTGCACGTTGAGCGAGCCGTCCACATTGCGGGTGACGATGGACTTGAATGTCTTGCCCCGGCGCGGATCATAGATTTCGCCGCGCCAGTCCTTGCCCTGATCGGTGAGGCTCAGGAGGATCGGCATGCCGAGGAACGGGCGCGAGCGTAGCGCCGGATCGGGATTCTTCACATCCGTCGTCGGGCCGCCAGGCGTGGGCTTCACGATCGTGGCGAGCTTGCCGCACATTGCGGTGTTGCACGGCGCGACCGCGATGATGCCCGATCCATCGGCGGTGAAATAGCGGCCCGCGATCGGCTCGGCCGCACTGGCCGCGGACGGCAGGGCGATGGAAAGGGCGGCGCAGGCGAGGGGGCGAAAGCGGTTCATCGCGTGATGGTGCCGCTGGCCGCGCTTGGCGGCAAGGGTCTTTTGGCGGTTCGGCGGCGATGGTCGAATCGCGGTTGAACCGCGCCGCACCGTCCCGCATTGAGCAGCGCGATGACGCGGCCCCTGATCCAGATGATGCGCTCCCTGCCTGAAAGCCATGGCACGATCCTCGTGCCGCGCGGCGCCGGTTTCTGGCGCAAATTTTTCGCCTTCGCGGGGCCCGGCTGGCTGGTCGCGGTCGGCTATATGGACCCGGGCAATTGGGCGACCGACATCGCGGGCGGCTCCGCGTTCGGCTATGCTCTGCTGTCGGTCGTGCTGCTGTCGAACCTGATGGCCATCGTGCTTCAGGCGCTGGCCGCGCGGCTGGGAATTGGCGCCGGCCTCGATCTCGCACAGGCGTGCCGGGCTTATTATTCGCGGCGCGTCTCGATGGTGCAGTGGATCTTGTGCGAGATCGCGATCGTCGCCTGCGATCTGGCCGAGGTGCTGGGCACGGCGATCGCGCTCAAATTGCTGTTCGGCCTGCCGCTCGTCACGGGCGTGTGCATCACCGCGCTCGACGTGTTCCTGATCCTCGCGTTGCAGCGTTTCGGTTTTCGCCGGCTGGAGGCGTTTATCGCGGCGCTGCTGATCATCATCGCCGGTTGTTTCGCGCTGGAATTGATCTGGGCCGGGCCGGACTGGCGCGCGGCGGCGCGCGGGCTGGTGCCGACTGCCGAAATCATCCGCAATCCGGCGATGCTCTATATCGCGATCGGCATCCTTGGCGCGACGGTGATGCCACACAATCTCTACCTTCATTCCGCGGTCGTGCAGACCCGTGCGTTCGGGCGCGAGGAACATGAGCGGCGCGAGGCGATCCGGCTGGCGACGATCGATTCCACGGTGTCGCTGGGCCTCGCTTTCTTCATCAATGCCGCGATCCTCGTACTGGCGGCGGCGACTTTCCACGTCGCGGGGCGCACCGGGGTGGCGGAGATCGAGGAGGCGCATCAATTGCTCGCGCCGATGCTGGGGGTGGGCGCGGCAAGCACGGTGTTCGCCATCGCGTTGCTCGCCAGCGGGCAGAATTCCACCGTCACCGGCACGCTCGCGGGGCAGATCGTGATGGAGGGGTTCCTCGACCTGCGGATGCCGACCTGGCTGCGGCGGCTGGTGACGCGCGGGCTGGCGCTGGTGCCGGCGGTCGCGGTGGTGATGGTGATGGGGGATGGCGGCGCGACCAGGCTGTTGCTGCTCAGCCAGGTGATCCTCAGCATGCAATTGCCGTTCGCGGTTATCCCGCTGGTCGCCTTCACCGGCAGTGCGAAGGTGATGGGCGCACATGCGGCGCCACGCTGGGTGCAGGCACTGGCATGGGCCGCGGCGGCGCTGATCGTGGTGCTGAACGCGATCCTGCTGTGGGGGATAATGTTCGAGCTGTAAGGCCGACTCAGCCGATCAGGCGCGCGGCAATCCGATCGCGCCGGGCGGCATCCACCCCAAGCACCTGTTCGGCATAGCTCGCGACATCGCCATGCTGTTCCCGGATCGCGGCAAAGGCGGTGTGAAGATAATCCGCCTCGACCGACATCAGCGCGATTACCGCCTCATCGCTCATCTGCGCGCCATAGCGTTCGCGCACCGACCCAGCCGCGCTGGCGATGCGGCGTGCCTGATTGCCGGCGGTGTTGGTGAGCAGATAGTCCGCCATGACATCGTCGTCGTTCACTCCCAGCAAGCGGTGGAGCAACGCGACCGCCACGCCGGTGCGATCCTTGCCGGCAAGGCAGTGGAGCAGGCTCGCGCCCTCGCGCGTTTCCAGCGCCTCGAAGTAGAGCCGCAGCGAACGGACCAGCACATCGCGATACGGCATGGTGGTGTAGAGCCGCTTCATCGCGGCGCGCGCCTCATCGGCGGTGGCGATGCCCGCTCCCGCTTCCTCATGGGGGGCAAGTTCGCTCCCGGCGGTCTCACCCGGCGCGAACAGCACCATGCCCGCGAATCCGTCGTGGCGCAGGCACGGGCTGATCCGCCGCTCCGTATCGCCGCGCAGATCGATCACCGTGGTGATATCGAGCCCGGCGACATTCGCCAGATCGGCCGGGGTCGCTTCGCCATGCTGGCCGGAACGCCACAAAAGCCGATTGCGGATGCGGCCCGACGGCGTGTCATAGCCGCCGTAATCGCGGAAATTGTGGATGCCCTCGAAGCCCAGCACACGATCAGTCATGCCGATGCGCTAGCCGATCCGCATGACATTGTCGCTACCGCTAAGCGAAGTGACTTAGGATTCCTCGCCGCGATATTTGATTTCGAGATAGCGGCCACGCGTGGCGAGCGAATCGAGATCGCCCTGCGCGAGCTCCTCGGACATCTGGCCGATCTCGCGCTCGATCACTTCCAGCCCTTCGACGAGCTGACGATCCGGCGTCTTGCCGTTGCGCGGGGTCGCGCGCAGCTCGCGCGGCACGCGCTGATAATCGCGGACGAATTCCGGGAGCTGCTCGCCCACCAGACGGCGGATTTCGGCGGTCGCGGGGGTTTCCTCCTGAAGCGCGGCGAGCTGCGCGCCGAGCGTATCGAGCCGCACGCCGATCCGATCGGTCACCGATATCGCGGGCGCGGGAAGGGCCGGGCGTTGCGTATCGAGCCAACGCGCGGTCTGTGACGGGAGCGCGCGGATATCGGCCTGGCGCAATCGCTCCGGCGCGATCGGCGCATCGGCCGGCCAGATCGCGAGCGACAGGGTCGCGGCGAGCAGGAGCGCCATCACCGCCATCGCGCCGAGGATGCCGAGCGGCACGATCAGCCCGATCACCACCGCCGCGACGAGGATCACCGCATCGGCGATCGCGATTCGCGCGAGCCGCCTGGCAAGCCGCTGCGCGCCGCCGCTGCGCCGCCGACGGACCATATTGCCGGTATCGTAGCGCGCGCCGGTGATCCGCTCGTAAGCGGCGCGGGCGGCGGCGATCGTCTGATCGGAGGTGTCGTTCACACCGACTCCAGCTTGAAATTGTCCTGCGGCGCGGCGAGCTGATTCTGCGACGCGCCTTCGGCACGGGCGATATAGCCCTTCGATTTCTCCACCTCGCGGCCGAGCGTATCGACCGTGGTCTTCATCGAATCGAGCGCCTTCATCTTGAACGTGTCGATCGCGTCCATCGTGTCGTAGATGTTCTGGAACGCGCGTTGCAGCGTCTCCAGCGGGATCGCGGACGAGGCGGCCTGTTCGTGGATGCGCGCGGTGTTCGAACGCAGCAGCTTGCCGGTCGAATCGATGATGTTGGCGGTGGTGGTGTTGAGCTGGGTGATCTGATCCAGCACCAGTTTCTGGTTGGTCATCGCCTGCGCCACGGTGACGGCGGTGCGCAGCGCCGATACGGTGGTGGTCGACGCGCGATCGACGCCCTTGATCAGCTCGACATTGTTCTTCTTGACCAGATCGAGCGCGAGATAGCCCTGCACCGTCACCGCCATCTGCGTGAGCAGATCCTGCGTGCGCTGGCGGGCGTAGAACAGCGCCGTCTCGCGGATCGCCTTGGCCTTGGCGGGCTCGGTCGCGTCGAGGTCGTTCGCCTTATCCTCAAGCTTCTGGTCCATCAGCTTGGACAGATGGATCATCTGTTCCAGCCGGCCCATCGCGGACCACAGGTTCGCACGCTCTGTATCGATCGCGGCATTGTCCATCAGCAGCTCGTCCTTGCCCGAGGCGAGGCTGCGCAGGATCGAGGAGATGTGCGTCTGGCTGGACTTATAGGTGTCGAAATAATTGCGCATCTTGTTGCCGAAGGGGATGATCCCGAACAGCTTTTGCGGCGCGCTGAGATTGCCTTTCCGGCCCGGATCGAGATCCTCCACCACGCGGCGAAGCTGCGCCAGATCCTTGCCGACCCCGGTTTCCTGATCCATCGCGCGCACCGGGCGATCGAGGAAGCGGTTGGACTGGCCGGCAGCGTCGCGGATTTCCTTCGCGCCCATGCTGGTGATCGCATCGACGCGCTTGCCGAATTCCGGCGAGTTCGCATCCTGCGTCACCAGTTGCTCGACGAAATGATCGACGCGCTCCTCCAGCTTGGATTTCGTGCCGTCATCGACGGGGACGAGCCCGGCCGCCTGTTCGTTCGCGACGACCGGCACCGGATCGGGCGGGGTCAGCTTCAGCGCGGGCTCGGCGGTGGTCGTCTCAGGGGTGCTCGCCATCATTTCCTCCAGCGGTGCGCGAACATGACGCGCCCGCGCAGCGCATTCAACTGTGTTGCATATGTAACACGCTGGTGATCCGGTTCAACAGGCGTGACAACATGTGCCTGTTATTTCTCGACTGCCGACACCATCACCCCCGACGCGAGCGCGTCGCTTCCGGCGATCTGGAGCAGATAGCGGCCCGGCGAGAGATCGAAATCGACCATCTTTCGGATGCCGCTGCACGCTGGCCCATGATTATGCGCGACCGAGGTGAGCGACTTGCCGTCCCGCACCACGTCCACCCACGCCGCATTGCCCAGCGCCACGCGATAACGGCCCGGCCGCGCCACGAAGAAACCCAGCAAGCCGCCGTTGCTGGCGGGGGCGCCCGCTTTGGCTGGCGGTACGGCATAACTGACCTGCGACGTAGGCAGCAGCGCGACGAGCGCGCTTGAGCCGATCGGGAGCAACGCCTTGCCCGTGTCACGCACGCGCGGGACGCCCGCGATCTGTGTCATTTTGGACCATCCCTCCATTCCGGCGGGCATGGCACATGAAGCGGGAGGCGCGGCGGCGACCGGCGCACCTTGCGCGAGCGCGAATAAAACGGGAAAGAGCATGGGGGCGGGCATATTCGCGCTCTCCTCAACAAAGCATAACGCACCGCCCGATCGCGGCCCGAAAATCACATTGCGCGCTAGCTCTAGTCGCAATGCAGCAAATGCGCTATCGGCGCGCGCAACGCCGCGCGCCCTGCGGCCATTCCAGGAACACCGATGAATCTGCGCAATATCGCCATCATCGCGCACGTCGATCATGGCAAAACCACTCTCGTCGACCAACTTTTCCGCCAATCCGGCACGTTCCGAGACAATCAGCGCGTCGAGGAACGCGTGATGGACTCGAACGATCTGGAGCGCGAGCGCGGGATCACCATCCTCGCCAAGCCCACCTCGATCGAGTGGGAAGGCACGCGGATCAATATCGTCGACACCCCCGGCCACGCCGATTTCGGTGGCGAGGTGGAACGCATCCTGTCGATGGTCGACGGCGTGATCCTGCTGGTCGATTCGGCCGAAGGCGCGATGCCGCAGACGAAGTTCGTCACCGGCAAGGCGCTGGCGCTGGGCCTGCGCCCGATCGTCGTCGTCAACAAGGTCGACCGTAGCGACGCCCGCATCCAGGAAGTGCTGGACGAGGTGTTCGATCTGTTCGTCACGCTTGAAGCGACCGACGAACAGCTTGATTTCCCGGTTCTTTATGCTTCCGGCCGCAATGGCTACGCCTCCACTGACATGGATGCGCGCGAAGGCACGCTGCGCCCGATGTTCGAAACGATCGTCAGCCATGTGCCGCCGCCCAATCTGGATCAGGACGCGCCGTTCACCTTCCTGGTGACGCTGCTGGATCGTGACAACTTCCTTGGCCGCATCCTCACCGGCCGCGTCAATTCGGGCACGGTGAAGCTCAACCAGCCGATCCACGCGATGGATAACGACGGCAAGATCGTCGAGACCGGACGTGCATCGAAGATCATGTCGTTCCGCGGCCTCGATCGCGTGCCGGTCGACGAAGCCAAGGCGGGCGACATCATTTCGATGGCCGGCCTGACGGTCGCGACAGTTTCTAACACGATCTCGGACACCAGCGTTCTCGAGCCGCTCCACGCACAGCCGATCGATCCGCCGACGCTGTCGATGCGCTTCGCGGTGAACGATTCGCCGATGGCGGGCCGCGAGGGCAGCAAGGTGACGTCGCGCATGATTCGCGACCGCCTGTTCCGCGAGGCGGAATCGAACGTCGCGATCAAGGTGACCGAGGCCGCCGATCGCGACAGCTATGAAGTCGCCGGGCGTGGCGAGCTTCAGCTCGGCGTGCTGATCGAGACGATGCGTCGTGAAGGCTTCGAACTCGGCATCAGCCGCCCGCGCGTGCTGTTCGGCGAGGATGAGGACGGCAAGAAGACCGAGCCGTACGAAACCGTCGTGATCGACGTGGACGAGGAGCATTCGGGCACGGTCGTCGAGAAGATGAACCTGCGTAAGGGCGAGATGACCGACATGCGCCCATCGGGCGGTGGCAAGACGCGCATCACCTTCAGCGCGCCGTCGCGCGGGCTGATCGGCTATCACGGCGAGTTCCTGTCCGATACGCGCGGCACCGGCATCATGAACCGGCTGTTCGAGAAATATGGCCCGCACAAGGGCAATATCGAAGGCCGCAAGAATGGCGTGCTGATCTCGAACGGGGCAGGCGAGGCCAATTCCTACGCGCTCGGCCCGCTCGAAGATCGCGGCATCCTGTTCGTCGGCCATGGCGAGGCGCTCTACGAGGGCATGATCATCGGCGAGAATGCCAAGACGGATGACCTTGAGGTCAATCCGATGAAGGCGAAGCAGCTGACCAACTTCCGCGCGAGCGGCGGCAAGGACGATGCGATCCGCCTGACTCCGCCGAAGAAGATGACGCTGGAACAGGCCATTGCGTACATCGACGATGACGAGATGGTCGAAGTGACGCCGAAATCGATCCGGCTGCGCAAGCGCCACCTCGATCCGCATGAGCGCAAGCGCGCGTCGCGGGCCAAGCAGGCGGCCTGATCTTCTCATCCCGTTGCTCCGGCACATGGCCGGAGCGATGGGATGGCGACGAGGTGAAAAAAAGGGCGGGGTGGCTGATGCCATCCCGCCCTTTTTTCGTGCGCTCGTCCGGGAAAAGCCCCGGCGCGAGAGGCCGGGGCGGATCGTGAAGACCCGCCCCGGCTCGCGATCAGTTGAAGCGGCCGGAAACCGACACGCCGATGACGCGCGGCTCGTTGAACACCGCAGCCATATAGTTTTCGATCACGCCCTTGAGGTTCTTCTCGTTGGTGACGTTCCGCGCGAAGGCGGCGATCTCATACTTCTTGTCCGGCGTGGTGAAGCCGGCCTTCAGGCCGAGTTCGAGGTTGCCGTTCGAGTAGAACTCCTTCGTGCGATAGAGCACGAAGTTGGTGTAGCCCTGCACGTTGGCATCGGCGCCGACGAAGAAGTTGCCGCCATTGCCGAGCGGAATGTCATACCGCACCGCGCCGTCGATGTTGAACGTCGGGGCGTTCGGCAGCGAGTTGCCGTTGATCGAGGCGAAATAGTTGTTGCCAACCTTGATCACCGGATCGAGCACCGTGCAAACGACCTGTCCGTTCAGCGCGCAGACCTGTGCGTAAACGCGGCTGTCCTTGATCTTCGAGTGCAGCGCGCTCGCGCCCAGCGTGAAGGTGATGTTGCGGATCGGACGCCACTCGGCTTCCGCCTCGATGCCATAGGCATTGGCGTGATTGGCGTTGAACAGCACGCCGTTGCCGAACTCGTCATTGCCGTTCAGCTGGATGTTCTTCACCGTATAGGCGAAGGCGGTGGCGTTGAAGCGCAGGTTCGACGTGGGCTGCGACTTGAAGCCGGCTTCATACGACATGATCGTTTCCGAATCCGCCGTGGTGAAGGCCGAGCCGAACACTGCCGAACGACCCTGGATCGTCGGGCCGCGGAAGCCGCGCGCGACGCGAGCATAGAGGTTCACGTCCGGATTGACGGCGTACAGTGCCGAGATATCCCAGCTCGGTTCCTTGCCGACGAGCCTGACGTTGCGCGGAGCGTTCGCCGGGAAATTCACCGTCGTGCCGGCAGCATTCATCGCGGCCTGCAACAGCGTCGTATCCTTGCGATCCTCGGTGTAGCGCGCGCCGGCGGTCAGCGTCAGCTTGTCGAGCGTGTAGCTTGCCTGGCCGAACACCGCCCACGACGTGTTGACGTCATGCAGCCGCACCCAGTTGTTCGGGTTGTAGCCCGCGTTGCTCGGCAGCAGGAAATAGCCGCGCTGATAGAAGTCGGTGATGTCGCGGCTGTCGAAATAGAAGCCGCCGAACTGCCACTTGAACGCGCTGTCGCCGTTCGAGGAGAGCCGCAATTCCTGCGTCCACTGATCCAGCCCGCGCAGATAGCCCTCGCTCTGGCCGAAGCCGTTGGGCTGACCGTTGACGGGGAAGTTCGCCGCTGCGCCGCCATCGGTATCGCCACGGCTGAAGCCCGAGGAATGCTCGTAAGCGGTGATCGAGGTCAGCGTCGCGCCGCCGAAGTTCCACGCCGCGCGAACCGACGCGCCCTGCGTCTTGTAAGACTGCGGATTGCCGGCGGCCTCGTCATAGGAAACCACGTTGCGCGGCTCGGCCTGAACGTTGTTCGACCCCTTCTTCAGCGCCCCGCGATGGAACAGCGTCGAGGTGCCGTCATAGTCGCGGACATGGCCCGAAACGTCGATCGAGAAATTGTCGGTCGGGGTGAACAGCAACTGGAGGCGCGCGTTGCGATCGTTGAAGCCGCCCATCTGCTTCTTGCCGCCGGTCGTGCCGTCGGCGCCGACGCCGGTGAAGTTGTTGTCGACCCAATTGTCGCGATGCTGCCACAGGCCGGAAACGCGGAACGCCAGCTTGTCGGCGATGATCGGGCCACCCAGGCCGAGATCGGCCGACACGGTGTTGTAGCTGCCCCACGAAGCGGAGCCGCGGCCTTCCCAGTCCATCGTCGGCTTGTTCGTATCGAACTTGATGATGCCGGCGGTGGTGTTGCGGCCGAACAGCGAGCCCTGCGGGCCACGCAGCACTTCGACCTGCGCCACGTCATAAACGGGGTTTGACTTCAGCACGACATGCTCAAGCACCACGTCGTCCTGGATGATCGATACCGGCTGCGATGCGCCGAGGTAGAAATCGATATTGCCGAGGCCGCGGATGTAGAAGCGCGGGAAGATGCGGCCGGTCGTCGTCTCGACGTACAGGCTGGGCACGCGGCCGGAGAGCGCGAGGATGTCTTCGCCCGCCGCCTGGAAGTTGCGCATATCCGCGCCGCTGACCGCCGCGACCGAAACCGGCACGCGCTGCATGTTCTCGCTGCGGCGTTCGGCGGTGACGACGATCTCGCTCAGGCCATTGCCTTCGGGAGTGGCGGCGGTGTCAGCGGTCTGAGCGTGCGCGGGGGCCGCGAAAACGGCGAGGCCGGCGGTCACGCCCGCGAGCAACGCGGGGCGGAAGCGATGACGAATGGACACGATGGTTCCCTTTTTTTGCTTTTCAGTCTCGCGGGCCGACCCCAGCACGAATGACGCGAAAGGCGCTCGCCCCAAGGGGGATGCGCGCAATTGCGTTCTCCGTTTATGCTGCTGTGGACCTGCTCCAGCGGCGGCTAGTCGCGGTTTGTGTCCGAAAAATGAAAAAGGCGGGCCATTGCCCGCTGCCGGCTCAGCCTTTGGGCGGCGCGGTGATTATTGTCCATTCGGTGTTGCCAACGGGTGACACTGACAGCCGCGACTGGCGGAGCATCGGCAAGTTGGCGAGCGCCGGTTCCGCCTTCATCGCAGCGAGCGTGACAGGAGCGGGGAGGGGGGCGACCGGCTTGATCGCGACCGATACCCAATTGCCTTCCTCGCCATCTTTCTGTGGGCCGCGCGTTACTTCGGCGATGCCGACGGCCGCTTTGTCCTTGCCGCTATGGTAGATCAGCGCGCGGTCGCCGGGGCGCATCGCGCGCAGGTGCGCGGCCGCGGCATGATTGCGCACGCCGTTCCACTCGGTGGCGCCGTCGTTCACCAGATCGTCCCACGAATAGCTCTCGGGTTCCGATTTCAGCAGCCAATACGCCATCGTCGCTCACCTAAACCGGGGGTGAATGTCATATTCCGGCCCCATTCAGCCCGACTCGCCTAGCAAAGGCAACACGGTCGCACCATCGTGCGTTGGTCTGGCGGACCGCAGTATGAGTATTTGGAGGTTCGATATGAACGGCTTTCTGAAAAAGGCGGGCCTCGGGGCGGCACTGGCCGCTACCGCGCTTGTCTCCGCCGCACCGGCTGATGCGCAGCGTTGGGGCGGTTATCGTCATTACGGGCATCGCGGCGGGGACGCGGCTGGCGCGGCAATCGTCGGCGGCATTCTCGGCCTAGGCGTCGGCGCGGCGATCGCGTCGAGCAACCGGGATCGCTATTATGATCGCGGCTATTATTACGCGCCGCCGCCCGAACCTTATTATTATGACGATTACCGGCCTTATTATCCGCGTTGCTGGACCAGCTATCGCTGGGATCCCTATTGGGGTCGCGATGTGCCGGTCAGGGTCTGCCGCTGATCTGGCGCGCAGGCCGAACGAGGTCACGCAGGGACGGCGCGGGTAACCCCCGCGCCGTTTTTGCGTTGGTTCGGCGGCGATGATCCGCTAAGCGCGCGGCGCATGAGCGATACCATTCCCGACCATCTGTCGATCGACCCCCGCAGCCCGTTTTTCCACCGCGACGCGCTGGAGCGCGGCGTTGGCATCCGTTTCAAGGGTGTCGAGCGCAAGGACGTGGAAGAATATTCGATTTCCGAAGGCTGGATCCGCGTTGCGCTTGGCAAGAAGGTTGATCGTCACGGTCGCCCGCTGACGATCAAGCTTACCGGCCCGGTCGAGGCGTGGTTCGAGCGTCCCGCCGAAGACACGAACGAGGGCGAGGAAGCCTGAAACCGGGGATCGCCTGCTAAACGGCGACCCCGATAACGCCGGGGCGGGCTAATCGGCCGCCCTCAAACCCCTCCCGCGCACGGGAGGGGAGCGCCTTATGCGTCCTCCAGCGCCTCGCTCGCCTCCAGCCAGCGTGCCTCGGCGGCATCGATCTGTTCGGTGAGCGCCGCGCGGCGCTTCATCAACTCGGTCATGGTGAGCTTGGCGAGCGCCGGCTCCGCACCGGACGGATCGAACATCGCGCGATCGATCGCCGAGCGCTCACGGGTGAGCTTCGCCAATTCGGTTTCGGCGACCTGGGCCGCCTTGCGCATTGCCTTGGCCGCTTCGCGTTTTTCGGCGGCGGCGCGGCGTTCCTCCTTGCGATTGGCCTTTGAGCCTTCGGTCTTGGGCTCCTTCGCCAGCACCATTGCGACATAATCATCGAGGCTGCCGTCGAATTCATGCGCGGTGCCGCCGTCGACCAGCACCAGCCGGTCCGCGGTCAGCTCCACCATATGGCGATCGTGGCTGACGATCAGCACCGCGCCCTTATAACCGGCGAGTGCCTGGACCAGCGCCTCACGCGCATCGACATCAAGGTGGTTGGTCGGTTCGTCGAGGATCAGCAGGTGCGGCGCATCGCGGGTGATCAGCGCCAGCGCTAGTCGCGCGCGTTCCCCGCCGGACATCTTGCCGACCTTCCCCGTCGCGCGATCCCCCGAAAAGCCGAACCGGCCAAGCTGGGCACGGACCGCCGCCGGCGTGGCGCGCGGCATCACTCGCGTCATATGCGCGAGCGGCGTGTCGTCCGCGTCCAGCTCCTCCACCTGATATTGGGTGAAATAGCCCACCTTCATCCGGTTCGAGGAGGCCATATCCCCCTCCATCGGTGTGAGCTGTGCCGCGATTAGGCGCGCGAGCGTTGTCTTGCCGTTTCCGTTGCGCCCGAGCAGCGCGATGCGGTCGTCAGGATCGAGCCGCAGATTGATCCGCTTCAGGATCGGCGTGTCGCCATAGCCGACGGCGGCGTGATCGAGCGTGATCAGCGGCGGGCGCAGCGGCTCGGGATCGGGGAAATCGAACGACAGCGACGGGTCGTTGGCGACTTCCGCGATCGGCTGGAGCTTCGCCAGCATCTTCGCACGGCTCTGCGCCTGTTTCGCGGTGGAGGCGCGGGCAGAGTTACGCGCTACATAATCCTGCAACTTGGCGCGCTGCGCATCCTGATTGGCGCGGGCGGCCGCTAGCTGTGCCAGTCGCTCGGCGCGCTGCCGCTCGAACGAATCATAGCCGCCGACGTAGAGCGTGGTCTTGCCGCCTTGCAGATGCAGGATGTGATCGACGACATTGTTGAGGAAATCGCGCTCGTGGCTGACCACGACGATCGTCGCGCGATAGGATTTGAGGAAGTCCTCCAGCCACATCACCGCTTCGAGATCGAGGTGGTTCGATGGCTCGTCGAGCAGCAGCAGATCGGGCTGCGAGAAGAGCAGCGCGGCAAGCGCGACGCGCATCCGCCAACCGCCGGAGAAGCTGTCGAGCGGGCGCTGCTGCGCGTCTTCGTCAAAGCCCAGACCGACGAGGATGCGCGCGGCGCGGGCCGGGGCGGCATGGGCATCGATCGCGATCAGTCGCTCGTGAACCTCGCCGATCCGATCCGGGTCGGTCACCGTTTCGGCCTCATGCATCAGGCGCGCGCGTTCCACATCGGCCGCGAGCACCGTCTCGAACGGCGTGGTCTTTCCGGCCGGTGCTTCCTGCGCGATATAACCGACGCGTGCGCCGCGCGGCATCTCGATCGCGCCGCCATCGGGCTCGATCATGCCGGCGATCGCCTTCACCAACGTCGATTTGCCCGCGCCGTTGCGGCCGATAAGTCCGACACGGCTCCCCGGCGGGAGCGAGGCGCTCGCGCCGTCGAGGATCGCGCGCCCGCCAAGGCGGACGGTAATGGCATTGAGGGTAAGCATGCGCGCGCGCCTAGCAGAGTGGGGGCGATCCCGCCAGCGAGCCGGGTTCTGTTCTCGCCCCTCGGTCCGATCCGTCCGCCACCCTCACCCTGGCGTCGTGGTGGCAGGGTGACGGTGAGCGGGGGATTGGGGGCGCAGTTCTTAGTGAACGAACCGCGCCACGACGTCGCGATAGGAGCGGCTGACCTTCACCTGCGCGCCCGAATCGAGCACCAGGAAGCATTCGCCGTTGGTGTGCGGCTTCACCTGCTTCACCAGATCGAGATTGACGATCGTCGAGCGATGAACGCGCTGGAAGCGGCGCGGATCGAGCCGCTTTTCCAGATCCTTCATCGTTTCGCGCAGGACGAGCGAGTTGTCGCCGGTCTTGATCACCATATAATCGCCGGCCGCTTCGATCAGCTCGATCGTATCGACGTCGACCCGGAAAATCTGGCCGCGATCCTTGATATTGATCAGCTTTTCGAAGCGATTCGCGTTGACGTGATCGCCATCGCCGCCAGCGATTTCCGCCGCCGCTTCGGGCGCGTGTTCGGCCAGCGCTTCCTTGAGTTTCTCGGTTTCCTCGGCGCCCTTCTTCTCGCCGATCCGTTGCCGGACGCGATCCAGCGTATCGGCGAGGCGCGCTTCCTCCACCGGCTTCATCAGATAATCGACCGCCTGTGCCTCGAACGCGCGCAACGCATGGTCGGAATAAGCGGTGACGAATACGAACAGCGGGGGCTCTACCTCGAGCAATCCCTGAACGACCGAGAAGCCGTCAAAACCGGGCATCTGGATGTCCAGGAATACAAGATCGGGCTTATGTGTCTTGATCGCGCTGATCGCCTCGCGCCCGTTCTGGCATTTGGCGATAATCTCAACATCGTCATGGGCTTGAAGCCGCAGTTCGAGGCCCTGAATCGCCAACGGTTCGTCGTCGACCAAAATGGTGCGGATGGTCATTGCCTTGGTAGTCTCCAATAGGATCGTCGCGCCCAATTCATTCTGCTCGGCGCGCCGCCTTCATTTATCCACACCCCTGTTGTCTCACTTACTCACTCATTCTGGAACGGGATCTCGATTTCGACCCCGAACCCGCCCAGCGGCATGGCCTGGATCTCGAAACGATGATCCGCCCCATAGGCCTGCGCCAGACGTTCCCTGATATTGGCGATGCCGACACCAGTTGAAAGGCTTGGCCGGTTTTTGGTTCCCTGCAAGCCCGGACCGGTATCGGATACGGCGATCTGCACGCGATCCCCGGCGAGCCGCGCCGTAATGTGGATCTCGGCGCCTTCTTCTTGTGGCGTGACCGCGTATTTGATCGCGTTTTCGACCAGTGGCTGGAGCAGCAGCGAGGGCAAATGCGCCTTCTCCACCGCTGGATCGATATCGAATTTCGGTTTCAGCCGATCCTCGAAACGCATCTTCTCGATCTCGAGATAGAGCTTCAGGGTTTCGATTTCCTGCTCCAGCGTGACGTCAGCGGTCGGCTCATTGGCGAGCGTATAGCGCAGGAACGAAGCGAGGCGGGAGAGCATCGCGTTGGCCCGCTCCGTCTGTTTCAGCAGCACGAGCGTGGAGATCGAATTGAGCGTGTTGAACAGGAAATGCGGGTTTAGCTGATAGCGCAACATGGCGAGCTGCGCGGAGGAAGCCTGCAACTCCAGATGCTGCATCTGATCGATCTGCTCCTCGACGATCAGGTAAAAATTGATCCCGAAATAGAGCGCGGACCAGCCGGCCAGCACGGTGAAATTGAGGAACAGCGCGCCGATCAGCAGTTTTACATCGATGCCCGGCGCAGCGAACTTGATGAAACTGAACGAAAACGTGTCGAGCAGCGCATATAGGAATGTCGCCGCGCCCAACGTCAGCAGCGTCAGGATGATCCCGGCGATGCGCGGGAAGCTGCGATAATAGCCGTATAGCGTCGAGAGCAGCAGGGTGATGCAATAGCCGACGATCGTCTCGACGATATTGGTGACCACGCCCTGCATGGTGAAGCCGTTCGAGATGCTCGAAACGGTGCGCAGGATGAGATAGCCCGACCAGCCGGCCGCCTGGAGAAACCAGAAGGCACGTGCCTTATCCTCGAAGAACGGGCGGGCGAACATCGGAGAAGTTCGCGCCGATACCCCCCCGAATGGGAGCGGGGAGCGCGCGCCGTTTGACGGCGTCGTGCCGGTCGCTGGGGCGGAAAACGTGGTCGCCATCGCCATCGCCTTACACGCCCGATCGCGCCGGTGCAAAGCAAGAGGGCCGCCGCTCCCGAAGGAACGACGGCCCAAAGGCTTGCCGATTGGCGATCGCTTAGAAGGAGAAGCGCGCGCCGATGCGGATCGTGTAGAGCGACTGGTTCACGTAAACCTGATCGGTCGGCTTCACGAAGTCGTTGGTGCCACCCAGCGGCGAGTAGCGATATTGCGCGCACTGCTGTGAGGTGTTTGTCGCGAGTACCGCCGGCAGCCCTTGCGGGTTGTTCGCGGCGGCGGTGCCGACAGGCACGACGCCCTGGCCCGTCACCGTTGCTGTGGTCAGGCACTGCACCTGCGTCACCGCCGCATTGTACGGGAAGACGTATTCACGCAGCTGGCCCCACTTTTTGTTGAGGAAGTTAGTGAAGTTCTCGATGTCGGCGAACACCTGAACCTTCGAGCCGAACAGGCCGGT
The DNA here is from genome assembly GCA_029202845.1 of Candidatus Sphingomonas colombiensis. Taxonomy (NCBI): domain Bacteria; kingdom Pseudomonadati; phylum Pseudomonadota; class Alphaproteobacteria; order Sphingomonadales; family Sphingomonadaceae; genus Sphingomonas; species Candidatus Sphingomonas colombiensis. Next base: position 379,540 of record CP119315.1, on the reverse strand, counting down.
CGGCAATTCCTGTGCGACGTGCAGGTCGAGACGGGTGAACCATGCCGAGTTGAACGCGTTGCGCGGCGCGACCTTGCCACGGAACTTGCCGAGGCCGGAGGAGTCGATGAACGCATTCAGCTTGTTCTGGTAATCGGTCGAGCTGTACGAAACCAGTGGATCATTCACCAGCGGCACATACATCAGGTAACGATTGCCACCCGTGCTGGTCGCAGTGCTGCGCCCGGTGGTGCCGAACACCGCCGAACGACCCGAGCCGAAATCCTGGAAGGTATAGCTGAACGGGCGGCCCACGCGGGTTTCGCCGAACAGCGCGATCGTGGTCTTGTTGTCGCCGAAGAAGGCATGATCGAACGTCACGCCATATTTGAACATGTGGCGAACCTGATCGTTCGACGTGCCGTACGAAACGTTGTTCGCATCGACGAACGCACCGTTCGAATAATTCGACCCGGCAGTCGAGGAGGTCGCGGGCGACTGATCCTTGATGTCCTGGAAGGTGTAGCTGCCGTAGATGCTCAGCCCCATATCCCACGACTTGTCGAAGCGACCGATCGCGATCAGCGCCCGGCCCTTGTTCGTGTTGGTCATCAGGATGTCGGTGTTGGTGTTGGTGCTGGTCGGACCGTCGATGACGTTCTGATAACGGATGCGACCATCCGGCGTCAGCGCATTCGCCGCCACCGTTACCGGCGTCGAGCGGATGTCGGTGAAGAACACCTGATTGCGGACCTTGGAATACAGGAAGTCCACACCGAGCAGCCAGTTGTCCCCGAGCGGCCCGAGATTGGCGTTATATTCGCCGCTCAGCGTGCCGCGCCACTGCGATGGCGTCTTGAAGTTGCGATCGATCGCGTTGATCGGTGCAGCTGACGAAACCGACGCGTTCGTCAGCAGCGTATTGGCCCCCGCAGGGATCGACTTGCCGGTGACATTGTTGAGGATCGCATCGCCGGTCGGGATGTCGGTCGTCGCACCCGAATAGCCCGTCGCGGTGCGGTTGATCGAGATCGAGTTCGTCAGCACACCGGTGTTCGAGAAGCTGTTCGAAACGTACACGTCCGGCGCGCCGCCGCCGAAAATACCGGCGCCGCCGCGGAAGCTCAGGCGCGGTGCGGGCTTCCAGTCGAAGCCGACGCGCGGCTGGAACAGGCCGATACCACCGATGTTGACCGAGTTCGGGCCGACTGTAACGATCTGGCCGTTCACATAGGCGCCGCCCTGATAACGATTGACGTAGGCCTGGCTCAGCGCCGGGCGGTCATGCTGCGCGAACAGATCGTAACGCATGCCGAAGCTGACGTTGAACGTATCCGAAACGCGCCACTGATCCATGATACCGAAGGTGTAGCTCTGGTAATGGAAGTTCGCCGCCGCGTCGTTGGGGCTCAGCGAGGGGATCGCGTTGCCATAACCGAATGAGCTGGCGCGCCCGGCCTGGAAATCCGCGATCGAGTCGAAATAATAATTGCCCGAGGTGTTCTGCAGGAAGGCGTTGAACACGCTGACGGCCGCCATCTCGCCGAACAGGCGCACGTCGTGATTGTTCATCGTCAGGCGGGCCTGAAGCAGGCCGCCCCAGGTCGTGGTGCGCAGTTCATTGGTCTGGCGCGAGCTGTCCGGACCGAAGGAAACGACTGCGTCCGTGCCGACTTCGGTCGCGCTGCTGCGCTCGCAACCAATCGGTGAAACCGAGGAGTTGATCGCGTTGACGACGCTGTTGGTCGGATTGGTGCAAACGCGGAACTGGGCGAAGCCACGGCCGAGCAGCGGATCCTGGATGCGCTTGTAATTCTTGTAATAAGCGCGCGCTTCGGTCGAGAAGGTATCCGACCAGTCGGAGTTCCACTGGACAACGCCGGTGTGCAGACGGTTGCCCTGAATATAGGCGTTCGACGCCAGGCCGAGGCCCGGGCTGCCGGTGGTGATCGACGAGAAGGTGTTCTGCGTCAGATTGATCGCGTCATTGGCGTAGGTGTAGGTCAACGACAGGCGCTGGCGATCCGACAGGTTGGCGTCGATGCGCGCGACGAGGCGGTCGTCCTTGTCGCCCAGATCATGCAGCACGCCGCCGGTGTTGTAGCCGTATTTGTCCTTGGCGATCTGCGACACCAGATCGACCTGTGCCTGCGTCAGGTTGGGGATTGCGGTGCCGACGTTGTTGTCGACGGGGCCTTCCGCGATCGGGCGGCCGCCGCGCAGACGCTCACCCGCGACCATGAAGAACAGCTTGTCCTTGATGATCGGGCCGGAAAGTTCCGCACCGAAATTCTGGGTCTTGAACGATGGCACGGTGATCGAGCCGGTGGGGATGCCGGGACCGGGCTTGGTGTTCTTACCGACCAGGCCGTTGTCCATGTACGAATAGAAGCCGGTGCCATGGAACTGATTGGTGCCGGATTTCAGCACGATGTTGATCGCGCCGCCCTGGAAGTTGCCTTCGCGGACGTCATAAGGCGCGACCTTCGCCTGGAACTGGCCGATCGCATCGAGCGGGATCGGCGAGCGGCGGCTCGGCAGGCCATCGGTGTTGAGGCCGAAATTGTCCGTGATCGGCACGCCATCGACCGAGAAGCGGTTGTAGCGCGCGTTCTGGCCGGCGAACGAAACAGCGCGGCCGCCCGTGGGGCTGTCGTCGAGGCGGGCGAAGGGATCGCGACGCTCCAGATCGCGGATGTCGCGATTGATCGTCGCGACGTTGGCGATGTCCGCCGCGGTCAGTACGGTCGCGGGGCCCTGCGAGACGGTGCGCGCATTCGGGATCTTCGATGCGGTAACGATGACGTCGTTGTCGGAGCCTTCGGTGCCGAGGTCGATCGGAAGGTCATAGGCCTGCGCGACGGTGGTGTTGATATCGGTGATCTGGGTCTTCGAGTAGCCCGTCGCCGATACGGAGACCGTATAAGGCCCGCCCGGACGAAGCCCGTTGGCGATGAAGCCGCCGTTGCCGTCGGTCACGGAAGTGCTGGTCGTGCCGGTCGGCACGTTCACGATCGTCACGGTCGCGCCCGCGATCGGGGCGCCGCCCGATGTTACCGAGCCGCGAATCGTCGAAGTGGTTTCCTGTGCCATGGCCGCAACCGGCACGAGGAGCGCAGCCGCAGCCACGCCCAGAAACAGGTTATTACGCATCGTCTAAAGTCCCCTTTTGAGCCTATGCTCAGGTTCCCGGCGGTTCCCTGACCGTCCGCCGAGCCCGTGCCCCCGCATTATTAAGCTTCAATGACAGTCGCGAGTCGATTCGGATTTAATGTTCGACTCACATCATGATGCGTTGCAAAAAGGCGACACTTCGGGCGCGGAATCAGCCGGCGGCGGCCACGATTGCCTGCCAGCCGGCCTCATCGACCACCTTGATACCCAGTTCGGCGGCTTTTTTTGCTTTCGATCCCGCGCCGGGGCCGGCGACGAGCAGATCGGTCTTTGCCGAAACCGACCCGGAGACGCGCGCGCCGAGCGATTCGGCCTGCGCCTTCGCCTCGTCGCGACTCATCGTTTCCAGCGTGCCGGTGAAGACGACCGTTTTCCCCGATACCTCCGACGCGCGGGTTTCGTGGATCACCTCTGCCGGGGTCACTTGCGTCAGCAGATCGGCGACGGCGGCGTCATTCTGCTCCTCGGCGAAGAAATCGATCAGCGCCAGCGCGACCTCGGGGCCGACCTGCTTGGTGTCGGCGATCGCGGCGAGTTCCTTTGCGGTGCGCTGGAGCAATTTGTCATCGCTCTCGCCGATCGCCTGAAGCATCGCATCGCGCCGCTCGATCCCCGTTTGCACCATCTGACGGAACGCGGGCCAGCTCTGCCAGCGACGAGCGAGATCGCGCGCGGTCACCTCGCCGATATGGCGGATGCCGAGCGCGAACAGCAGCCGATCTAGCGGCGGATTGCGTTTGGCGTCGATCGCCGCGATCAGATTGCGCGCCGATACCTCGGCCCAGCGTTCGCGGGCGAGAAGCTGTTCTTCGGTCAGCCGGAAGATGTCGGCGGGTGTCGCGATCAGGCGGTCGGCGAAGAAATTTTCGATATTGGTGATGCCCAGCCCCTCGATATCGAGCGCGTGGCGCGAGGCGAAGTGGCGTAACCGCTCAACCTGCTGCGCCGGGCAGACGAGGCCGCCGGAGCATCGCCAGTCGACCTCGCCCGGCTCGCGGACCGCTTCGGAATGGCATTCCGGGCAATGGGTGGGGAAGGGCCATGGCGCGCGGCCTTCCTCGCGGGACAGATTTTCCACGATCTGCGGGATCACGTCGCCGGCGCGCTGGATCACCACGCGGTCGCCGGGATGCGCATCGAGCCGCGCGATCTCATCGCCATTGTGCAACGTCGCGTTGGAGACGACGACGCCCCCTACGGTCACCGGCGTCAGGCGGGCGACGGGGGTGAGTTTGCCGGTGCGGCCGACCTGAATATCGATCGCCTCGATCGTGGTCTGTGCGCGTTCGGCGGGGAATTTGTGCGCGATCGCCCAGCGCGGCGCGCGCGCGACGAAGCCCAGCCGTTCCTGCCAGTCGAGCCGGTCGATCTTGTAGACCACACCATCGATATCGAACGGCAGTTCGGCACGCATAGCTTCGATCGCGCGATATTGCGCCAGAGCTTCGGCGGCGCCACCGACGCGGACGAAGCCGTCGGCGACCGGAATGCCCCATGTCCGGATCGCGGCGACCACCTCGGCCTGCGTTTCACCGGGCAGCGCGGAAACCTCGCCCCAGCCATGTGCGAGGAAGCGCAGCGGACGGCTGGCGGTGACGGAGGCGTCCTTCTGGCGCAGCGAACCAGCGGCGGCGTTGCGCGGGTTGGCGAACTGGCGAGCTTCCTTGCCGACCTCCGCTGCTTCCGCCGCGAGCCGAGCATTGAGCGCCGTGAAGTCGGCCTTCGCCATATAGACCTCGCCACGCACCTCGAACAACTCGGGGGCGCTGGCGGGCAAAGTTTTCGGAATGTCGGCAATCGTCGCGACATTGGCGGTAACATCCTCGCCGGTCGTGCCGTCGCCACGGGTCAACGCGCGCACCAGCCGGCGGCTTTCGTAGCGTAGGGAGCAGGACAGGCCGTCGATCTTCGGCTCGGCCGTAAGCGCGACGGGCGTGTCGTCCGAAAGCCGGAGGAAACGGCGCACGCGGGCGACGAATTCCTCGACCTCCTCGTCCGAAAAGGCGTTGTCGAGGCTGGTCATCGCTTTGGCGTGCCGCACCTTGGCGAGATGCGAGGCAGGCGCGGCGCCGATCAGGCGGGACGGTGAATCCGTGCGGATCAGGTGCGGGAAGGCCGCCTCGATCGCATTGCTGCGGCGGACGAGCGCGTCATAGTCCGCGTCGGAAATCTCCGGCGCGTCCTCGGTATGATAACGGCGGTTGTGATAGGCGATTTCGCCGGCCAGTCGCTCCAGTTCGGCGGCGGCTTCGGCGTCGGTAGTGGGGAGGGCGCTCATGCGGCGCCCCCTAGCCCGTCCGCCCCCCGTTTGTCGAAGGGCGAACGGGCCGTTGGCGATCCGTTAGGGCTGTTCGCCGACGGGCGCGACATATTCGCCCATGTCCTTGCCCTCGATCTCATCGAGGCCCTTGTAGAGCCGCGAATTGTGCATGCCGTACACGAAGTAGAGCACGATCGCGGCGCCCGAATACCAGGCGAAGAAAATCAGCACCCGCGTCTCGACCGTGAAAATCAGGCCGAAGCAGAACAGGATGCCGAGCGCCGGCAGCACCGGATAGAGCGGTACACGGAAACCGCGTGCCAGATTCGGGTGCGAACGACGCAGGTAGATCACCGTCAGACAGACGATGCCGAACGCGGCCAGCGTGCCGACCGAGGTCATGTCGCCGAGCGTGTTGATGTCGAAGAAGCCCGCCGCGCAGGCCACGATCATCGCGACGAGGATCGTGTTGACCCACGGCGTCTTGAAGCGCGGATGGACGGTGGCGAACACGCGCGGCAGCAGGCCGTCACGCGCCATCGTGTAGAAGATGCGCGTCTGGCCATACATCAGCACGAGCACGACGGAGGTGAGGCCGACGATCGCGCCGATCTTGATGATCTTCGCGAACCAGCTCCATTGCGGGCCGAGCGCATCGACCGCGACCGCGACGGGATCGGGCACGTTGAGCATCTTGTAGTTCACGATCAGCGTCATCGTGACGGAGACCAGCATGTAGATCACGGTGCAGATCACGAGGCTGCCGATGATGCCGATCGGCATGTCGCGCGCAGGGTTCTTCGCTTCCTGTCCGGCGGTGGAGACCGCCTCGAACCCGATATAGGCGAAGAACACGATCGACGCGGCGCGCATGATGCCGCCCCAGCCGAATTCACCCTTTTCGCCCGAGGGCGGCGGGATGAACGGATCCCAATTCGCTTTCAGCGTGCCGAAATTCTGGATCACGAACCAGCCGACGATCAGGATGAAGGCGATGATCACCGTCATCTTCACCAGCACGATCGCGTTGTTCACCTTCGCGCTCTCGCTCACGCCGACGACGAGCAATGCGCCGAGAACGGCACAGATCGCGAAGGCGGGAAGATTGAACAGATAGGTGAGCGGCGCGCCGTTGGCGCCAAGCACCGCCGCGCCGTTCGCCATGATCGCGTGCCCGCTCGGGCCGGTCAGTTCGACGGGGATGACGATGTTATAATCGCGCAGCAGCGATACGACATATCCGGACCAGCCGACCGCCACGACGGATGCGGCAAGGCCGTATTCGAGCAGCAGGAGCGCCCCCATCACCCAGGCGGCGAACTCGCCGATCGTGGTGTAGGAATAGGTATAGGCGGATCCCGAAACCGGGAGCGTCGACGAAAGCTCGGCATAGCACAGGCCGGCAAGCCCGCAGATGATGCCCGCGACGACGAATGAGATCAGCACCGCCGGCCCGGCATGGAGCGCGGCTGCGTTACCGGTGCGGACGAAGATGCCTGCGCCGATGATACAGCCGATGCCGAGGAACACGAGATTGGCGGCGCTCAACGTTCGCTTGAGCTCGCTTGCCTGTGTCTCGCGCTGAACCTGCTCCACTGTTTTGCGAAGCAGCATCCGCCCGATAAGACCTTCCACGGGTCTAGTTGCCATAATCCTCCCTCGACCGCCCCCCAGGCGGCCAAATACGTTAATTGACGGAACCTAGCCGCGAATGGCCCATCCGCAAAGTCTCAACATGCCCGGAATGCGGTCAGCGACGGCTGTCGTTCTGCACCAGCATCGGCCCGAGCGGCCGGCCGGCGAGGATGTGGACGTGAAGGTGCGGCACCTCCGCATGCGAATCGAGCCCGGTATTGGCCAGCAGGCGATAACCCGGCGCGACCAGGCCCTGATCGCGCGCCACCTTGCCGATGGCGCGGATGAAACCGGTGATTTCGCTATCCGGCGCCCTGGCGGTGAAATCATCCCAGGAGACGTATTTCCCCTTGGGGATCACAAGGATATGCGTTGGCGACCACGGCGCGATATCGTGAAAGGCGAGCGCGAACTCATCCTCATAAACACGACGCGAGGGAATTTCGTCGCGCAGGATTTTCGCGAAGATATTCTGGTCGTCATAGGGCTGGGTGGCGTCGACGGCCATGATGGCGGCTCCTATTCGGGGCGGAAGGAAAGGGGGCGGCCGGCTTTTTCGTCGTGACCGGACTGGCCCTCGCGCCGTTCCAGCTCTCGCCGCACATCGTTCAGACTGAGGTCCGCATCGGCGAGCAGGACGATCAGGTGGAAAATCAGGTCCGCCGCTTCGGGGATGATCTTCGCATCGTCGCCGGAACAGGCGGCGATCACGGTTTCGATCGCTTCCTCGCCCAGTTTTTGCGCGATTCTGTTCCGCCCCTGAAAGAACAGGCTGGCGGTATAGGATTTCATTGCCGCGGCGTCTTTGCGCGCGCGGATCGTCGCCTCAAGGCGGTCGAGCGTATCGTCGGCCATGGCGGCAGCGGTGCCGTGTGGCGCGCGCGCGGTCAACCGTCCGGCGGACCTTTTCGCATCCGACGACGCAAAGCGCGGCGAGTCAGCCACACCGCCAGTATCGCGACGACAAACAGCGCGATGTCCGAAAGCTCGGGTGCGGTGCGCGGGCGGACGGCGCCGGTGTGGGCGCCATCGCCGGTCGTCGCGAGGATCGTGAACGATGGCATCGGGCGTTTCTAACGCCAGAGCGAGGAGACCCGCTCCGCCGCGCTCCGCCATTCGATGCCGCGTTCGGCAAGCCACGCGTCGTCATAATAGGTGCAGCCGTAGCGCTCTCCGCCATCGCACAGCAGGGTGACGATGCTGCCCCGCTCGCCGGCGACGGCCATTTCCTCCACCAGTTGCGTGCAGGCCCACAGGTTGGTGCCGGTGGAGCCGCCGACGCGCCGGCCAAGCCGATCGGACAGCGCGCGCATCGCGCCGACGCTCTCGGCATCGTCCACTGCGATCATCCGGTCGATCACGCCGGGCACGAAGCTCGGCTCGACGCGCGGGCGGCCGATGCCTTCGATGCACGAGGCGCAACCCTCCGGAAGCTGCGAAACGCTCCTGTCCGCATAATGCTGATGAAATACGGAATGGATCGGATCGGCGACGAGCAAACGTGTGGCGTGGCGCTGATAGCGGATGAACCGGCCGATCGTGGCGGAGGTGCCGCCGGTCCCGGCGCCGCAGACGACCCAATCGGGGATCGGCCGTTCCTCGCGCGCCATCTGCGAGAAGATGCTTTCGGCGATATTGTTGTTGCCGCGCCAGTCGGTCGCGCGCTCGGCATAGGTGAACTGGTCGATATAATGGCCGCCGGTTTCCGCCGCGAGCCGCTGCGCCACGTCATAGACCGTGCGAGGATCGTCGACGGTGTGAATCTCGCCCCCCTCGAAGCGGATCGCGTCGAGCTTGGGCGCGGCCGTCGTTGCGGGCACCACCGCGATGAAGCGCAGCCCGAGCATCCGCGCGAAATAGGCTTCGCTCACCGCGGTCGAGCCGGACGATGCCTCGATCACGCAGGTGTTCGGCCCGATCCACTCATTACACAGCGCATAAAGGAACAGCGAGCGCGCGAGACGGTGCTTCAGGCTGCCCGTCGGATGTGAGCTTTCATCCTTCAGATACAATGTGATGCCGGGATAGCGCGGCAGATCCACGCGGATCAGGTGCGTATCGGCGGAGCGGTTGAAATCGGCCTCGATCCGCCGGATCGCCTCGGTCAGCCACACGCGATGTTCTGCCGAATCCCGCACGACGTCGCGGTGTGGAACGATTGGGGACGGCGCGTTCATGGTCGATGCTTTCGGGAGCCCGTGGATGTTACGGGGGCTAAGTGCGCGGCTTTGGCGGCCATGTCCACCATCGCCTGCCAGCGCACTTTGCCCTAGGGGGGAAGGGGCCTGAGATGGGAAAGACGAGTGACTGACAATAATCCGGCGAACGGCGCGCGCACCGATTTTTCTGATGCCATGTCCTATGGCGATTACCTGGGGCTCGAACGCATCCTTGATGCGCAGCACCCGCTTTCCACCGCGCACGACGAGATGCTGTTCATCATTCAGCATCAAACATCGGAATTATGGATGAAGCTCGCGGTTCATGAACTGACGAGCGCGGTCGCCGCGATCCGCGCGGATCGGTTGCCGCCGGCATTCAAGATGCTGGCGCGGGTCGCGCGGATCTTCGAGCAGCTCAACAGCGCGTGGGATGTGCTGCGCACGATGACGCCGAGCGAATATACCGAGTTCCGCGCCTCGCTCGGCCAGTCGTCCGGCTTCCAGTCCTGGCAATATCGCGCGATCGAGTTCCTGCTCGGCAACCGCAACATGACGACGCTTTCGGTGCACGCCCATCGGCCGGAGGTGATGGCCGGGCTGGAAGCGATCCTTGCCGCCCCGAGCCTCTATGACGAGGCGCTGATGCTGGTCGCGCGGCGCGGGATCGACGCCGGTGAGCTTGCGCGGGACTGGCGGACGCAGCGCGGGTGCGATCCGGCGGCGATCGCGGCGTGGCGGCGTATCTATGAGGCGCCGGAGAAATATTGGGATTTGTACGAGCTGGCCGAAAAGCTGGTCGACCTTGAAGACTATTTCCGGCGCTGGCGATTCAATCACGTCACCACGGTGGAGCGGATCATCGGGCTGAAACGCGGATCGGGCGGCACCGCTGGTGCGGCCTATCTTCGCAAGATGCTGGAGGTGGAGTTGTTCCCGGAACTGTGGCGGGTGCGCACCGAATTGTAGCGCCGGCGCCCTGCGGGGGGCGTGTTGGTGTATTATGCCGATATAACGCATGTTTCGCCAATATTCGGCGTCTCGTTAGTTAGGGATGACGAGCAACACATTGAAAAATATAAAATCATCCAATTGGCACGGCTGATGCAATTCGAAAGCCGCAGCACGAAAGCGCTGCCGGATTTTCGGAGGAGGAAGCCATGAAGACCCAGTTCCTGATCGCCACCACGTCTATCGTTGCCGCCGTTTCGCTGGCCGCACCCGCGAGCGCCCGCACCGTCGCGCCGCCGCCGGTGGCGCCGATCGCCGCGCCGTCAACCACGCCATCGCCGGCGCAACGCATCTGCGTCGTCGATACGCTTACCGGCTCGCGTATTCCAACGAAGGTATGCCACACCCGTGCGGACTGGGCGAGGCTCGGTATCGATCCGTTCGCCAAATGAGGGCAGGCGGATGACCCGTGGCATCCCCCTGTCGCCACGGGTCGCCGGCCCGAGTTACAAATCCCGTGCGTAGATCTGATAGACCTTGTTGACCTTGCTCTGGATCGCATCGGCGATCGAGCGCATCCCCTGATTGTCATCCAGCACCCATCCGATCTCGGCGCGAGTGGAGCCGTAATGCGCCACTGCGTCGCGACGGATGAACTCGATCATCATGAAGGCGAGCTGGCTGGCGAGGCGCGACGTCTGAAGCTCCTTCAGTACGCCCATCAGCGGCACGCGCATCGTCCGCGCCTTCGGTTTGCGCAGCCACAGCAGCAATTTCGCCCAGCCGAACGGCAGCAGATTGCCGTTGAGCGGCTTGATCGCCTCGTTGAGATCCGGGAGGGTCATCATGAACGCGACCGGCTTGCCATCCACCTCCGCGATGCGGATCAGATCGTTGAACACGATCGGCTTCAGCTTGACCCCGACGTCCGCGATCTCGGGTGGCGTAAGGGGGATGAAACCCCAATTGTCCGACCAGGCATCATTGAGGATCGCGAGGATGATAGCGGCCTCGTCCTCGAATTTCGATTTATCGACGTTGCGGATGCGGATGCGCGGGTTCTTCTCGCCGGACGCGACGATGCGGTTGACGATCGGGGGGAAACCCTCGCTGATCGGCAGATCATAAGTAAGCAGCTGCTTCACCGGCTGATAGCTCGCGCGCTCGACCCAGCCCTGATATTCCGGCCGGGCATGGCCCATCATCACCGTCGGCGGATGATCGAAGCCCTGGATCAACAGCCCCGGCTCTTCCCACACCGATTGCGAGACGGGACCGATCACGCGCGTCGTACCCTGTTCACGCAGCCATGCCTCTGCCGCGGCGAGCAGCGCGACGAATATGTCCTCGCGCTCAGCCTCCATCAGCCCCCAGAAGCCGGTGCCCGGGCCGAAGCCCTGTTCGGGCGGCATTTCCAGCGCCAGCGTATCGATATGCGCGGAGATGCGCCCGACCACGCGACCGCCCTCTTCGGCAAGGAAAAGCTGTGCCTTCGCATGGCTATACCAGCCATTCTTCTCGGGCGTGATCAGCCCGAGCGCCTCGCCCTTCAGCGGCGGCACCCAGTTCGGGTCGTCGCGATAGAGGTGGAAGGGGAAGTCGACGAAGGTCTTGCGATCGCGCTTCGTCAGAACGGGGCGGATGGTGAGCGATGATGCCATGACTCAAGCGCAATAATCGCCCGGAGCGATCATGGCGAGTGACGTTTCCGTTATGATTCGGGCGAGGGGCGGCCTGTAAAGGTCACCGTATCGCCACTATCTTGCGCCAATGGATCACGCCATGACGACCATTACCCTCGATCGGGAAGCCGCGCCGGCAAGCGCGGGTCGCCCGCCCATCGCCGATGACCGCGCGATGCTGAAAGCCGCGGCGGACCTGACGCGCGATATCAACGCGCCGCGCCCGGGCATCTATTGGGGCGACTTTCTCGGATCGGTCGCGCTCGGTTATGCCGGGCTGGTATCGGCGATCGCGCTTCATTCGACCGCGTGGACGATTGTCGCCGGGGTGATTGCGGTGCTCGCGCTATATCGCGCGCTCAGCTTCATTCACGAGCTGACCCACGTGCGCCATGCGGCACTGCCGGGTTTCCGTTTCGCCTATAATATGTTCATCGGTGTGCCGATGCTGGTGCCATCCTTCATGTACGAAGGCGTGCATAACCTGCATCACGCGCGCACCCGATATGGCACGGCGGACGATCCCGAATATCTGCCGCTCGCGCTGATGAAGCCGTGGACCTTGCCCGTGTTCATCATCGTCGCGGCGCTGGCCCCGGTTGCGTTGATCTTCCGTTATGGCGTGTTGTCGCCGCTTTCGCTGGTGATCCCGCCGCTGCGCCGCGCGGTGGTGGAGCGTTATTCCGCGCTCACCATCAATCCCTCGTTCCGTCGCCGGATGCCGGAAGGCGAGTTCCGCACGCAGTGGATTCGGATCGAGACTGCCTGCGCGCTGTGGGCGATCGCGCTGATCGCGCTGGTTGCGACCGGCACGCTGCCGGTGCGTGCATTCGCCATCATGCTGGCGGTCGCTTCCGGCGTCGCCGTGCTCAATCAGGTCCGCACGCTGGTCGCGCATCTGTGGGAGAATGAAGGCGAGGCGATGACCGTCACCGCGCAATATCTCGATTCGGTCAACGTGCCGCCGCCGGGGCTGCTGCCCGCGCTATGGGCGCCGGTGGGTCTGCGCTATCACGCGCTGCATCACCTGTTGCCCGGCGTGCCTTATCATTCGCTGGGCGAGGCGCATCGGCGGCTGACGGCGGCGCTGGAGCCGGTGTCGCCCTATCACAACGCCAATTATCGCAGCTTGCCCTATCTGGTCGGCAAGATCGCGCGGAGCACGATGCTGCCGCGCGGCTGACGCGCGATCATTCCTCGGTGCGCAGCAGCACCGTTTCGCCGATGAACAGGAACAGCAGGAACGGAGCCCAGGCCGCGAGGAACGGCGGGTAGGCGCCGAGATTGCCCATCGCCAGCGCGAAATTGTCCGCGACGAAATAGGCGAAGCCAAGCGCCATCCCGATCACCGCGCGGACGAACAATTTGCCCGAACGCGCGATGCCGAACGCCGCCACCGCGCCGAGCAACGGCATCAGCACGGAGGAAAGCGGCCCGGACAATTTGTGCCACAACGCGCCTTCCAGCGATTTGGTCGGGCGGCCGGCCGCGCCGAGATCGTCGATCGCCTCCTTGAGCGCGCCGAACGACAACTCGTCCGCGTCGACCGAGGCGAGCGTGAACTGATCGGGCGTCACGCCGGCGGCGATCATGGTTTGGCCAAGCTTTGTCACCTTGCCGCTGGCGACATCGAAACGTTGCGTTGGCCAGATCGCCCAGCCATCGCCCGATCGCTTGCCATGCGGCGCGGTGATGATCGCGCGCAATTCGCCCCCGTGCCGATCATAGACGGTGATGCCGCCGAGTTGCGCGGCCTCACCGCGCCCCTTGATCCGATCGACCTCGATCAGATCTACGTCGGAACGTACCCACACGTTCGTGCGGTTCCCTCGATCGATCGGCATCGGCCCGTAATCGACCTTCTGCCATTGATTGAGCGTGGCGGTCGCGCGCGGCACGATGCGATCGTTGAAGGCGAAGCTCAGCGCCGCGACGCCAATGCTGGCGACGATCAACGGCGCCAGCACCTGATGCGCGGACATGCCGGCGCCCTTCAGCGCAATCACTTCGCTGTTCTGGTTCATCGTGATCAGCGTCAGGATCGTCCCGAGCAGCACGGAGAACGGCAGGAAGCGCGCGATGATCTGCGGCGCGCGCAGCGAGACATAATACCAAACCTGGCCGTCGCCATTGCCCGGCACGGCGAGAATCTTGCCCGATTCCCCGAGCAGATCCAACGCCTGAAGGACAAGGACCAGCCCGGCGAGGATTCCGAACGTCCGGACGAGGAACATCCGGCCCATGTAGATCGAGATGGTGCGAGACGGGAAAAACGAGGTCATGCCGGTGCTCCCGCAGGGCGTCGTCGGCCGGGCAGGTGGCGCACCACCGCCTTCCACGCCTTGCCCGCCACCCGTTCCAGCGCGCCGATCGGCTGCCCGCCCGGAACGAAAGCGATCGTGCGATACATCCACAGCACCAGCCCCGCGAAGATCAGGAACGGCACCCAGAGCGCGAAGAACGGATCGATCCGCCCGAGCTGGCCGACCGAGGCGGCATATTGATTGACCTTATGATAGGTCACGATGATCACGATCGACAGGAATACCCCCAGCGCCGAGGTGGATCGCTTCGGCGGCACGCCCAGCGCCACCGCCAGCAGCGGCAGAAGGAACATCGACGCCACTTCGGCGACGCGGAAATGGAATTCGGCGCGGCTCGCATCGCGCTCCTGCACCGTCTGCCCATGGCGCCCGGTGCTGGCGAGTTCGGGCAGCGTCGCCTCAAGGCTTTCGCCGCTGCGCACACGGAACTGCTCGAATTTCGGCAGGTTGATCGGCAGATCGTGGCTGCTGAAGGTCAGCACGCGCGGGGTGCTGAAATCACTGCGGTTATGCACCAACGTGCCGCTGGTCAGGCGCAGGATGATGACGTCAGGGTCATCCGTCGCGAGGAACTGGCCGCGCTGCGCCGTCACGCCGACCCAATCGCCCTTGGGCGTCTGAGTATGCACGAAGATGCCGGAAAGCTGCCGTCCATCGTCGCGGCTTTGCTCGATGCGCAGCGTGGTGCGATCGCCGAGATGGGTGAACTCGCCGACCTTGATCGAGGCGCCGAGCGCGCCGGTGCGCAATTCGAAACGCAGTTGCTCATAAGCATAGCGCGCCTTCGGCTGGACATAGCCGACGATCGCCAGATTGAGCAACGCGAGCCCCACCGCATACATATAAGGCACGCGCAGCAGCCGGCCGTAGCTCATGCCCACACCGCGCATCACATCCAGCTCCGAAGAGGTGGCGAGGCGGCGGAACGCAAGGAGGATGCCCAGCATCAGCCCGATCGGAATGCCGAGGCCGAGATATTCCGGCAGCAGATTCGCCAGCATCCGCCACACCACCGAAACTGGGCCGCCTTCGGTCGCGACGAAATCGAACAGGCGCAACATGCGGTCGAGCACCAGCAACATCGCGGCGAGCACGAGCGTGGAGAACAGCGGCAGCGCGATCAGCCGGGCCATGTAGCGGTCGATCGATTTCATGGGCGGGTAACGGTCACTCGTCGCTGCTGGACAATCGGGGCGGTATAGGAGGCCGAACGCCGGGCGTCAGCCGAAATATCCGCGCCCGTGCTCATCGCAGCTATTCCGCCGGCACGCCGGGGAGTGCAAGTGCGCGATCCGCGCTGGTCGCCGCGGTAATCGCGCGTTCGAGCGCGGCAAGCGTGAACGGTTTGCGCAGCACATGGTGGCCGCCGAAACCGCCGCCCTCTGTCAATTCACCGGCATAACCAGTAACGAACAGCACCGGTATATGGGCATGCCGCCCGTCGAGCGCGGCGATCATCTCCGGGCCCGTGCGCGCCGGCATCAATACGTCGGAAATGATGAGGCCGATGGTTTCGTTCGCGGCAAGCACGGCCGGTGCGACCAGCGGATCGTCGCACGGGATCGGGTTGTGCCCCAATTCGCTGAGCGCGCCGATCGTTGCGGCCAGCACGCGGGGATCGTCTTCCACCACCAGCACCTCGAGCGCGGCTGTCGCGATGGCGGGCGCGTGATGGATGGGCTGGGTCGGGGGGGGCGCGACTTCGTCGCTCAGATCGCGTGGCAGATAGAGCGTGATCGTGGTGCCGCTATCCGGCGCGGTGGCGATCGCGATCGCGCCGCGCTGTTGCCGGACAAAGGCGAATATCTGGCTGAGGCCAAGCCCGGTGCCCTTGCCGACTGGCTTGGTGGTGAAGAACGGTTCGAAAACCCGCTCGGCGACTTCGGGCGCCATGCCGCAGCCGGTGTCGGTGACCGCGATGGTGAGATAATCGCCTGGCGGGCATTCGCGTTCGCCCTCCGCCAGCGACGCGGTGGCGGCGGTGATCGTCAGCGTGCCGCGCCCGTCCATCGCGTCGCGTGCGTTGACGGCGAGGTTGAGGAGGCTGTTCTCGAGCTGAACGCGATCGGCGCGTAGCCGCCATCCCGCGCTGTGATCGCGAATCGTAACGGTGATCGCGTCGCCCAACGTCCGGTCGAGCAGGTCGGACATGCCACGCAGCAAGTCATCAACCGCCATCACTTCGGGATTGATCGCGGTTTCGCGGGCGAAGGTGAGCAACTGGCCGGTCAGCGCGGCCGCGCGCTTCGCGCCTTCCATCGCGCCGTCGATGTGACGGCGGATCTCCGCGCGGCCGACGGTGCCGGCAAGGCCGCGCTGAGCCAGCTCAAGCCCGCCCATCACAACGGCAAGCATATTATTGAAATCGTGCGCTATGCCGCCGGTGAGCTGGCCCACGGCTTCCATCTTCTGCACCTGTCGCAGCCGCGCTTCCTGATCGCGCAACTCTGCGGTGGCGACGGCAACGGCGGCGGCGAATCCGTCCGCCCGCTCACGCTGGACGGCGGCCTCCGCGCGGGCGACGCCGCGCTCGGTCAAGGCGCGCGCGGTGAGGGCGCCGAGCGCGATCGCGCCGACCAGGATGAGGATGCCGAAGGCCGACAATATCCGCGCGAGTTTCGCCGATCGCTCGATCGCGGCGCGCGTTTCGCTCGTGCGCAGATCGAGAAGATCGCGCTCGCTGCGGGTGATCTCCTCGAGCACGCTGTCGATCGCCGCCAGCGATGGGGCTTCGCGCGCCTGATAATAAAGCGACAATGCCTGGCTGTTTTTGCCATAATTGGTGTTGAGCGCGATCAGCGACAGTTCCTTGCCGCGCTCTTCATAGGCGCGCCGCAACTGCCCCATGCGCCTGGCCTGGCTATCGCTCTGCCGGGTCAGCGTCGCCAGTCGCTCGATCTGTTTCCCGGCAAGCTGCCACTCGTCGTAATAGAGCCGGCCCAGTTGCTTGTCGCCGGAGATGACGAAGCGGCCAAGCGATGCTTCGGATTCGGCGATCGTGCCGCCCAGCGTCCGCGCCAGCACCATAATGTCATAGCTATGCGATTGCAGGCGGATGGCGCGATCACGCTGGCGGTTCGCCTCGCCCAGCGTAACGATCAGCCCGAAAAGCACGGCGATGCCCAGCACGCCCATCACGGCCAGCATGATGGTGCGCAGCTTCGATACCGATCCTTCCGGAATGGTTCCCCCGAGGTTCGCGCTCACCAGCGGATTAGTATCAGACCCGGCGTCGCTGGAAAAGCACGCCCGGCGGATTGGCCGGGCGCACTGGGAAGCTCAGGCGATCGCCCCGGTTGCGCGGCCGGCCGCCTCGAACATCGCGATGACGCGCGTGATCTGTTCGCTACTATGCTCCGCGCAAACCGAGCAGCGCAGCAGGAATGTTCCGGCCGGGGTGGCAGGCGGGCGCGCGACGTTGACGTATAGCCCCGCCTCCAGCAGCGCGTGCCACATCGCCACCGCCTGCTGCTGATCGTCGAGCAGCACCGCGACCACCGCGGATTGCGGCTCGTCCGTGGGCAGGCGGAAGCCGAGGCGCTTCAGGCCGCCGTGCAATTCACGCGTATTTTCCCACAGATGCGCGCGCTTGTTGTGGGCGTGCATCAGCTTGCGGATCGAGACGGCGGCGCTCGCCATCACTGCCGGCGGCAAGCTCGCGGTGAAGATGTAAGGCCGACATACGAAGCGCAGGATATCGAACTTCGGATGGTTAGAGACGCAGAAGCCGCCGACGGTGCCGACCGATTTGGAGAAGGTGCCGATCACGAAATCGACCTGATCCTCCAGCCCCTGTTCCTCGTAAACGCCGCGGCCGTTGGGGCCGAAGAAGCCCATCGAATGCGCCTCGTCGACCAGCACCATCGCGCCATGTTTCTTGGCGACGGCGACCATCTCCCTTAGCGGCGCGACGTCGCCGAGCATCGAATAGACGCCTTCGAGCACCACCAGCTTCCCCGGCTCTTTGGGCAGGCGTCCGAGCCGCTTGTCGAGATCCTCGACCGAATTGTGGCGGAAGCGCACGACCTCCGCATTGCCCATCGCGCAGCCATCGTAGATCGAAGCGTGGCTGTCGGCATCGAGGATGATATATTCGCCCTTGCCGGCGATCGCGGAGATGATGCCGAGATTGGCCTGATAGCCGGTCGAGAAGACGATCGCGCCGGACATGCCGTAGAATTCGCGCAGTGCCTGCTCGACTTCCATATGATCGTGGAACGTGCCGTTGAGCGCGCGGCTGCCGTTCGTGCCGGTGCCGAATTTGTCGAACGCTTCCTTGCCGGCGGCGATCACGTCCGGATCGAACGTCATGCCCATATAATTATAGGTGCCGAGCAGGATCGTCTCGCGGCCCTTGATCACCGCGACGGTGGGGGATTTCACCTCCTCCATCACGATACCGAACGGATCGCGAAGGCCAGACGACAATAGCGCCTCGCGCTCCGCGATCAGCGGGTTGAACTTGTCGAACAGATCTCGCTCGGCAGCGACCGGCGCGCTCGCCGGGGAAGCGTCGGATTGCAGCCCGCTATCGCTCATTTCACGCCTTCAGCTTGGCTACGGCATCGGCCAACTGACCGACCGTTTCGATTTCAGCCTGCATGTTCATCGTGATGATGATGTCGAATTCGTCCTCGATCGCGGCGACGAAATCCATCACGGTCAGGCTATCCCATTCCAGGTCGCCCTGAAATGTGGTGGCATCGCTGATCGCGATGCCCTTTTTGTTGAAGGCTTCGATCTGCGCCTTGATGGCGGTGAGAATGGTATCGCGGTCGCTCATGTCCCGGCCCTTAATAGGTCAGGCTCGGCCTTGCCAAGCGATTGCGGCCGAAGCTTGGCCCAATCGCGTCCGACAGGCGAATTAGCTCATGCGCATCTAGCCGTTGGTGCCGATATGATCCGTATCCAGCTCTGGGCGGTTTTCGGTCGCGGCATGCGCGTTGGGCGCGATGGTGGCGGCGGTGAAGGGGGCGGCGCGGCCGAGCCGGGCGTTCTCCGCTTCGATTTCCCGCAGCCGTGCATCGGTTTCGGCTGCGTGGCGCTCGTTCTCGGCGCGTGTCGCGGCATGGGCTTCGCGCTCGGCGATATAGCGATCCCGCCATTTCCGACCGCCGGGATGGCTGGCCAGGCCGAAAAACCAGCCCGCGAGCAGCGCGACGGCGAGGGCCAGATATTGGGTCGGTGTCGTGAATAACATGGTCGCGAACCTCCTGACTCGAGAGGTCAACGATCCATCGCATCGCCCCGTTCCGGCCGATCGCGTGAGCGACCGGCCGGAGCATGGGCAGGCTCAGACTGGCCCGTTGATGAAGGCGTCCTTGATCGAGCAGGCCGCCGGCCCAAGAATGACGACGAACAGCACCGGCAGGATGAACAGGATCAGCGGCACCGTCATGATCGCGGGCAGGCGCGCGGCCTTTTCCTCCGCGCGCATCATGCGCTGGTTGCGGAATTCCCCCGATAGCACGCGCAGTGCGGAGGCGAGGGGGGTGCCGTATTTCTCGGTCTGGATCATCGTCGTGACGATGCCCTTCACCTCGTCCAGCGCGATGCGGTTCGAGAAATTCTCAAACGCCTGTCGCCGATCGGTGAGGAAGCCCAGTTCGATTGCGGTCAGCGCGCATTCGTCCCCCAGCTCGGGATATGCCTTGCCGAGTTCCTTCGCGACGCGATGGAAGGCGGCGTCGACCGTCAGGCCCGCCTCGGCGCAGATTACCAGCAGATCAAGCGCGTCGGGCAGGCCCTTGCGGATCGCCGCCGAGCGCTTGCTGATCTTGTTCTGGAGGAAGATGTCTGGCGCTTTGTAGCTCAGGATGAACGTGCCCGCGACCAGGCCATAGCGCTTGAGCGGGGTCCATTCCGGAAAGCTGTCGGTGCCGTAAACGATGAACAGAATGATGCCGCCGAGCACGATCGGCAGCACCAGCCGGCCGAAAATTACGCCGACCGCCCATTCCTTAGAACGGATGCCGGCCTGAAGCAGCTTGCGCTGCGCATCCTTCAACTGGCTGTCCTGCAACACCTGAAGCGATGCGAGCAGGGTGCGAATGCGATCCGCCCCCTCGCTGCGGCGCACCAGCTTTGCGCGGCGCTTGCCGGTGGAGGCGGTGATGCCCGCCTTCAGTTGCTCGCGGCGCTCGTTCAGCGCCTTGACGCGGCGGGCCATCGGATCGTGCACGCTGAGCGCCGCATAGATCGCGACGAGCACGGCGAAGGTCGCGATGCCGGACAGGATCGTCGCGGCGAGATAGACGTCGACCCCAAGCAGTGTCGGATTTTGTACCGTTTCCATCGCGTCAGATCTCGAAGTTGATCATCTTGGCCATGATGAACGCGCCGATGCTCATCCACACCATTGCCCCGCCGCCGGCGACCATCAGCCGCTGATCGACGAAGAAGGTCTGCATGTAGGCGCCGTTGATGAACCAGATGAGGATGAACACGATGAACGGCAGTGCGCCGATGATATAGGCCGATGCCTTTGATTCCGACGACATCGCCTTGATCTTCAGCTTCATCTGGCCGCGCTGGCGCAGGACCGTTGCGAGATTCTGCAGGGTTTCCGCAAGGTTGCCGCCGGTTTCGCGCTGGATCGCGATGGTGATGCAGAAGAACTGGAATTCGGGCGTGTTGATGCGGTCCGCGGTTTCCTGCAGCGCCACTTCCATCGAACGGCCGATCTTCATCTTGTCCGAAACCGTCCGGAATTCCTCGCCGACCGGGCCGGGCACCTCGCTCGCGACGACGGACATGGTTTCGGTGATCGGCAGGCCCGAACGCAGGCCGCGCACGAGCAATTCGATCGCATCCGGGAACTTCGCGTTGAATTGGCCGAGCCGACGCTTGATGAAGAAGCCGACGATATAATGCGGTATCCCCGCGCCGAAGCCGAGCCCGACGATCAGGGATAGCAGGAGCGGAAGCCCCTTGAACGAGAGCAGCATCGCGATGACGGTCGTGATGCCAAGCGTCGCGATGCCATATTGGCCGAGCGTCCAGTCCTTGCCGGAACGGTGCAGTCGCTTCTTCAGCTCGGCCGGCTTCGGCAGGAAGCGCATCGCCGCCTGATCCGCCTTGGTGGCGTTCTTGCCGGTGATACGGCGCATCTGCGCCTCGACCGCCAGCGATGGCGACGTCGAATGACGCTCGCGCAACGCGTTCAGCCGGCGCCCGCTGGTTCGCGCCGCCGAGGGGCCGGCGAGCGCGAACGCGATCATCCCGATCACGCACAGCGCCCCCAGTGCAAGCATGGCAATCGGCATCAACGGCATCGCGCCCTCACTCGTCCTTGATGGCGGCCACGCGCGGGAAAGCGCGCGCCACGATCACTTCGCTTTCGTTCCGGCCTGTTTCTTGGGCAGAAGGGATTTCAGATCGGTGAATTTGTCGATCAGCGATCCGCCCTTCGTACCCTTGCCGGCGTCACCCTTTTCGCCGTCCGCGTCGCCGACCGCACAAAGGCGGTTAGCGAGCTGCGCGAGAGGCGCGACCGTCTTGGAGCCCTTGCCGGCTTCGGCGATCGGCTTGCCCAGCTTGGCGGCCTGCGCGGCGAGCTTCTGGTCGAACGGGATGACGAAATCGATCTTTCGCTCGATCGATCCTTCGAAATCCTTGCGCGAGATTTCGAGCTGCTGCCCCGGATGAACGCGATTGGCGACCAGCACCGCGGACATGTGCGGCGCATTGGATTTTATCCATGACAGGATGCGGATCGCATCGCGCGCGGCGGCCAGCGTCAGTTCGGTCACGATCACCGCGCACTGCATGTCGCTGACGAGATGCGGATGCGCCACGAGCATGTTGCGCGGCAGATCGACCACGGTGCACTCGAAGGCGGCGCGCATCTCTTCCTGCAACTGGAAGAAGGCGGAGCCGTCGGTGACGATCGGCGAGTTGATCGGGGCCTCCGCCGACAGGACGGAAAGCTTGTCCGACGCGCGGATCATCGCGCGCTCGATGAACAAACCGTCGATGCGGCTAGGGTTCTCGATCGCGTCGGTCAGGCCGCGTCCCGGCTCCAGATCGAGCGCAAGCGCGCCGGTGCCGAAATGCACGTCGAGATCAAGCATCGCGGTGGTGCGCTGCTCTTTCTCGCTCATCAGCCACGCGAGCGACGTCGCGACGGTCGATGCGCCGGTGCCGCCACGCGTGCCGATCACCGCCACGGCATAATGCGGCCGATCGACGACGCCTTCGACGACCTTCGGCGTGTTGAGCACCGCCTGGGCGTGGGTAAAGGCCTCGCGCAGTGCGTCGGGGCTGAGCGGTTTCAGCAGGTAATCCTGAATGCCGCTCGCAACGAGATCGCGATACAGGCGCACATCGTTGACCTGGCCCGCCGCGATCACGACCGTTCCCGGCTCGCAGACCTCCGCCAGCGAATTGATGTCGCTGAGCGGATCGCCGGATTCGGCGAGATCGACGAACAGGATTTGGGGGCTTGCCGAGACGGAGAGCGTCTGGACTGCGTTACGCAGGCCGCCCTTGTTCACCTTGTCCGTCGACCAGCCCATTTCGGTTGCGACCGGGCGGATCGCTTCCGCCGTCGTTTCGTCACACACGAAGGCGACGAACGGCTCGCGATGCGCCACGCCGGCGGGCTTCCATGGGGCGTTCATCTTACTTGCTCCCCGCTTTTTCAATTTTCAGCGTCGTGCCGCCGTTCCCGGTCGGTGTCGCCTTGCGATATTCGGTGATCGCGCGCGTACCGGTCGCCGCGTCATAAACCTGCGTGCCCGGTTCCCCGCGCACCAGATCGAGCGCATTGGCGACCATCGCGGCGAGGTTCGAATTGACCGCGCACCCTTGATTTGAAGAGGTGTTGCTCTCGAATTCAGGCTGACGCGTGCGCGAGAAATCGGGGCAGTTGGGAACGCTGGCGCGCGCCCGGCTGACCACCACCCGCAACGTGCCCGGGGCGACCGGGGCGCCGGTGACGGCGGCACTTTGCCCGACGAGCAGGCCGAAGCGGGCCGCCGAACGCGTCACTGCGTCACGGGCCGCCGGGCTGACGCCGGCGGGATCGTCGATCGCGACAGTGTCGCCATAGGTGAGGCGGAGCGAATTCATCCAGCCGGCGAGCAGCTGTTCTTCGCCGGGCGCCAGCCCATTCGGGGCGGTGCCGACATCGAAACTGTAGTCGGTACGGCTGACGACCGGCTGGTGAACGGATTCGAGCCCGCGGTTCTTGGTGCCGCTGCATCCGCCGAGCATCACGGCGGGAAGAACGGCGAGGAGCAGGGTGCGCTTGACCATGATCATGTCCTCGGTTGGCGGGTCAATTGAACGAGAAGCCGGGGGCCGGGGTCGCGGCAGCGGGCGCTGCCTTGTCCTTCGGCTTGGTCGCGGCCTTGCGATCCGCGTCGTCGCGACGCGGTTCGGGGGTCGGGATCGGGGCAACCGGGGCCACCGCGCCGACAGAGGGTTGCGCCGGCGCGCCGCCCTCCATCGTCGGCTTGGGTCGCGCGCCCCCGCTCGTCCCGCCGCCAAGCTGGCCGAACAGCACACGATCCAGATCGGTCGGCGCCTTATAGCCGTCGGTCGGCAGCACGATGTCGTTCGCGTTGACCGGCTTCACCAGATACGGGGTGATGACGATCACCAGCTCGGTCTCGTTGCGCTGGAACCCGTTGGAACGGAACAGTGCGCCGAGGATCGGCAGGTCGCCGACGCCGGGGGTCTTGTCGATCGAGTTGTTATGCGAATTCTGCAACAGGCCGGCGATCATGAAGCTCTGGCCGGAGCCCAGCTCCACCGTCGTTTCCGCGCGCCGCGTGGTGATGGCGGGGATCGAGGTGCCCTGGAAGGTCACCGCGCCATCGGATGAAAGCTGCGAAACTTCCGGCCGAACGCGCAGGCTGATCCGCCCGTCGGCCAGCACCGTCGGCGTGTAGGCGAGGCTGAC
This sequence comes from Candidatus Sphingomonas colombiensis, assembly GCA_029202845.1. NCBI lineage: Bacteria > Pseudomonadati > Pseudomonadota > Alphaproteobacteria > Sphingomonadales > Sphingomonadaceae > Sphingomonas > Candidatus Sphingomonas colombiensis. The sequence continues at coordinate 355,469 of CP119315.1, read as the reverse complement.
GCCATATTGCTTATATTCGATCGACACCGCGCCGAGGCCCTGTGCGATCGGGATCGGAATCTCGCCGCCGGCAAGGAACGTGCCGGTCTCGCCCGAAAGCGCGGTCAGGTTCGGATTGGCGAGGCTCGTCACCTGGCCGATCCGTTCGCCGAGATCGAGTGCCTGAAGCACATCGAGGCCGAGCAGTTTGCCCGCGAACCCGAGCGTGGTGCGCTCGGTCGGGCTTTGCGTGAATGTATATTGCGTGCCGCCGGTGACGAAGTGCCCCGTCCGCGGATCGAACGGCAGCGAGATCGAGCCCGCCGGAAGATTGTAGAGCGACGAAGCATCGAGCTTCGGCAAGCTCGACGTATCGATATTGCCGATCGTGCCCGGCGAGCGGCCGGATGCCACGCCGAAAGTGAACCCGCCCGAGTTATCGCGCGTCAGAATGTTCGACCCGATGTTCTTGACGAAGCTGCGGCTGACCTCGGCGAACCGCACCTGCAAATTCACCTGAAGCGGCGTAGCGGTCCGCAACCGGCTGATCACCTTCGTGCCATCGCCGACGAATGCGGTGACGAGGCGCTCTGCCTCCGCGCCGTCATCGGGCTGCGCCACGGTGCCGGTCAGCAGCACCACGCCGTTCATCGGCGTCGCGGTGATCGCGGCCTCGGGCATGGCGAGCTTCAGCATCTGGCCGATCGAGTCGAAATTATTGCCGACCCGAACCGTCGTGGAATAGACGACCTGCCCGCTTTTCGAGGTTGCGGAGACGGTCGTCTCGCCAGCCTTCTTGCCGAAGATATAGAGCTGGGTCGGCGATCGCACCTGCACGTCGGCGATGTCCGAATTGGCGACGAACAGGTCGCTCATCGGGCGGGTCAGCGTGATCAGCCGGCCGCGATTGGTGGCAAGCTGGACGACCGGCGAGCCTGCGGCGGGCGCGGACTGTGCGGGTGCCGCGGCCGGGGTCACGACAACCGCGGCGGAGGCTAGGGCGACCGCGAGCGGCACCCCGATCGGCGTTGAGCGAATACGCATCTCAGTTCTTCCCCCCGACCGGAACGTCGGTCACAGTGTTGCCCCGCGCGATGCGCACGACGGGGCCGTTAGCCAGCGCCCCCCCTGGAAACGCCCCGGCTGCATTGGGATCGGCGGGCGTGCTGTTGTCCTGCACCTTGCCGGGCACGGTGCGGCGCTGATAGCGCGAGACATCCGCGCCGACCGAGAAGGTCGAATTGCCGTTCTGCGGCTGGCTGGCGAGTTGCACCATCAGCGCCTTTTCCGCCTTCGAATCACCATTGATGGGCAGCTTCACCGTGCCGGAGGCGATCGCCTGTTCCAGCTCGGCCTGATTGTCGGCGATCGAGCGGAGCGACAGCGAGAGCGAGCCGACCGTCTGCGCGACCGCAATCTCCTCGGCGATCTTTGGCGTGGCCTCGATCGTCACGGTGGAGAAGGTGTGGACGACGGTGTTGCCCTTTTCGTCCTTTTCATCGGACGTGCGCTGATCGGTCGCCAGCACGCGCAGATTGCGCATGATCGTTTCCGAGGTCTTGAGGGGCGGCCCATCGCCGCCGCCGTTGACCGTCTGGGTCAGCAGGAGATCGATGCGGTCGCCGGGAAAGATAAAGCCCGCGACGGACGACTGGGTCGAAACGGGCACGGTCACCGCGCGCATCCCCGGCCCAAGCGCGGCGGCAAGGAAGCCGCGATCGCCGGGCTTGACCAGCGCGCCCTGCGTGATCGGCTGACCGGCGGTGATCGCGTTGCGCACCACCGTGCCGACGACATTCTTCATGTCGAAGCCCGCGCCTTCCTGGAAATAGGCCCCTTCGACCAGTTCCTTCGGCCACGGCTGGAATTTTACCGCGCCGGCATCGATGATCGTGCCGATCGGCATGGCGCGTGTGGCGACCAGCACTTTCGGCCCGTCGATCGCGGGGGCACCAGCCATTGCGTTCGCCTGAGGCGCTGCGCTTCCCACGATCAGCGTTCGCGCGAAGAATGCGGTGATGGCAGCGACGAATAGCGCGCCGACCAGCAATACAACCTTCCGAGTATCCATGACTCAACGTGCCTTTCAAGCGTTCGGCGGTCCGAGGTATTCCCGGCTATGATTACGCAAACTGGTTAAGAAGAGGTTCGTGAAGAACCGCGAGTGCGGCGAAGACGATCGCCACGCCGTATGGAACCTCAAGAGTTCGTTGGCTTTTTCTGATGCGGTGATCGGCCAGCATGAGTAGCGTCAGCACGCCCCCAGCGAGCGACATCACGATCAGCATCTGCACCAGCGGCGTCAGCGGCAGCCACAGCGCCACCGCGCCGATCAGCTTCACGTCGCCACCGCCCATCTGGCCGAAATGAAACGCGACGCAGAACAGCGCGAACACCGCCAGCGCCACGCCAAATTGCGCGGCCATTCCGGGCCAGGGCGGCAGGCCGATCGCAAGCCACCACAGCGGCGCGAGCAGCGCGATCGCGGCGGTCTTCCAATTGGCGATCTCGCGGGTGCGCACGTCCTCGACGCCCGCCGACAGCAGTAGGAGCACGAGTATCGCGGGCAGGCCCCACAGAAGAACGGTCCATTCCATCCCGACACGCACTAGACGGAATGGCTTTCCAAACCGTAACCATGCCCGATGACCATCGTATCGCCCATCCGCCGCGCGCTTCCGGCCGGCGCGTCGATCTCATATTGGGCAGCGCCGGACGGCTGGGCGATCCGTCGCTTCGACTGGCCCGCGGAGGGCACCCCGCGTGGCGCGATCCTGTTCCAGGGCGGGCGCGGCGACGTGTTCGAAAAGTATCTGGAAACATTCGGGTACTGGCACGATGCCGGCTGGACGGTCGCCTCGTTCGATTGGCGCGGGCAAGGTGGCTCCGGGCGACTCTCGCCTGACCAGCATGTGGGCCATGCCAGCGATTTTGCGCCATGGATCGCCGATCTCGCTGCCTTCTGGCAGGCGTGGGATGCGCCGGGCCCGCGCGTCATCATGGGGCATTCGATGGGCGGCTATCTCGTGCTGCGGGCGCTGGTGGAGCGCGCGGTCGACCCCGCCGCGGCGGTGCTGGTCGCGCCGATGCTGGGGTTGCGCGCGCCCGTCGGTCCGTGGCTCGGCGAGCAGGTTGCGCGGCTGATGTGTCGGCTCGGTAACCCCGCGCGCGCGGCGTGGAAGGGGCATGAGCGGCCCGGCGCGCGACTCGATCGGCAGAAGCTGCTGACGCATGATTCGGGGCGTTATGACGACGAGGGTTTCTGGTATGCGCAGAAGCCGGAAATCCAGCTCGGGCCGCCGAGCTGGGCATGGCTGACGCAGGCTTTTGCCGGCACGCGGGCGCTTGAAGCCGATCCGCGACTCGGAAAACTCGAAACGCCGACCATGATATTGGTCGCGGAGGCCGATGCGCTGGTTGATCCGCGCGCCGCGCTCCGCATCGCCGAGCACTTGCCGGCGGCTGAGGTGGTGCATTTTGGCCCCGAATCGGCGCATGAAATCCTGCGCGAGGCGGATGCGGTGCGCGATCGGGCGCTTGCGGCGATCGACGGTTTCCTCGATTCGCACGCGCGATGAGCTACGATATCGCGATTGTCGGCGCCGGGATTGCCGGCGCCACCCTTGCTGCGGCGATCGGTGATCGTGCACGGGTGTTGATCCTCGAGGCGGAGGATGTCGCGGGCTATCATTCCACCGGGCGTTCGGCTGCTTTCTGGTCCGAAACCTATGGCGGCCCGGCGATTCAGCCGCTGACCACGCTATCGGGGCCGTTCCTGCAAGCGGGCGGATTCCTCGATCCGCTGGGATCGTTGCACATCGGCCGGCCGGAGGACGCGGCGCTGGCCGATGCGTTTCTGGCGGAGTTCGCGGGTTCCGGCGTGGCGCTGGAGCGGGTCGATCCCGCCGCGCATATCCCCGGTCTGCGCCCGGGTTGGACTGTCGGGGTGTCCGAGCCGACCTGCGCCTATATCGACGTTGCGGCGCTCCATGCCGACGCATTGGCCAAGGCGCGACGGGCGGGGGCGACGCTGACGCTTGGCTGCGGGCTGATTGGCGCAACGCGGCAAAACGGTCGCTGGCGGATCGAGACCACCGATGGGCCTCACGAAGCGGCGGTGCTCGTGAATGCGGCCGGTGCATGGGTGGACAAGGTGGCGCAGATGGCCGGCGCGGCGCCGATCGGTATCCAGCCCTATCGTCGCACCCTGGCGCAACTTCGCGTCGATCCGGCGGTGCCGATGGGGATGCCGCTTGTCGCGGATCTCGGCGGCGCATTCTATTTCAAGCCCGAGGCCGGCGGCCGGTTGTGGCTTTCCCCACACGATGAAACCCCGGTCGAGCCCGGCGATGTCCAGCCAGAGGAACTCGACGTCGCGATCGCGATCGACCGGATGGAGCAGGCGGTCGACTGGTGCGTGAAGCAGGTCGAACGGAAATGGGCGGGTTTGCGCAGCTTCGCGCCGGATCGGCTGCCGGTATATGGTTTCGCGCCCGATGCGCCCGGCTTCTTCTGGTTTGCGGGGCAGGGCGGTTTCGGCATCCAGACCGCCCCCGCCGCCGCGCTGATCGGGGCGGCGCTTCTGCTGGGCGATGCACCGCCTCCGGGCATCGATATCGCCCGCTATACGCCCGCGAGATTCGTCGATAAGTTCTCCTAACCCATTAGGAAGGGAGACTATCGATGGCGCACAAGTTCACGATCAAGAAGAACAAGGCCGGCGAGTTCGTGGCGTACTTCAAGTACAACAGCGAAACGATCTTCTGGACCGAAGGCTATACGAACAAGGCGAGCGCGATCAACGCGATCGAATCGGTCAAGAAGAACGGGGTGAACGCCCCCACGATCGAAGAGGAATAAGCGCGCCGCCGCCGGGCGAAGTCAGGCCTTGCGCCCGGCTCGCCCGGCGTCGATGGCCGCGTCGCTTGCCAGCTTGTCGGCCCGTTCGTTTTCCGGGTGGCCGGCGTGACCCTTCACCCATTCCCATTCGATGCGATGAGGCTTGGCCGCCGCGAGCAGGGCCTGCCACAGCTCGGCATTCTTGACCGGCTTCTTGTCGGCGGTGCGCCAGCCGTTGCGCTGCCAGCCGCGAATCCACTTGGTCAGCCCGTCCATGACATAGCGGCTGTCGGTGCAGAGCCGCACCTGGCACGGGCGCGTCAGCGCGTTCAGCGCCTCGATCGCCGCGGTCATTTCCATGCGATTGTTGGTGGTTGCCGGATCGCCACCGGATAATTCCTTCTCGTGCCCGCCCATGCGCAGCACCACGCCCCACCCGCCGGGGCCGGGATTGCCCTTGCACGCGCCATCGGTGAACGCCTCTACCTTCGGCATTTCAGTCATGCGACGCGCGCCGCCAGTGAGGAATCATAGTGATGGAGGCGGCGCATATAGGCGAGCGGATCCTTACGCATGACAAGAGCATCGGGGGGAGTGTTGAGCCAGTCCCACGCGCGGGACAGCGCGAAACGGATGCACGCGCCGCTGGCGAGCGTGGCGAACAGCGCGTGTTCCGTGTCGGTGAGCGGGAAATGGTGTTGATAGCCCGCGATAAGCGCATCGCCGACCGCCGCATCATAATTGCGACCGGCGTTATCGAACGACCATGCGCTGTGCATGATCACCAGATCATACACGCGGATATCGGTGCACGCGAAATAGAAGTCGATCAGGCTGGTAACTTTATCGCCCAGCATCAGCACGTTATCCGGGAAAAGATCGGCGTGGATAGCGATGCGGTCAAATCCGTCGCGCGGCCACGCCGCCTCCACCTTGTCGAGCGCCTCGGCGAGATCGTCGTGCAGGCCGCGCGCGATCTGATCGAGGCTGCGGCCGCAGCCGCAGCGCTCGAACAACGGACGCCAGGTATCCACGCCCATCGAGTTTTCGCGGGTCGGCGCGAAATCGGTGACGGCGCGGTGCATCTCTCCCATTGCATTGCCCGCCGCCAGCGCCTGCGCAGGTGTGGGATGCGACAGGGAAACGCCGGGCATGAAGCGGATCAGGCAGGCCGGCCGTCCTTCGAGTTCCTGAATCTCCACGCCGTCGCGATCCTTGATCGCGGGGGGGACGGGCAGGCCCTTTGCGTCGAGATGGTCGAGCAGCGCCATGAAGAACGGCAGATCGGCCGCCGCGACGCGCTTTTCATAGAGCGTCAGGATGAAGCGATCGCGCGTCGTCTCGACGAGGAAGTTCGAGTTTTCGACCCCTTCCGCAATGCCCTTGGCGGAGACGAGTTCGCCGACATCGTAACGCGTCAAGAATGCCGTCAGCACCTCGGCCGACACCTGCGTATAGACGGCCATGTCAGCGCGCGCCCGCGCGCGACGGATTATCGAATAGGCGCGTCATTCTTCCCCCGTGGTCGCGTTGGCGTGAACGCGGCCATGCCAGCGTCAGGCGGCGGTTTCCAGCCCGCGCGGCAGTTTGAACGCGATCGATTCGCGCGTCGTCTCCACCTCGCGCTCGTTGACCGTGAAGCGAGCAGCCAGTCGGTCGACCAGTTCGCGCACCAGCAATTCCGGGGCGGAGGCGCCGGCGGTGAGGCCGAGCGTCCGGACCCCATCGAGGAATGCCCAGTCCAGATCGGCGGCGCGCTGGATCAGCGCGGCGCGAATGCCTTCGCGCTCCGCCACCTCGACCAGCCGGACCGAGTTCGACGAATTGGGCGCGCCGATCACCAGCACCGCATCGCAGGTGGCGGCGATCGCCTTCACCGCTGCCTGACGGTTCGATGTGGCGTAGCAGATATCCTCCCCGCGCGGGGCGTGGATCGACGGGAACCGCCGTTGGAGCGTGCGCACCACTTCCGCCGTATCGTCCACCGACAGCGTGGTCTGGGTGAGGAAGGCGAGATTGTCGGGATTGGCCGGGGTCAGTGCCTCGGCATCCTTCACGGTCTCCACCAGCGTCATCGCACCTTCCGGCACCTGGCCGAAAGTGCCGATCACCTCGGGATGGCCGGCGTGGCCGATGAAGATGATGTGATGGCCGGATTCGACCAGGCGCTCGGCCTGCCGATGGACCTTGCTGACCAGCGGGCAGGTGGCGTCGAGATATTCCAGGCCACGCGCCTCGGCGTTGGCGGGCACCGATTTTGGCACGCCATGCGCGGAAAAGACGACGGGTGCTCCATCGGGCACTTCGGTCAATTCCTCGACGAAGATCGCGCCGCGCGCCTTCAGACTGTCCACGACGAACTTGTTGTGCACGATCTCATGCCGGACATAGACCGGCGCACCATGTTTCTCGATCGCCAGTTCGACGATGCGGATCGCACGATCCACCCCGGCGCAGAAGCCGCGCGGGGCGGCGATCAGCAGGTCGAGCACAGGCTTTTCGGACATGGGGATGCCTTTACGGGGCGCGGGCATGATCGGCAACCTCAGGCCGGCCGGAAGGTGAGCGCCACGCCGTTCATGCAATAGCGTTTGCCCGTCGGCCGCGGCCCGTCATCGAATACATGCCCCAGATGTCCGCCGCAGCGGCGGCAGTGCACCTCGGTACGGTCCATGCCCAGCGTGCTGTCGCTGCGGTCGCGCACAGCATTGGGCAGCGGCGCCCAGAAGCTCGGCCAGCCCGTGCCGCTGTCGAATTTCGTTTTGGCGTCGAACACCGGCAACGCGCAGCCGGCGCAGAGGAACAGGCCGGCGCGATGCTCGTCGTTGAGCGGGCTGGAGAAGGGGCGCTCGGTCCCGTCATGGCGCAGCACGCGCCACGCGGCCGGGGATAGCCGCGCTTTCCATTGTGCATCGGTGAAATTGACTTCGAACCGCTCGGGCGCCGCGTCCGCCGGCGTCACATGGCAGGCGGAGACGATTGGCGCGGCTGCACCAATGGCGAGCAGTCCGAACAAGGTTTCGCGTCGATTGTGCATCGTCATGGGGCGAATTCCTGCCTCCCGGCCCCGGCGATATAGCGCGGATCGCCTTTGGTTTCATCGTGCGCGCCATTTTATTGATCGAGGATAAGGAGATTTTCGGGAACGGAGCACCGGCAGCGGCGGTTTTGCGGGCATGACCTTCCAGCAACTCGATCCGCCGATTCCGCTTCACGTGCTTGGCAAGGGCACGGGGTTCGCCATCGCGGTCATCGATTATGGTCAGGAGCACAATCTAATCTGGGTGACCGCGCTGGACGATAGTGGCGAGATCTGGTGCGCGCCCAACCCCCAGGTGCGGATGCAGGCGAACTGGACGATGGGGCGGTCGAAACCGTTTGGCGCGGCGCGGGGTGTCGGCGATTGCTCGGCCAAGACCGGCGCCGGCGAAAACGCGGAGAGCGAACCGCCCAACTGACTCGGCAGGCGCGGCTGCGCGTGATAGGCGCGGCCATTATGCTGGATACACCCTCTCCCGCCGCAATGATCGCGACCATGGCCGCAGAAGCGCGTGGCGCCGCGCGGTTGCTCGCGCAATTGTCGACCGAGCAGCGCCGCGCCGGATTGCGCGCCGCGGCCGAAGCGTTGCGTGCCGCGAGCGCGGATATCCTCGCCGCGAACGCGCTCGATATGGAACGGGCCGCCGCCAATGGTCTGACGCCGGCGATGCTCGATCGACTGCGGCTCGATGCCGGGCGGATCGCGGCGATGGCCGATGGCGTGGCGACCGTCGCGACGCTGGCCGATCCGGTTGGCGCGGTGATCGATGAGGTGACCCGCCCGAACGGGCTGGTGCTGCGCCGGGTGCGAGTGCCGATCGGGGTGATCGGGATCATCTACGAAAGTCGTCCGAACGTGACTGCTGACGCGGCCGCTTTGTGCGTGATGTCCGGCAATGCGGTGGTGCTCCGCGGCGGATCGGAAGCGGTGGAGAGCAACGCGGCGATCCATCGTGCATTCGTCGCTGGCTTGTCGCAGGCCGGGCTTCCGGCCGGCGCCGTGCAGCGTGTCGCGACCACCGATCGTGCGGCGGTTGGCGCGATGCTGACTGCGGACGGCCTGATCGACCTTATCGTGCCGCGTGGCGGCAAGAGCCTGGTCGCGCGGGTGCAGGCCGAAGCGCGCGTGCCGGTGCTCGCGCACCTTGACGGGATCAACCACGTCTTCGTCCACGCCTCCGCCGATCGCGCGATGGCCGAGGCGATCGTCGTCGATGCGAAAATGCGTCGTACAGGCATATGCGGTGCGATGGAGACGCTGTTGATCGACGCGTCTTATCCCGCCGCACCCGCACTGATTGCGGCACTCGTCGCGGCGGGTTGCGAGGTGCGCGGTGATGGGCGCGCTTGCGCGATCGCGCCGGGAATCGCGGCGGCTGATGATGCCGATTGGGATACCGAATATCTCGATGCCATCGCCTCGGTGGCGGTGGTCGATGGCTTGGAAGGCGCGCTGGCGCATATCGCGCGCCATGGCTCCCACCACACCGATGCGATCGTGGCCTCCGACGAAGGTATCGCGCAACGCTTTGTTGCAGAGGTGGATTCGGCGATCGTGCTGTGGAACGCCTCTACTCAGTTTGCGGATGGGGGAGAGTTCGGGCTGGGGGCG